>CAWJQC010000006.1:0-122013 GCA_963844965.1 uncultured bacterium | reverse complement strand
CAGCTTCGGATTCTATATACTCTTGTTTGGCTTTTTCTCCGGCTTCTTTGGCTTTGGTCTCCACGCCTTCCCTTTCCAAATATTTTTTTCTGGCCTCTTGGGCTCTGGCTTCCGCTTCCTCCTTTGAATTGCCAACGTCAAGTTCCGCCTTTTTGGCCGCTTGATATTCTTTATTCGCTCCCTCTTCGGCCGCTTTATACGTGTCGGCATATGCCGTGTCGCGCTCCTTGTTCGCTGTCGCTTCGGTCGTGGGGGATGTGCGCGTTTTCTCGTAGGCCTCCCTGCGCAATTTTTCTCCTTCGGCGTCCGCCGCTTCGAACCTCGGCGATTCGCGCGCTTTTTTCGCCGCTCTCTCGTTAACCGTGCTCATTGTGAGCTTGTCGTAGTCGTCGGTCATCTCTTCTTGCCTATATCTCTTGATGGTGTCCCAGTCGGACATGAATTTGCCGGCGGTGCTCGTGCCGCGGTCGATTTTTGTATCGTCGGTTACTTTTTTCTTCCCTCTTAACAGATCTATTGCGGCGAACTTCATTTCTGTGTTCAGGTTGCCGGAATTAAGGAGCTCTTTTAGCTCATCCGGAGGTTTTCCTCGCAGGCGTCCCTTTTCCTCCCCCACCATTCTCTCGTTTTTTGTAATTTTCCCGAGACCCAAGGCGGCCTCTCTCTCGCCTCTGCCGGTGACCCAGCCAAGCGGCGCGCCGATAATGGGAATTTTTTTGACTTGCTTGCTTATCTTTCCCTCGCGCAGCGCTTTCTCTGCTCTCTCGCCGCCTGCAGCCTGCCAGGCGCGCCGCCCGCCCTTTGCCGCTTGCTTGCCGGCGAATCCCTGCATTGATTTGCTGACTTTATTCACCGCGCCCATGGCCATGCCGGCGCCGGCGAGCCCCATGGAGTTCGCCACGAAAATCCCGCCCACAGTCAGGGCCACAAGGACGATATCTTTAATAAAGGTCGTGAGTATCGGCGTCAGCAGAGCTCCGAAAAAATTGGAAATTCCCTGAATTACGCCGTTGGTATTGGTGCTGCTGAAGTTCGCGATGTTTGCGTTTTTGAATATTCCATATTGGTCAGCCGAGCCGGCCATCATGGAATTGCCGGCCATAATAACGAGATAGATGAAAAACATCGCGATTGGGGCGAAGAAGCACCAGCGCAGGAACTGATTCCACCACTTGTGATAGTGGGTGCTTAACGATGGGAAGACATAACAAAGCCAGGCGAGGGGTAGAAGTATGAGAAGTATTACAAAATAAACGTAGCGGATAATGAGCATGACCGCGAAGAGGGCGAGAGTGACAATAATCATTACAAGCGCGACAAGCCCGAAAACCAAACCGCCTATGTTTTGTATGACATCGCCAAGTGTGCTTCCCGCCTGTCCCATCATATTAGCCGCGGTGGATTGTGAGTTGTTGAGGGCGTTGGGGAATACTAAACTTTGCGGTTGGAATATAGCCGCCATCTGTTCCGCAAACGTGAGATAGTTGTTTCCCTGACCCGGAAGCGCTGTCATGAAATAGTTAGTGAGCGTGTTTGAGAATCCGATTATAGTTCCGGCGATGACAAGGCCGAAATTCACGAGAATCGCCATAACTATGAGTTTCCAGAGGATTTGCTTTATGCCGTATGTCTGGTAATGGATAATCGTCGCGATGGCGATGACAATGATTCCGAAAACAAACCCGAGGTTGGCGATGGAAAGGGAGACGCTGAATCCTGTTTGTACGATATCGACATTCACGACATTTTGACTCATCTGCAGGAGCACTCCTATGAACCACGCTTCAACCATTATCGCGACGCCAGCGATTAAAGAGAGGATGTAGTTTATTCCGTAGACAAGCGTGCCCACCGCTTTTCCGGCAATATCGTCAAGGAAGGCGTGCGCTTTGTGCGTCGGGAACAAACTTAAGGCCAGAACAAGAACGGCGGCGAGGATCAATAAATTCCGCTTCGCATGGCCGGCACCTCTAGCCCTTTTTTGTTTTTGAGCGTGCATTTGATTTATTTCAATCCTGATAGGGATTGGTTTATTAAAGTGGAAAGGAATGATTGGAGAATGGAGGTAATAAGGCCGGCAATGTTCTGGGCCGATATTGTGAGTTGCCCGTTCTGACCGACGGCGTTATGGGCCATCGCCGCTACGACATCGCCCGGCGTTTTTATTTGCGTGTTTGAGGTGTCGCCCGGATTGCAAAACTGTACCGTACAGCTGCCGCTGTCTGTTGTGTCGCACTCCGGCGAGCCGACTATAAGACCACCCCTGGCTTCTAGATCGGCTATCCAATCTTGCAGGCTGTCAAGCGCGTCTTGTCTCCCGCCGCTACTGAACGGGAACTCGTTTGTTTGAGGTTTATTGCAGGTTTTCTCCGTCCCGAATCCGGGAGCGGGGTTGCCCGGCGTTTCGCCGGTTCGCGCTCCCGTGAAGCCGCCGGATGCAGCGACTTCACTATGCGCCGCCTGTTGTGCCTTAGCTGATTCCTGCGCTATATAGTCGTGCGTCGCCAGGTATGCGCCGAAGTAATTGTTTGTGGGCGCAAGCAAACTGCCGAACGTTCCCCAGCTGCCTCCGCTAAGCATATTGTTGTAGAATGCCTGTCCCGGCGGAGCCATTGTGCTTTTCGGAGCCGGATTGCCTATGGTTGACAGCATGGCGAGTTTGATTGGTCCGCTGAAGTCGCTTGAAAGCGCCAACGTGGCTTCGTTAAGGGCCAGGACGGCGCCTCGCTGCAGGGAGTTTGCCGCGTAGACAAGCCAGTTAGTCACGAACCTCGGCGCGCCCGCGTTGCGGATGAAATCCCTCGCCACATTCTGTAATTCCTGGACGATCATATTTTTCACCGTTTGCAGGACTAAACTGAGGACCATCTGCTCAATGTCCTTGGCCAGCGCCCGCAGAAAATCGCCGAAGCTCGGAAAGTCCCATGTTGGGCAGAAGGCGTAGGCGGTTTTTATGCCGAGGAGATTGTTTACCAATGCCGTAACTCCGGTCTTTGTCTCCGGCCGCGCCGAAATCGCTTTCTGCACCGCGTCTTTTTGGAATTGCGTCTGGAGATTCAGAAGGGCGATGTCTATGTCGTTTCCCTTCGCGTTCATTATGAGTTCCGCCTTGAGCGGGTCGTCGTTCGCGTTCGCGCCGAGAGCGGTCATATTTTTGGTGTATAGGATGGTTGTCGCGAGCGCCTTTTGGAAATCGGCAAGCGGCGTCGGGGTCGGCACCGACTTGGTTTCTTGGAGAGCGTTGTCCGAGACCGTCGCCGCGTTTTTGAAATCATCCGGCTTGACATCCGTGGAGGCCTTGTAGCCGATGCTCGTGAGGTCCGGATTCAGGAAATACTCGCTGTAGATTGAATTCAGAGCTTCTGCATATTTTTCCTGACTTGCTTGCGACGTATCGGAGGTCAGCGTCAGTTCCAGCGCCGCCGCTTCGGCGCTCCAGTCGGGAATCTTGAAATTTTTAACTTCCGGGATATTGGCGAATTCGCTGTCCATGGCGCCAATGTTCGGCATCTGCGTGATTGCATCACCGCTGTCATCCGTGATTTGGGGACCGTCAGGGTTATACTTAACCATTTCCCTTGCGAGATACTGGGACAATGCCTCGGTTAAGTTTGAAGTCGGCTTGTATGGCGGGAGGTCGCTGTCGGCCAGCGGTTTTACGGAGGCAGCGGGACTTACTGGCACGTAGGCCAAGGATTGCGCGGCAAAGGCGTTTGCGGGAACCGCCGGCGATTGTTCGGCGGCGTAGTTTTCGCCGGCAGACATATCGGAAGTAGGCTTTTGCTCGTTTGCGTTAAAGGTTCGGCTGGAAAAAATAAAAGCCAGCGAGCCCACTATTGAAGCCAAAATCAGGAAGCCCGATATCAACTTCTTCGTATCTACCATTTACTATAATTATAGCGCACTGGAAGCCGCGAAATGCCGAAGTTATGCACAATTTATTAAGGACCTGCCAATATGAGTATTACCTGCCAAAGTTGCGCCAATTGAGCTTGGTTGAATAATAATGATGTCGTCCTAAGCATAGCGAAGGATCTCCATGTTTTGGATGCTGAAAAATACCACGGAGATTCTTCGGCTTTGGCCTCAGAATGACAGCAAAACGCGTTATCCACCGAGTTCCTAATTAAGGTCAAAAGTTTTTGGCGATTTTGATAATATCGTCCACACTCAAATCCTGCGGCCTGTCATCCGGTTTTATGCCGATTTTCCTTAGTTTTTCCGCTACCTCGATTTTCCTTGTCGCTTGTCGCTTGTCGCTCGTCGCCAAATTGTTCAGTATTGTTTTTCTCGGTTGCGCGAACAACGCCCGCAGAGCACAGTAATATTCTGAGTCGCCTATTTTTAATTTTTGATTTTTAATTTTTAATCTAATTATGGCGGAATCTACGCCGGGTTGCGGCTCAAAATTTTCTCGCGGCACGCATGTGATAATTTCCGGTTCGGCCCAGAACTGCACGCTTGCCGCGAGCCGGTTCGTGCGCGGCGGCTCCGCGCAGATCCTTTCCGCGACTTCTTTCTGCAAAGTAAAGACGCAGAGTTCGGGTTTGTCTTCAAGCTCGCCGATAATCCGTAAAAGGCGCCCCGTGATGTAATAGGGAATGTTGCCGACAAGTTTGTAACTTGCAGCTGGGTAATTGGGCAATTGTGTAATTAATTGCGGAATAACTTTTAGGGCGTCGCCGGTAACGATCTCAATATTTTTGTCTGCGGTGAGTTTCTTTCGCACAAATTCCGCCAGTTCTCCGTCCTTTTCAATCGCGATAATTTTTACATCATGTTTCGCGTTTCGTGTTTCACGCTCTACGACCTCCGTCAATTCCCCGCGTCCCGCGCCGATCTTGATCACAAGGTCGCCGGATTTTAATTCCAGCGCCGCCGCGATTTTTTCTAGTGCCGATTTGTTTTTCAGGAAATGTTGGCCGAGTCGTTTCATGGAGTTCCCACGGCCTTACGGCCATGGTTCCATCCGTCGCGAGCTTCGCTCGTCCCGCCTTGCGGAACCTCGCTCTCGTCCCCACCATTACTGGTTGGGCGTTCTCGCTAGGATAAATTTTGGCTAATCGTGAGGCGCTGAGCGCGTAATGTGCCCGGTCGTTAGGCTTGTGCCTTGCGGTCGTTGGCGCCTTGCCGACTATTTAATTGCATGTTCGCATATTTTCGTATTTTAGTGAACCCCACACATGCCTTTGGTATGTGTGGGGTGAAGGCGGTATAATTTTTATGTAAACCACCGTGCTCAGGAAACTTTTGGAAAAGATAGACAGCACCGAAGTTACTCTCAAAGATTGGGCTTTGGGATTCTTTTGCATAATTTTCGTAAGAATTTTGTTGGAAAATTTTTTTAGTTTATCTCTGAGCGGAGTGCTCGCTTCCGATTTTGCCACCATTGTCCACGGCTACCTTTATTATCTTGGAGTCGCGCTTTCCCTTATGATCTTACACGGCATTTTCGTGCCCAACGTCAAAAGGGGAGAAAAGATCGCAATAATAGTGTTTTTTGGCAGCTGGTTACCGCCGATTTTAGATTTCATAATCTCGCGTGGCGCGGGCTATTATCTTGGATATCCTTTTGTGGGCTCCTTGTCGGGGCTCACAAGGTCGTTCTTTGATCTTTTTGGTTTGGTTCCGATAGTCGGGGTGACTCCGGGGATGAGGATCCAAGCCATTTTGGCCATTCTCGGGGTTTTATTCTACGTGATTTACGCGACGAAAAGAATTTGGAAAGGCGTGGCTGCGGCTTTTGCCGTATACGTCGTCGCTTTTTTGTGGGCATTCGCGCCGAGCATTATGAAGATCGTATCGGATTTTTCTGGGGCTGGCGGTCTTCGTTCTGTGGGTCAGTTTTTTGCCGACAGCGCCAGCTCATCGATCGTGGTCAGAAATTTTGTGCATCCGATGGTCCAGTTGTCGTATTTGGGGGCGGCGGAGACATTTTTTGACGTGGCCGTTTCCCATATTTATTACATAGCGATATCGATTTTGATTATCATATACATGTATCAAAGCCGTCCAGCGAAGACGCTCGCGGTCTTGAAGAATTCTCGTCCCCGCCAAGTGGTCCCCTACCAGCTTCTTCTCGTTGCCGGATTTTTCCTGGCCTGGGTTTTGACCGGTCCTCAGATCTTTTTAACTGGCTGGACATCTCTACTATTATCGCGCTCTTCATCAGCGTCTATTGCGCCAGCATGTACGCGATGGGCGTGAATGATATAGCCGACATTGACATTGATAAGATTTCAAATTCGGGAAGACCGCTTGTTCGTGGCGAGCTTTCGGTTGACGATGTTAAAAATGCCAATCTTATTTTTCTCATCTGGGCACTCGTGGGCGGTTTTTTGGCCGGGTATTACGCCATGTTTATGGTGGTGGTCGCGCTCGCCCTGTCGCATATTTACTCGGCACCGCCGCTAAGGATTAGGCGATTCCCGTTGCTGTCCACGTTTCTGATGTCCTTGGCGTTTCTCGCGGTTGTGCTAGCCGGTTTTTATACACTCAGCGGCGACAAATCAATCGGGGCTTTTCCTGTGCGATATTTAATCCTTATCGTTGTTGGAACTACGTTGGGTAACAACGTCAAAGACATGAAAGACATAGAGGGCGACCGCGCCGCAGGAATTAAAACAATACCGGTATTGTTCGGAGAAAAAAACGGCAAGCGGGTAATCGGCACGCTGCTTGCGCTCGCATTTCTGCTCGTGCCTCTGATTTTGGGGTTGAGCGGACTTGTTGTCCCTTCGTTCATCGCCGCTTTACTTGCCTATTGTTTCGTAAATCGCAAGAACTACCGCGAATGGCCGGTTTTCGTTTTATATTTTCTTTATATTGCCGTTGTTATCTTGTTCGTTTGCGGGATTGTGTGACCGCGTGTGGTATGATTAGAATACGAGGCATTGTGGCTTGGGGCTATCGGACAGCCCAAAACCTTAAAGCTTCGGGTTATTATTTATGGACGATAAGAAAAAAATTATATTTTTGAGTATCGCCGTCGTCGTGGCTATCGGTCTTATTGTGCTTATAACGCTCACGAAGCGCGGAGGCGAGACGGCCCCCGCTCCATCCCTGCCTGCCGTGCCGACGCCGACGTTCCCGGCGGGGACATATACTGGGGTGTCTGGTGGAACCGGAGGATCGGGCGGACAAGGCGGGGCGGGCCAGACAGGGAATACCGCCGCGGTTTCCAGCCCCGCAGGATTTAATGCGTTTGTCTATGGTAGCGCTACCAGCTCTTCCGCTCTTGGCGCTGGGAATTATAACGAGTATCTTCATATCAAGCCCGCTCCTGCGCAGCCGAAGGCTAGCGTTCCTACGATGAATATTTCCGAAAATGACATTGTCGCGGAAGTTACCAAAGAGCTGAAGGGTCAGATTCGTCGACTCCTGGGGCCCAGGCGCTCGGTCTCACGACGGACGCCGCCATCAGCAAATACGTGAGCGACCTGATGAATCTTTCTACAAACGAAGCGGAGCTCCAGTCGCTTTTGAGCACCCTGAATGGCATTAATGGCATGGTCAACGTTACCAGCGTCTCGCCGCAGAATCTGACAGAACAGCTTATGAATGCTACGAGCGATGCGGCGATTACCAGCATTGTTAATTCAATTTCGAGCCTGCAGGGCATAAACTCCAGTCAGTTGGCATATTTGCAATCTCTTTCCACCGCAACCTCAACTTCCGCGCTGAACCAAAGTTTGATTAATTTGGGTTCACAGAATCAAGATTTCCTGACTAGCGTTCTTTCCAATGCTTCCGGTTCGATTTCCGCCGATCAATTGCAGCAGCTGCTTCAGCAATTTAACGCAAGCTCAAGCGCCGAGTGTAGCCAGATATCGCAGCAGATAGCCGGTTTAAATAGTTTGGCGCAGCAAGGCAGCAGTTCGGGAGCCTCCGACGTTCTCGGGTTGAGTGCGATTGCGCAATACATACCGACGCAAAGCTGCAGCGGTCTTTAAGGCGTCTCGGGAGGGGTAGTGTGAGGAAGCAAACCAAAAACGACGAATTGCGAGCCGTGGATTATGGGGAATTGCTACGGCATCGCTAATCGTATGAAATAAAATTTTCTTCGTCATCCGGCGGTGAGGAGCCGCCGATTTTGTTTTCAAGCTCCGTGAATTCTGTCGGTATTTCGGATAAAAATCTTGAAGGCGTGTCGTAAAAACTAATGTGCAGATTTTTTTTAGTGCGCGTCATGGCAACGTACATCAGCCGCCGTTCTTCTTCCAACTGATATTCATTCTCCATTGAGCGGGCGTGCGGCAAGAGTCCTTCCGTGCCGCCGGCGATGAAAACATCGTCAAATTCCAAGCCTTTCGCCAGATGGATGGTCATCAAGCTGGCAACTGGTAACCGGTTACTGGAAACTGGTTTTTCCTTGTCGCTTGTCGCTTGCCTGCCCACCGAAGCCTTGGCGTAGGCGGGTTCCTTGTCGCTAGCCGACGGTACGTCCGTCGGTTGCACGAGCGCGATTTCTTCCAGAAATTGCGGCAGATTGTCGTAGCGCGAGGCGAAATTTACGAGTTCGCTTATATTCTCTTTTCTCTCGTCGTAGTTGAAATAGTTTTTTTCAAGGTATTCAACATAGGCAGTGGCTTTGAGGAAAATGTTTATTAGTTTCACCGGGGCGGCGGTTCCCGCCTTCGGGTCGGAGATTTTTTCCCAGAGTTCCGAAAATTTTCTTTTGCTGAGATTTTTTTCCAGCCGGTCGCGGCTTATCTCGTCGCTTTTATTCGCGGCTAAACGCATGGCGGCGACAATATCCTTGATTTCTTTGCGTTCGTAGAACTTCACGCCGCCGAAAATTTTGTATGAAATTTGCTTGTTTATCAGCGCCTGTTCTATCGCCCGCGACTGCGCGTTCGTCCGATAAAGAACTGCAGTTGATTCACCTTCGCCGTTTTTTTTGAAAATTGAAAATTGGAAATTGGAAATTGTGTTTGCTATCCACTCAGCCTCCTCGTCTTCGTCATCCAGTTCGCAGATCTTTATCCGCGCTCCCGCTTCATTTTTTGTCCAGAGGTTTTTTGGCCTGCGGTAAACATTGTTCGCCGCGACGGCAGTTGCCGCGCCGACGATGTTCGCGGTTGACCTGTAATTTTCTTCAAGGAAGGCGATTCGCGCCCCCGGCCAATCGCGTTCAAAATCCAGGAATGTTTTGAGATCGGCGTAGCGCCAGCCGTAGATCATTTGCTCGTCGTCGCCCACCACGCTCAGGTTCCTGTGTCCGCCGGCCAAAAATTTCACAAGCTCGTATTGCGCGGGGTTCAGGTCTTGGTATTCGTCAACCAGGATCGCATCAAATTTTTTCTGGTATTTTTGCAGAACTTCTGGATATCTTCGGAAAAGAAAAACAACTTTTTCTATCAGGTCGTCAAAATCAAAAGCGTTATTTTCTTGGAGCCGTTTTTCATACAACTTGAATATTTTAAGGGCTAGCTTGTCCTTTTCTTTCTCGGAGCCGGTCAATTTCTGGAGCGCGTCGTTCAGGTTTTTTATTTCGGAAATTTTTTCCGCGAAGTAGGCCGGCCGTTCGTCGCGTTCTCGCTTGCCGCCGTCCGCTTTGTCGGATTTTCCAGGCGGCAGAAGTTTTTTTGTTATTTTCTTTATAAGGTCAAACGAATCGTGGTCGTCAAAAATGACGAAATTCGGTTTTCGGCCGAGGAGCCGGCATTCTTTCCGTAAAATTCTCGCGCCAAGAGCGTGAAAAGTTCCGATGAAAGGTTGACCGCGACCCGAATCTACGAATACATCCGAACGCCCCGAATTATTTTTCCGGGTCATTCGGATGGAATTCGGGTTTTTCAGGTCGCTGATGCGTTCGGCCATTTCTTTCGCCGCCTTATTCGTGAAAGTTATGGCGCAGATTCTTTGCGGCTTCGTGCCTTCTTCTATGAAATGCATAAGGCGGCTCGTGAGCGTCCGTGTCTTTCCGGTTCCCGCTCCGGCCACGATTAAAAGTGGTCCACGCGGCGCCTCCACCGCGGCTTTTTGTTGTGTATTTAGTTCCATTTGAATTTATTATCTGTGTCTGAAGAAGAGCACCGTTTGCGAGAACCCCGCAGGCAATTTGGCATGGTCGCCGCGCTGGTGGTGCGTGGCGCAAATTGCCGAGGACAAGCCGAAGTGAGTCGCTGGACGAACGAGGCGGGTTCTCGCAAAGTCCGGTGCTCGACTGGGGTTGAGATTTTTCCTAGCGTTGTGGTATAATAATGATATTAGTACCATTTTAGGCCAATTAAATAAAGACAAAAAGCCATTAGGAATGGCCGTTTTTTTGCTGGCCGCCATCGTCTTTGTTGGCGCATTTTCGCCTTATTTCAAGGATAAGGAGAATTCCGGAACTGGGGTTCTAGGCGGACCGAAAGTAGCGAACGCGCTTGAGAACTTAGCCGTAGCGGCCGCCACCTTCGCGCGTGAGCCGATTGCGACGGCGCTGGGGTCGTCGCCCCTTTCAAGCGATTTGCCGGAATATGGTTCTCCGGCGGAGTATACCATAGTCGGCGCGGCGATGGATCCCGGCGAAGCTGCCGGCCCCTCTCGCGACGACCTCATGACGTATAAGGTCCAGGAAGGAGACACCCTTTACGGCATCGCTTCCTATTTCGGAGTTTCTTTGGATACGATCGTGAACGCCAATCCGGGCGTGAAGGCAAAAGTATTGCGCGTCGGAGACGAACTGAACATCTTACCGACGACCGGAATCGTTTACACAACGCGCGACGGCGATACCCTGGAATCCGTAGCGAACTATTTTGGGGTTCCGGAAGAAAAAATCACCGAGTTTAACAAGTCAATAAATTTCGGCTCCCTTGGTGTTGGCATAAATCTTGTTATACCCGGCGTAAAAAATATCAGCTTCGCATACACGACTCTTAATTCTTTGCCGAATTTTTCCGCCAATTTTGTAAAACCCGCTGACGGATATGATTGGGGGATATTGCACCATTATAATGCCGTTGATATCGCAAACGCTTGCGGCACGCCGGTCGTGGCGGCGGCCGAGGGTTTGGTTGTGCCGGACGATAATTTCGGCAGCGGCGACGGCGGCGGCTGGAATGGCGGCTACGGAAATTTCGTTTTGATAGAACATCCGTTCGGCGACGGCGTCCGCACACGCTATGCACACTTGGAGAAAGTTCTGGTTTCAATCGGCGATTATGTTAAGCAAGGACAGGAGATCGGGCTTATGGGCGAGACCGGCGACGCGACCGGCTGTCACGTGCATTTTGAGGTTTACGGCGCGCAGAATCCAATGGCTCGGTAGCGAAATTGGTCAAGCCAAGCCGGCGCGGCTTGCTGAACGCCGGATTCGTTCGCTGACATTTGCTGTGAATAAAAAAGACGGCGGTTGTAAACCGTCGTTTTTTTGCCGATCACAGACCGTTGGGTGCGGTGGATTCCACCAGTCGTGTCTCAATATCTGAGCCGCATCGTAAAATGATTTGGCGTTGTTAAATAGGACATGATAAGCCTTGTGTTCTTCCAATGTTTTCCGTATTTTGGTTTTCTTTTTCTTGCCTAGGTCCCACCAGTCCCGTTTCAGGATCTTGACCGCCTCTCTGAATGTTCGCGGGTTGCCGAACAGCAAATGATACGCGCTGTGATGTTCCTCTGTCCTTTTGCCTAGAAATCTTGGTCTATTGTCCGGGCACTGCGGGGGCGCGTGGTGTTTTGTTTTTTTGCCCACCTAATCCCTCCCGCGGATTATAAAATTCTGATTAGATTATACCCTACGGGGGAATTTTGAACAACGGTTTTGCCGCGCGCAGGAATTTTTGGATATAGAAAAACGGCAGCCATTTTGCTGCCGTTATTTTTTTGCCAGATAAAGATTCTATCGGTCTTGAGGAAATTTGCTTGTACAATCTAATGGTGATGATCGGCCTATATGGACGGCGGCTCTTCAGAAACTTTGCGAGGTGCCGGTAAGCATTCCGCTCAAGACGGGTTGGTTTTGATTTGAAAACGATGAAATTACTCTCCGTTTTGTAACGGTATTTCCATCTCCCATCAACTTTTTCTTCAAACGAATTGTCCAGCACCACCTCCAAGACAAAGCGCCCCACCCTAAAGCTCGACCGTAATTTTGGAATTATCGGCATTATCGTGGTCGCCGTCTTTTGCGGCGATTCCGTAATTTCCAAGAACCCCCCGCCTCGTTCACCAGCTTGTCTGCCGAGAAATTTTTTCTGCACATCATTCGGGTCGCTCGGAATTTTCATCAGCCAGCCCTCTTATTGTTGAAAATATCTAAATTATATATATCACGTCGGTCCTCGCGCCGTCCAGCCGCTGGCTTTGACAATGTTTTCAATGCATGGTAGTATGTCCAGCAGACAAGCTCTTTAATTTTTTAGGCTCTAATAATCGAGAAACGGAGGCAACCATGGAAAACTCGGCGCAAATGAAAACGGCAACAGCTTCCCTCAAGCTGACAACTTGGGCATATTGGGAAGAACTCGACGAACTCATGGAAGATGATCGTATTCAAGTTGAGTTGGGTATGTGTCTGAGGGCCCTTATCTCCTCGCACATTAACAAGACAATTCCACCGGAGGCTAGTTCCACCCTTGTCCAGATAGCCAAAAATCATCTCGCGGGAGGCATTATACTAAGCGATTCCGCAGGGGAACAGTTCTATGATCTGATGGTTTTTGTCCCCGACGCTGGAGGAGAAGCCACGAGGCGTTCGTTCTTTCGGCTTATACCAAAATATCCGGGAGGCCGGTTTAAGTATTTGAATGACATTCAGCCGCCACAGTTTTAAACCAACAGAGACCAGCCCACAAAGCCGGTCTTTTTCTTTTTAAACAACGATAGTGTAGCGCCCCCGATTCTCAGCCTCTTGCCCGCCGGAGCGGCTGGATTTTTTATCGGCTAGACCGGCGAATTATATTGACAGCGGGAAGCGCATAGTAATATATTTGAGATAGTTTAAGGCGCTTGAAAACAGGAGGGATGATGAAAAAAATATGGATAGTAATATTGGTATTCGCGTCGGTAATCTACCCTTCTTTTCTCTCGGCAAATACTAAACAGAAATCTCCAGCGTCCTCCACGAACAAAACGACAAGTATCGTTAGCAAAAAAGCGTCTCGCGCCAAGCGCGCCTTCGGGTGGCTTAAATCCCACGGCAAAATGCGGCCGCTTCATTCTGCGGACCAGCACAAATGAGTTTAGATTTTAGAGGGAGGTGAAACATGGTTCGTTTCGTTCTTTTACTCGTTGCAATTGTGTTTACGGCGGCAGGGTTCCTTGTGGTGAGATGGCGGTATCCGCGTTGCCCTTATTGCAAGAGCCGGAGACAAACATATCGTCGCGGGTTGCTGGGAGAGGCAATGTGCGATCAACACGGAGAGGTAGGATGAAGCGAGATTTAACGGGCGGATATTTCCACTATTGCCAGTTTTGTAAGCACGACGGGTCATGCGAATTGAAACATTATGAATTCATGGGAGTACCGCCCGGAGAAGGCGTTGACCGTTCTCCATTCCACCACCACGAGGACCTTCGGTGGGGCTTCAGTGCCTTTCAACAAAATACGTCCCGAGCCCAATGCACGGGGAGGATACGAGCGACGGATTCCATTTTCTTCCCCCTCGTGTGCGAATGCGGCACGGTAGTTGACTCATTCTGCCGAAAATTCGTTCCCAACGGAAGAGGAAAGGAGCGAGTGGCGCTTGCGAAACAAATTGCGGCGCAAAGAGGAATTGCTCTCTCCGAGATTACTCCGGAAGACCTCCCGAATCCCCCGCCCTACGATTCGGTAGTGCGATGAACGGCCCTGTCGTTAAGAACGACGAGGCCTTTTTATATATTTTCCACCAGCCGGAGCCAAGAGAATTCTTTGTGAGACCTACCTTGACATAACTTTTGAAGCATACTAACCTGCGCTTAGCCCAAGCACGGTTCGTTGACAAGGAGGACAAGGAGGAGGAGATGATACCAGAGACCGTGACGCTTCCTTTTGACCCAGAAAAAACCGAGGAGGTCAAGGCGGTTTTTTGCAACGATTTGGCGCGCACAATATGGTTGGCTGTTAGACCTGGTCACATAGTGAGTAATTATTTCAATGACGATTGTCTTTACTACGCCAAAGCGATTGAAGATATTAAAAAAGAGCGACCCATAACGGCGAAACTACTTTTTTACATTCTTTCTTCTGGCCTTGGCAGGGGACCAGATCACGTCATTATCGGCAGCAAAGAACAGGATTTTGCTGCCGAATTGCTACCGTTCGTCAACGGCGAGAAAACCATCAATTTTACGTTACGGTAGAGATAGAGAAAGTAGACCGATAGGGTCTGAGCAGTAAATTTCTAGGAGAGACAAGGAGGCAAACTTGAATTTGGCGTACAATCTGGAGGCTCAACGGGCATGGCGCAAATTGCCGAGATGGAAACAAGGTGTGATAAAGGCATTCGGCATCAAGTATAAATTGGGGCACGAACAAAAAGAGGGGTTTACCGCCCCACTGCCATTTTTCCTTTTCTTTTGCGGGCGATGCGGCCATGAGAGCAAGGATTATCCGCACGGATTTATCAATAGACGATATCTCCTCTGCTCGAACTGTGAGGCCTACCACGACTTCACCCCTTGGTGGGTCGCATTCGCCGAGCTGTGGGAGCTAATCAAATTTGTGTTTTCCGCGAGATTCAGAAGGCGCGAACACATTTCCTAAAGATTCTCGCCGCGTGGTTCGCCGCGCGGCCTTTTTATTTCGGCCAGGTTATCGTCCCCCTAGCGCCGGAGCCGGTAATTTCGGGATATTATGTCCTCAATTCAACCAAGCTGGAGTTTAAGATAGTAAAACCGATATAGGTGGAAATGAGCGGACCTGTCTGCCGGTTCACCTGCCGAAGGCACGGCAGGCAGGCATTATTGTCCCTCGACTTCGCTCGAGATGGTGAGCGTAGTCGAACCAGAACCAGAAGAATGTTTGCAGCGGTTGCCCGAGCTTTCAGTGACGCAATCTCAGCAATTCGGGCGGTTTTGTTGGGGTAAAAACCATTAGTTTACAATTAGTTGACAATTGAATTTAATTTGGTTTACAATTAACTTATAGCTAACCGAACCATGACCAATCAAGAACAAAAAATTCTTTCTCTTTTAGAAATAAAGAAGCAGATTAAGACACGGGACGTAGTGTCGCTTCTTGGGGTTTCCAGACAATACGCAAAGATTTTGATTAACAATCTGATTACCGCGAGGAAGCTAATGAAAATAGGTTCAACCAGAAGCGCATTTTACGTTTCTCCTCAATATGTGACAGAGCATCTGGATTTATTGCCGACAAGAATACAAAAATCTCTTAAGAACGTAAATCTGGAAGAACATCGGGTTTTAGATGAAATAGAAGAGAGACTGCCTGTGATTCTTAAACTCCACGAGAACATAAGGAGTATCTTTACTTACGCGTTCTCAGAAATGCTCAATAACGCCATAGAACATTCAGAGTCAAAGAACATACAAGTTCTGGTTGAAATCGCAGACAGGCGGTTGCTGTTTCGGGTTATTGATGCTGGTATCGGGGTATTCCGAAACGTGATGCGAAAGCGAGGATTAAAATCTGAATTGGAGGCCATCCAAGAATTGCTAAAGGGCAAGACAACCACCCAGCCAAAAGCTCATTCTGGTGAGGGCATATTCTTTACCTCAAAAACCGCCGACATTTTCATTTTAGACAGTTTCGGAATCCAGATGGTTGTAAATAATCGTATCGGCGACATATTTGTTTCGCGCAGTAAAAAAAGCAAACGCGGGACATCCGTTTCTTTCGAGATCAATACAGATTCCGATAGGCACCTTAATGACATTTTTAAAAGATACACCGATATCACCAAAGACGGGGATTATGGTTTTGACAAAACCGAGATAAAAGTGAAACTCTACACCATGAGCGGAGTCCATGTTTCTCGTTCCCAAGCAAGAAGGGTGCTCACAAATTTGGAAAAGTTCAAGTCAATCATTTTTGATTTTGATAAAGTTCCGATGATCGGTCAGGCATTTGCCGATGAGATTTTCAGGGTCTTTCACGAGAAACACCCGGGAATAAAATTACAGGCGGTTAGCATGAACGATGCGGTAAGATTCATGATAGACAGAGTTGAGGGCCATGACCCGCGCAATAATCCTACTCTCTTCGAATAAGCAGGGCGTTACTGAAGGGGTGTTACTGAATTAGTGGTGTGGTTTAGCCCTGCCTACCGGCAGGCAGGGCCTCCACCCGCCGGAGCCGTTAATTTCAGGATATTATGTCCTCAATTCTACGCGGGCTTATGAATTTAAAATAGGGGTTAATGTCACTGTATCTAGTTTTTGTTTCAACTCCTCAAGACTTAAAACGCTAGTATCGATTTTACGAAGACGCGTACTCACGGCATATAAAAATTTTCTTATCTCTTTATGAGGGAGGGGGTTTTTGATAACTTTTCGGACAATCCAATCAAGAATCCGTTTGTCATTAAGGATTTTGGGATTATCTAGAATGTCGTTCCAAACCGCCCACCTTCCTACTTTCTTGATGGTATCCCACGGATATTGAGCCATAATAGCCGCTTTTCTATATTGATTTTTAGATAGTTGTCGAAATCTTTTTGGTGGAGGATTCTTCTGAAATTCTTTTGGCAGATGATCGTAGATTGCCTGCCAGAAATATATTTCGTCGCCGCTGCCGATTATTTTATACTTATTAGCTAAATCTAATAGAAACTTACCAAAACCATACCAAACCCTGAGTGCGTCTTTTTTCCTCCCATTCTTTGTGATGAGATGCATTTTTAAAAAAAGTTTTAACAATCGTTGTATCCCACTATTCAATTCTCCATCCAGAGTGTCGGCTTTCGTTTTTTTCTCCTCAGTTACCGGCCCCTTATCTGAAAAATAAATTTTTTCGTTATCTTTTCGTAAAAGTATCGCCATCATACCTATTTCGACGCCATAAATAGTCCCCATCTTCCCACGATGACCTTTAAAATATCATCAGAATCTTGTAGCCGTAGTTCGTCCGATTTGAATATTTTTTCAAAAGCCTTTTTGTTTTGTTTAGCTTTAGAAAAAGCTACGGAAAGTGCTGCTAACTGATCCAAATCGAACTAGCGCAGATTCTAGCGACGTTTTATCGTTCCTGATTTCTTTGAAAACCATGTGTTCGCCATTCCAGTAGAAAACATAGTGATCTACTTTGTCAGATCCCTCATTTCTCCACCAAAAGAATTTTTCTTTTTCGTCCCTGTCTGACCGTCGTACATCAAAGAATCCCTCCTCGTCCGGATCTTGGTCAACCCAAAATATTCCACTGACAGGGTGGTAAAGCTCCTCCCCTTTCTCTACGGCCGTGGACCCGACACTCGTTTCTTCCAGCGATATCATTTTTGCTTTAAAAACATACGCTCCCCTGTTAAATTTTTCTTTGTCAATTGTAACGGTTTTCCAGCCCACCCCTTCTTGGTTGTTGTTGAATACACTAATTAGTCTCTCTTCAGAAGTATTTATGATATTTCTCCCGGTATTTTTTTCGTAAATCGATACCGATATCCGTGTTTTGAGTTGATTTTCGTACTCGCTAATTGGGACAGCATAAGCGCCCTTCAACGACTCGCCGAATTCAAACCTACCAGATTGTGGGATTTCCAAATCTCTTATTGAAAGTCTTATTTTCTCATTTTTTTCCCTCTTTTTTGTGGTTCGCGTTTTTCGTTTCCTCGAAAATCCTTTGAGATTTAATTGTTTTGCTAGTTTATTAAGTATTTTTTCTGCATTATTCTCGGCCTCCTTTATTTCTTTGGCTTGTTTTGCGCCCTCTTCTAATAAATGATGTTCCCTAGCGAACTCCAACACTTTTTGTTTTAAAATCTGCCTTACAAACCTTGGAGGGTTGTGGGTCCAAAAGAAATTATAATGCTCTACCCCCTCGTGATTTTTCATTTCTTCCTCAAGTTCTGGTTCGAATTCTACTATGCCATATATTTTGTCGTTCCAGTTTTCTTGAACTAGGTCATATAGCTTAACGCTTTCAATAATCATTCCCGCTCGCTGGAGGTGAATGCCTTTATAATTGTCCGGGATATTTTTACCTTTTAAAAAACCAAGCGTAATTCTTTTGATTTTCAAATTATTTTGAATAGGAATAGGCGGATATTCCTTTAAATTTTCTTTTTCCACAATTCTTGATGGAGGGAGCCACTCGCATTGATTTACTTTTTCTATGGCGTCATCAACCCCGATACTTATTTGTGCATTATATTTCTCTAAAATTTCCCACCACGTTCTCATAACGTATTTAGCCACCGCGTTTTTTCTGAACCCTTTTTCTAGATCGGCTCGGGGATTGGGGATAAATATTCTCGTTCCCGGTTGAGCGAGCGGCTTTTGAAATGGCAGAATTTTTTTCAATTCATTTTTGCCACTTTCGCCAACCTCAAAGTTGATTTTTATTTCTTTGTTTTCGTCTAAAAATACTCGTCCAAAAATACATCGATGGTCATCAAATCTTAAAGAATCAAAATAAAATTCGCAATCTTCAGAAGCCGCCAGAAGCAACATTTTTCCCCTCCCGCGTGAGCCACCCTCCCCCTCCTCGTGTTCGCTCCATTGTGAACTCAAAAAGAACGCTAGTCTATCTGAGAATTGCCCATCCTTCAAAATTTGAAGTAAATTATTCTGCGATGTCGGTATTCTCCCCGTCAGTCCCTTCGTGCCCGCATCACTGATGACAATCCCCCTCTTGCCATTAAATATTTTTGAATTGAGTAAGATTGAGCAGCTCCATCCGTGGCCGTGTTTTTTATCCTCCCTAGCGTCCCAACTATTTTGAATGACGTCTTTCTGGAATGCTTCTGTGAACCATTCATCATGCTCGACGTGGGCGCGGTAACCATCTAGTGCGGCCCTTAAATCCCTCTCGCGATTTTGAGGTTGGATTAATTCCGTCATTTCTATAATTTGAATTCCCTATGTTTTGATTGTTGGAACTTCGATTTAACCTCCTTTGCTTTCTTGTCAATTTCTCCAAATATTTTCTCCACATCCTTTTCTTCATACTCGTAGGCACTGCGATTTGAACAATTGCCTAAGACCCTCAGCCGTTTCAGGACCTCATTTGTCCTTTGGGTGGCCAACCTCACGAACCTTTCCCGCGGCGTTTCCGCCTTGTTTTTATTGATTTCTTCCACCATTTGATTAGTATTTTGCTATTACACCCATTTCGACTATTTGCTTAGATTCTAGCATATGCACGACAGGTGTCAAGCCCTTGTTGTGGATTAACTGTTTATAACT
The DNA here is from genome assembly GCA_963844965.1 of uncultured bacterium. Lineage (GTDB taxonomy): Bacteria > Patescibacteriota > Minisyncoccia > UBA6257 > 2-01-FULL-56-20 > REEB91. Next base: position 102,738 of record CAWJQC010000006.1, on the reverse strand, counting down.
ATAGAAAGGCGAAAAAATCAAATAAAACAAGGTTAAACCAGGAAGTGTGCCGCCAACCGCGTTGGTTTAGTTAAACTTCTTCTCTCAGCCGATAGCTAAACGCCTCGGCCAAATGTTCCGCAGAAACCTTTTCCTGATTTTCCAGATCCGCGATGGTGCGGGCGGTTTTTAGTAAACGGTAGTAGCCGCGGGGTGATAGGCGCGAGCGGTCCAGTGTTTCCAAAAACTTTTCCGCGCCGGGTTCAAATTTAATCATTTCCTCCGCCTGGCGCGAACTCATTTCGGAGTTGGTCTGTATCTTGAGCCGGGCAAATCGCTCGGCCTGGATTTTCCGCACGCGCTCAATTTGTTTTTTGATGCTCGGACTTTGAGGTTCAGCATTTTTACGTTCCCGCAGTTCCGCGATTTTTACGCGCGGAACCTTGATTTGCAGGTCAATCCTGTCCAAAAGCGGCCCGGAGATCTTTTTCTGGTAGCGGATTACTTCGTAGGCCGTGCATTTACATTCCTTTTCCGGGTCGCCGTAGAAACCGCAGGGGCAGGGGTTCATCGCGGCGACAAGCGTGAATTTAGCAGGAAACACAAGTGTTCCTTTGGCGCGTGCCACGTGCACAGTTCCCGATTCCATCGGCTGGCGCAGGGCCTCCAGTATGTTTTTCTGGAACTCCGGCAGTTCGTCAAGAAACAATATGCCGCGGTGCGCCAAGCTTATCTCGCCGGGTTTCGGGTCCGTGCCGCCGCCAACGACCGCGACGATTGATGCCGTCTGATGCGGCGAACGGAAAGGCCGCTGTTTCATGAGTCCTCCGGGGCTGAGTCCCGCGGCGCTATATATCTTCGTGATTTCTATTGCTTCCGGAAGCGCGAGGTCGGGCAGAATCCCAATCATTGCTTGGGCGAGTAAGCTCTTCCCTACTCCCGGCGGCCCGATCATCAGAAGATTGTGTCCGCCGGCTGCGGCAATCGTAAGCGCGCGTTTGGCATTCTCCTGCGATTTTATTTCGGAAAAATCCGGCGCCTGAATTTCCTCGGCAGCGAGCGGACTGAAATCCACCGGCTTTATGGATTTGCGTTCCTCAAGAAAATCTATCGCGTCCTCCAGCGTTTCAAGCGGAATTACCTTCACGTTCTTTACGACGGCGGCTTCGTTGGCGTTCTGTTGCGGCAAAAACAAATATTCAAATTCCGATTTTTCCGCGAGTTCGGCGATATTTAAAGCGCCATTAACCGGCCGCAGGCGGCCGTCAAGCGCGAGCTCCCCCAAGAAAATCTTATTTTTCGCGTCAAATTCCACGATTTGCTTTGTTGCGAGCAGGTAGCCAATGGCGATAGCCAAATCATATTGCGAGCCGGCTTTCTTCACGTCCGCCGGCGCAAGGTTCACGGTTATTTTTCTGTTCTCTCTGTTCGGCGGCTTGATGCCGGAATTTTTCAAGGCGGAATTGACGCGTTCCTTCGCTTCGTTCAGTGCCTTATCGGCAAGGCCGACGATGTTAAAAGAGTGGAGGCCGACATTCAAATCCACCTCCACTTCAATGAGTTTTGCTTTTATTCCCTCCAGTTCAGCTGAATAGACGCGCGCTAAGTTTTTTTGCACCCCCTCCTTATACACTACTTCTTGTTTGTCTTGCAAGCCCTACAGAGCCGCGATTCTGGCGTGATGCGCAATACTCTTTCTTCTATTTCACGGCCACATTTTTCGCAAATCCCGAATTTGCCGGTCTCAATTTTGCTCAGAGCAATATCAATATCGTTGATTTGTTCTTTGTGTGATTGTCCGAGCGCTACTTGCTCGCTGAAGCTTTCTGTCTCGTTTTCTTCCTCTTCGCCATGGTCAACGTCACCGCCAAAATCCTCCGGCTTCTCATCCTTTTTTAGCTCCGCAAGCAGTTCGGCGCGCGTCGCTTCCAACTCTTTTTTATATTCGTTGAGTTTTTGCTGGTCCATGTTTTTAAAGGATAATTAGCTGGCATAAGAAGTCAAGCGAGGCACATCGGCAATAAATTACGGCAAAAATACGGCAAAGTAATGCGGCAAAACCGATAAAGCCCATAAAATAAGCCTCGCCACGATTTTTGACAAACATTTTTGTTTGTTTATCGCCCAATGCTTATTTTTCAAGCTTACCTGGAAACGTTGAAAAATATAGATTCCTATAAAAATTTTGTAAATCGCGAAACAATTGTAATTCAGCAAACATCCATTCTCCTCTCCTAAGAAATAAATTTCGGATTTCTATCATAAAACCCGGATTTATAGATTTTATAGATTAGCTTATAAGCCCGTGGCACGTCCGGGTCTTCCCATATCTTTTCAATCCAAGCGTCAAATTGTTTACCCTTGTTGCCGGCAAGTTTTTTGGCAAACAGGGGTATTATTACATCCTTAAGATTCCCTATTTCGCGGACAATAAGCATCGCTTGCGGACCCCTCGCCGAACCATCATTTCCTGGATAATGATATTGGTATACCTTATTTTTCAAGCCAAGAACATCCCTGACGGCTTCCAACAATTTTTTGTCTCTAACATGCATTTTGATAGTAAAAGCCGGTATCTTTCTGTGGCCAGAATTGCAAAAAGTAAAAGTTCCCTCTCCTTCGGTTAGGCCCCTTATATACTCATACGACAGTTTTGTTTTTGTCCCCCGTTGGCTTATCATTTGGCGGATTGCGATGTTTGCTGATTTACACTAATATTATAACAAAAATGTTTAGCGGTGGAACATCTAAGCCAAAAAATTTAACCATCGGCAAAATCGGCGAAGATTTGGCCTGTGAATATCTTGTTGACAAGGGATATAAGATTTTGAAGCGCAACTACAAGGAAAAATGGGATGAGATAGATATTATCTGCCGCGCGAAGGACAGGACACTTGTTTTTGTTGAAGTGAAGACGTTTGGCGATCCCGGCGGCCCGGGGGACAGATTGGCGCCCGAGGACAATATGACCGCGGCAAAGCTCAAGAAACTGCGGCGGGCCTGCGAAGCATTTGCCGGCAAACACGTGGATTTGATAGAGGACCGCAAAGGCTGGCGCATTGATCTCTTGGCAATAACTCTTAAAAATCCCATTACGATGGACAAAGAAATTAGATATTACGAAAATATCTAGGCGACAAATGCGCGATAGTTCTTGACTGCACCGCCCGCCGTAGTATAATAGAATCATAGGCATCCGCTTTTAAAGCGGATTTTGTGCTATTAAGGGATGGCTCACGAATTGCGGCAGATGATAAAATAAATAAAATCAACATGTTGAACGTTAAAGATCTGGGAAGGGCGCTGAAACAGGTCGCCGAAGAAAAGGGGCTTGAGCCCGAAAAAGTGCTGGAGGCAATAGAATCTTCCATCGCCGCCGCCTATAAAAAAGAATACGGCGAGCGCGGCGAGATCGTAAAGGCGAAACTGGATTTAAAAACCGGCGAGCTTAAATTCTGGCAGGTGAAAGCCGTCGTTGACGAGACAACGGTGCGTTTTGTTGAAGAGGGCGAGGAGGAGGCCGCGGCTGCCGGCGGTGAAGCCGGAGCACCTGCCTCGCCGGCAGGCGGGCCGGCCGCAAAGCGCGCCGAAAAAGCGGAAGAAAAACCGGCAGCCGCCCTCGGCGAGGAAGAATCCAAGCTGCCGCGTTACAATCCCGAACGGCACATACTTCTGGAAGAAGCGAAGAAAATAAAAAAGGACGCGGAACTCGGGGAAGAACTTACATTTCCGCTTGAGACGCGTGAGGATTTCGGCAGAATCGCGGCGCAAACGGCGAAGCAGGTTGTTCTGCAAAAACTCCGTGAATCCGAAAGGGATTCTATTTTGACGGAATGGCGCGACAAAGAGGGAGGCATCGTAAGCGGCGTCGTACAGCGATTTGAGCGCGGCCACGTTTACATTGACCTCGGCCGCACCATCGGCGTGATGTTCGCGAACGAATCAATTCCCGGAGAACACTATCGCGTCGGCGAACGTCTGCGGTTCCTGGTTCTTGCCGTGCAGGAGGATGCGCGTTTGCCGGGAATTATTCTCTCGCGCTCGCATCCGAAATTCGTCACAGAACTTTTCCGCATGGAAGTGCCGGAACTCGCCGAGGGAATTGTTGAGGTTAAATCTATCGCGCGCGAGCCGGGAAACCGGACCAAATTAGCGGTCATTTCCAAGGGCGAGGGTGTGGATCCCGTGGCACGCCTGGTCGGCCAGCGGGGAACACGCGTGATGTCCGTGAATAACGAGCTTGGGCAGGAAAAGATTGATATCGCTGAATATTCCGACGACCCGGAAAAATTCATCGGTAATGCTTTGTCCCCGGCGAAAGTGCAGAGAGTTGAAATTCTTCCGCGCCGCGAAGCGCGGGTATACGTGCCGGAAGACCAGCTGAGTTTGGCAATCGGCAAGGGCGGCCAAAACGTGCGGCTTGCGGCAAAATTAACCGGTTGGAAAATAGATGTTCGTTCCGACAGGCGGCCGGAAGAAGTACAGGAGGGCGGAATCGCCGGAACCGCGCCTGTGGATGCGGATGCCGAAGACGTGGGCGAAGCGAACGAAACAGCCGAGGCATAAAGAACTTGAGCGGGCGGAGAAATTGGGTGATAATTACGAATAGCAGTTTTCGGTTTGAGGGATAACTTAGGTTCTGGAGTGGGCGAATTTTTAATTAAAAAAGTCGCTGGCATAAATTAATAAATAAAAAACTAACATGAGTGCTTTAGCAATTCCGCTCGTGATACCGGTTTTTGCGATAGGGGTCGCTGTTTATTTTATCTTTTGGTTGCTCAAAAAAGACAAAGGGACGGCGAAGATGCAGGAAATCGCGCAGGCGATACGCGAAGGAGCATCCGCTTTCATAAAGAGACAATATAAAACGATCACCTTGATAGGCATCATTATCGCTATCGGCTTGTGGCTTACTTATGTTTCTGTCGGCAAGCCGACTACCGGCTGGCAGACGGCAATGGCCTTTCTCTTCGGTGCGGCCTCTTCCGCTGTTTCCGGGATAATCGGGATGTCGGTCGCCGTCCGGAGCAATTTCCGTTCCGCTTCCGCGGCTAAAAGAAGTTTTAACGAGGCGCTGACTATCGCCTTGCGCGGCGGCGCCGTTTCCGGTTTTATGATCGTGTCTTTGAGTTTGCTTGGAGTCGCCGGGCTTTTCGGCATTTTCAGTCTGTTCGGCTATGAGGCGGTTCAGATACCGTCTCTCATAGCGGCCTATGCTTTCGGCGCGTCTTTGATCGCGCTCTTCGCGCAATTGGGCGGCGGGATTTACACGAAGGCCGCCGATGTCGGCGCCGACCTCGTGGGAAAAATTGAGGAAGGGATACCGGAAGACGACCCGAGAAACGCAGCGGTTGTCGCCGATCTGGTTGGCGACAACGTCGGCGACTGCGCCGGCCGCGGAGCGGATCTGTTTGAGTCAACCGCGGCGGAGAACATCGGCGCGATGATTCTGGGCGTCGCTCTCTATCCAACATTCGGCATTTCTATTATCTTGTATCCGCTGGTCCTGCGGGCTTTCGGACTTTTGGCTTCCATCATCGGCATTTTCTTCGCCCGCGCCAAGGAGACCGATTCGCCGATGAAGGCGATGAATAAGGGGTATTTCGTGACGAGCGCTCTCGCCGCCATCGCTTTTTATTTCATCACCGAGAAGATGCTCGGCAACATCTGGTTCTTCTACGCCGGTTTGGTGGGCATAGCTACGAGTATCGTCTTTGTCTATCTCACGCAGTATTACACGGATGCCAAGTATCGCCCCGTGAAATCCATCGCCGAGGCGTCGCAGACCGGCCACGCGACTAACATCATCACCGGCTTCTCCGTTGGGCTTGAGTCCACTGGCCCGACCGTTATCGTTATTTCCCTGGCACTACTTCTTTCCTACTGGCTGGGCAATATGAGCGGCGTTCAGGGCGGCGGCATTTATGGGACGGCGGTCGCCACGATGGGTATGCTCGCGACTGCGGCTTATATTTTGGCGATGGACACATTCGGCCCGATCGTTGACAACGGCGCCGGCATCGCCGAGATGGCTGGGGAAAGTGGCGAGATGCGCGACGTTATGGACCGTTTGGACTCCGCCGGCAACACAACCAAGGCCTTGACGAAAGGATACGCCATCGGCTCCGCGGCGCTCGCAGCATTCCTCTTGTTCAATGCCTACCTTCAGGAAGCACACCTTTCGTCGGTCAATTTGGACGATGTGAAAGTTTTCGTGGGTTCCTTGCTCGGCGCGGTACTCGTCTTCGTATTTTCGGCCTTCGCCATCCGCGCCGTGAGCAAGGCCGCTTACGCCATCATCAACGAGGTGCGCAGGCAGTTTAAAGAGCATCCGGGAATTATGAAAGGGACGGAGAAGCCGGATTATCACCAAGCGGTGGACATCACGACGCGCGGCGCCTTGAAACAGATGATCTTGCCGGGGCTTTTGGCTATTGCCGTGCCGATATTCGTCGGTTTAGTTCTGAGAGCCGAAGCCGAGGCGGGGCTCATGATAACGGGAACAATCGTCGGCATAATTACGGCGACACTCTTCAATAATAGCGGCGGCGCCTGGGACAACGCCAAGAAATTCATTGAAGCCGGCCACTTTGGCGGCAAAGGCTCCGAGACGCACAAGGCCGCGGTAACAGGAGACACGGTAGGAGACCCGTTCAAAGATACGGCGGGGCCGTCAATTCATATTCTCATAAAACTTTTGGCAACTTTAAGTTTGGCACTCGTGACCTTGTTTATTTAGGATTATCGGCTGGTAAACTACAAAACCGCCGAATTTGATGATTCGGCGGTTTTTGGAAATTGATTTAAATTTTAAAAACCTTTATAATTACAACTATGGATGAATTCGATCAATATTTAATCCCGACGGTCATAGAGAAATCGCAATTCGGCGAGCGGGCTTATGATATTTATTCGCGCCTGCTCAAAGAACGCATTATCTTCTTGGGCGGGCCAATCACTGATCCGGTGGCGAACACGGTGATCGCCCAGCTCTTGTTTTTGGAGCACGAGGACCCGAAGAAAGATATCCAGATTTACATCAATTCTCCGGGTGGCTCGGTTACGGCCGGGATGGCAATCTACGATTCAATGCAATATGTGAAGCCGGACGTGGCGACGATGTGTGTGGGCATCGCGGCCTCCATGGGAGCGTTCCTTTTGGCCGCCGGCGAGAAGGGCAAGCGTTTGGCTCTGCCGAATTCCGAAGTGCTTTTGCACCAGGTTATGGGCGGGGCCGAAGGGCAGGCAGTGGAGGTGGAAATCGCGGCAAAACAGATCATCAAGACCAAGGAGAAGATCAACCAGCTTTTGGCAAAGCATACCGGCCAGCCGCTCGCGAAAATAGAGAAAGACACCGACCGCGACTTTTGGCTTTCAGCGGAAGAGGCCAGAGAATACGGCATCATTGACCAGATTATCAAGAATCATAAATAGAATCCCATTTCCGCGCGCTCTCCGCTACGTCCGTGCCGCCCTTTCGGCGGTGTGTTTACTTTCTGTGGGTCATCGCTAGATTATCAGGAGTTCAAAGTGGTTTTACACCTATCCCACGGTGACGAATGCAAGGAGTATCACGGAAATCGTTGCGAGAATGAGGCCGATCCACTGGTGAAGTCGGAGCCTTTCCTTGTTGAATAACAGTCCCAATCCCGCCGCGAAAGCGATATATCCCTCGCTGATGCCGGTCACGACCGCGATGGGGATAAAAAGCGTCGCATAAGAAAACGTAACCCACGCGAGCTTGTCAAAGAAGCTGACATTCAGGATCAGCCGCTTGTTGTTCCTAAAACCGGATCTGATTTCTCCGAGCCGAGAAGTAGCCGCCAAATAAAAAACGGTCGCTATTGTGAGAAAGGCGTCCGTGAACCAGTTGATCACAAGAGGGCTTGTTTCTCGCGACCCCAAGCCGAAAAGAAAGCTGGATGCTCCCAAGCCAATAGTGCCGACGGCGGCGTACCACACACCCTTTTCAAGGTGAATATTTTTGAGGTAGGAAAACGAGCGAACAGAAACAAGAAAGATGCCCGCTATTAAAGTTGCCGTGAAAAAGATCTGTTCTGGCGTAAGCAGCTCTTTAATGAAATATGCTGCTAGGAATGCAGCGATGGGTATTTCGAAAGCGTAAATCGGTTCCACTACGGAGATCTTGCCAATGCGCATTGCTTCAAAATCAAACAGGGCGGCAAGTAAAAGAACAAGGCAGGCAACCAGCAACAAAGTTGGATGGTTTTCAAGAGCGGTCCTAAGATTTGGATAGGCGAAAGGGAATAGGATAATGGTCCCAAAAGCCGCGATGTAAAATAGCGCCACCCAATCGCCGAACCTTCTTGTGCTTCGTTGGATGAGAAAATCGCCGAGGCCCCACGAAAACAACGCGGTAACAGCAAGTAGTATGCCCATATAAGTTAGATTTTAATAAAAAGCGGTTTCGTGGTAAAGTTTTTGTGATGAGAACCGCCGAGGAAAAAATAAAGGAAGTCCTTGAGCGTTCGGTTGATAAAGTATACCCATCGCGGGAGGCGCCGGAGAAGGTTTTGCTTTCTGGCAAGAAACTCCGCGTTTATCTTGGCGTTGACCCTACCGGCCCGCATTTGCATTTGGGCCAGCTCACAAACCTTTTGGTTCTAAAGAGACTGCAGGCGCTCGGACATGAGATAATATTCCTCATCGGCGATTTCACCGCCCGCATCGGCGACCCGACGGACAAACTTGCGACGAGGAAAGCACTTACTGAAAAAGAGGTTGCCGAAAATATGAGGACATTTAGGGAGCAGGTCGGCAAAATCATCAGATTTGGCGGCGAAAACGCCGCGAAAACCGCCTTTAATTCCAAGTGGCTGGCCAAAATGAACCTCGCCGACTGGCTCAAACTCTCCGCGAACGTTACCGTTCAGCAAATGATTGAACGCGATATGTTCAGCGAGCGGCTGAAGGCCGGCAAACCGATTGCCGTCAGCGAATTTTCTTATCCCTTGATGCAGGGATACGATTCCGTCGCGCTTGACGTGGATATGGAAATCGGCGGCACAGACCAGACCTTCAATATGCTTGTCGGCCGCAACCTGATGAAAATCTACAAGAACAAAGAAAAGTTCGTCCTCACGACAAAACTACTCGAGCATCCGAAGACCGGAAAAAAACTGATGAACAAGAGCGAGGGCGGAATGATAAATCTTGATGACGCGCCCGAAGATATCTTCGGCAAGGTTATGGCGTTTGACGACGTTTCCATGTTCCCCGTCGCCGAGTTTTGCACGGAGATGCCGCTTGCCGATTTGGAAAAATTACGCAAGGGCGTTGCTTCCGGGAAATTGAATCCGCGCGACGCGAAATTGGATATCGCCGAGGTTGTTGTTGAGACGATTTACGGAAAAGAAACCGCTGCCGCCGCGCGTGAAAAATTTATAGAAGTTTTCTCCAAAAAAGAAATGCCGGCAAATTTGCCGGAACTGAAAATAAAAAGCAGTGCGGCTGTTTTGGATATCGTCCTCGCTTCGGGTGCTGCGAAAAGCAAGAGCGAAGCGCGCCGTTTGATTGAGCAGGGCGCGGTTGAGATTGGTGGCGTTGTCAAGAAAGATTCGGCCGAATGGTTGGATTTAGAGGGCGGCGAAATCGTGAAGATCGGCAAGAAAAACTTCTTTAGGGTGAAAATTTGAAGCTGATTAGCCATTTTGGTAGAATCAATAATTATGGACGAAAACAAGGTTCACGGGCAGAAAATACTCATACGTATTTTATCCATCGCCGTCATTCTGCTTCTGGGCGTTATTATAATTTTATTTGTAAGAGGCCGGACGGTTGAAAATATAACCGTCGGGGAGACAGCCGAGAATCAGGAATCGGCGCCGGCCGCAAATGCACCCCAGACGGCATCTTCTACGACGCAGGTCGTGACCTCCACTCCGGCGCAGGCTGCGACGTCATCCGTGAAATCGGCGTATTTCGCTTATCCTTATCCTGTTTCTTGGACCGAAGACGAAGTGAATTTTTCTCTTATGGGTGTTACCTTGGGCGAAAGAATGGTTGGTAATTTGCCGGTTTTCAACGCTTCAAGCGGGGCATACAGAAAAGCGGACGAAGTTGTTGATGCTTTGACTTTATATCTGAAAATTTCCAATCCGACCAATGACTATAAAGATGTCGGGCTCACAATCCGCCGTCTCCTCAACGAGGAAGGGGATATGACGCCGCCGGACACCTTACAATTTCAATTTTCCACGAGTGGCGGTGCGCAGCTTGGCCCACAGGAAAGTTATGACAATCAGGAGGTGGTATTCGTCGTTTCGGAAGATGATACCCAATTTACGCTTACAACTGGCGGCAACTCCAACATTTTCTTTTTTGTGACGGTTGAGGATGACGGCACGCTCAAAGTTGAAAAAGCCCCGACGAGCGAGAACGGGTAAGTTATAAATTTTTGATTAATGAGTTAACGCGTTAACGAGTTCACGGGTTGGTTGGATTGTGTTTTTCAACTCGTTAGCTCTTTAACTCGTTAATTAATGACTGATTTATGATATAAAAAGTTATCCACAGGGCGGGGTTTGACGGGTTAACGGGTTTGGCTATCATTAAATTAGGCTCACTGACAACTGAAAAGTTCGCACTAATACGCCCAGCGTATTGCCGGGCAAACTCTTCGGCGCAAACGCGCCACACTCAATAGGTCCCTTCCCTTGCGGAAGGGCCTTATTTTTTAGCCATGCTGTATTTCGGATCTACTTGCCGGGACGAACGGATGAAATATAAAAAAGTTTTATGAGGTCGTGCCTGCTTAAAACGCCGACCAGCTTGCCGGCGTCGTCAACGATCGGTATCGGGTTTACGCTGTGGTGTTCAACAAATGTCTGCACCGCCTGATTGATGGAGGCATCTTGTTTCAAGACCAACGGCTCGGGATTCATTACTTGGCCCACGGTTGCGCTTAGCACCCTTTTTATGCTGCCCAAAATAGAATCTTCCTCGTGTCCGTGCTTGTACACACGCGACTCTTGCAGAAGCCTCACATACGTCGTTAGATTCGCGAGAGATCCTTTCGTCGTTATGTCGTATTCAGTGACAATCCCGATAACTTTGTTGTTCTTATCAACCACAGGAAGCCCGGAGATACTTGTTGGCCAGCATGCGGTTTACGGCCTCAATCAGCGGCGTGTCAGACGCGGCGGTTACCACCTTCTTTATCATAACGTCCTTAACCGAAGCGAATATGTCCATGGTAGTTTGTTTGGCGACTTTCGTTTTCGTTAACTTCTTTATTTATAGATTATAGCAGAAAACATTATCCGATTCTCGGTAAAATGAGGGGTTTCTCGGTGTACTCCCGATAGAGGCAAATATCTTCCAGGTGATCAAAGGCCATTTCGTCTTTGGGCGGCAGTTCTGAAAAAGAAAACCACCGTTGTTCATCATTTTCCAAATCCGGCGCGCCGGTTTTTTTGAGGGCGTTGCAGTAGTGGACAAAACAAACATTTTGCCTGTCCTCGCCCGGATGATTGGGATTATCGATTATGCGGAACAGGGTAATGCCGCCCACCTCATACCCCGTCTCTTCAAGGACCTCCCGCGCCACCGCCTCCTTGATAGTTTAGTTCTTTTCCATAAATCCTCCGACAAGCGCCCATTTGCCGCCCTCAAGAAATTTTTTTGCTCTCTTGACCAAAAGGACCTTGCCGTCCTTAAGCACGATGGTGTCTACTACGGTGTGCCGCATGAAGGCCTCACTGCCGTTTTCAAATGTGCACCTAATCATGTTTGCGTGGTAATTATCCCCCAACCCCCTTCTTCTGAGCGGGTGAGCGGAGTCGAACCGCCGTATGTTGCTTGCCCTGTCACCATAAGAAGGACTGCTTGCGTTTTGTGAGCGGGCGATGGGAGTTGAACCCACGACTTCACCTTGGAAGGGTGACGTATTGCCGCTATACTACGCCCGCAAGATGACTCACCAAGTCCTTCTTTGGTGCGGGGCTTGGAAGGTCCGCACTAACCGCCGTGCTACACCCGCCCCGTCACCAGATCGGGCACCGCAACACTTTTACATTTTCCTGAAAAAAACTGCCGATGCCAAGTTTTGAATTTGGTGTGGTTACAATATCTTACCACCGACGTTGTAGAAAACGAAGTGCCCGGCTCGGTGCGGGGCCCGCTTGTGCGTTAAATGTTAATTGCCGCGAGCCGAACCGAACGGATGTTTTCTGTCGTATTAGTTATGTAATAATCGCGCCAGTTCGCAGTTCCGACCAACTTCATTTTACATTCCAAGGCGTATATTCTCAAGTGGCGGTTATTGATTTTTTCCGCGGAATCTGCTAAAAGGAATTAAACGGAAACATTTTTCAGATGTCTCGGAGAACAATATTGCTTATTGTTTTTGTTCTGCTCGTAGGCGGTGGTTACACAGCCGTGCATTTTTTGTGGAATTCGGGTGGTGTGCCGCAGGCCTTCACCGACGCGCGGATGAAGGGGGCGCTCATATCCCAAAATATCGTTAACCTTTCCAATCAGTCAACGCTTGACTTGGCAAAAATAGACGAATACGACATGCAGGGAAATTATACCGAGGCCCTGAATTTATCCACCGACGTCGTGAAGCAAAGCCAGGAGATACGCGACCAGGCCGTGGAGCTCTCGGGTCAGGTGGAGGAAATGACAAAGGCGCTCTCCGATATAGATTCGCTTGATGCCAGACAGGCCGCGCTTGAATCAATTTCCAATCGCCTGGCGCTTCTCTCCCGCCTCATAAATTACAGCGGCTACCTGGGCCAGCTTCTGGACGCCTTGCGCAGCAATTTCACCGGCAAGACCTACGACAGCAAAACAGTCGCGCTTTTAGTGGACCAGATCAACGCCGAAGTCCAAGCCATAAATAATTTCAACGACCAGGCTGGGCAAGCGATGGACAGATTTGACAAGATAGTAAGCAAGTAGACCCTCGTTTTGTAACCGCGCCGGTTTTTGTTTTTGAGAATCGAGCTCGATTCGCTCCAGCGGCGAATCGGCTCTGCATCCCTGCCTGGCAGGCAGGTCGGCGGCGCAATCCGCTTTCAGCGGAACCAAGCTTGCGTCGCCTCCGACAGCTTCCTAAAAACAAAAAGCGGCGCGTAGGACTTACAAAACCAGAGTCTATTTTGTAAAATGGGAATAGGGGAAAGGAAGCGCGCGTAGCTCAACGGCAGAGCATCCGTCTTATACACGGCAGGTTCCTGGTTCGAATCCAGGCGCGCGCACCAAAGTTGAAAAACCGCCACGAGTGGCGGTTTTTCAATTGCTATCACACCCCAATCGGTTTTATTCTGAATGGCTTCAAAAGCGCGTAGAAGTCCTCCTGTTCCAGCGTTTCTTTTTCCATAAGCGTTTTCGCCACTTTCTCCAGGGCGTTCTTGTGTTTCCGTAAAATCTTCTGGGCGGTTTTGTGCGCGCGTTCAATGAATTTCTCCACTTCTCCGTCTATCTTTTTCGCCGTATCCTCCGAGTAATTTTTTTCGGTGGCGATTTCGCGTCCCAGGAATATCAATTCCTCGGTTTTACCGAATGTTTGCGGACCCAGCGATTCGCTCATGCCGTATTTTGTCACGAGCCTGCGGGCAAGTTCCGAGGCCTCGCGTAGGTCGCTTGAAGCGCCGGTGGATACATCGCCGAAAACGAGCTTTTCGGAAGCGTAGCCGCCGAGCATCATGGTCATGTTCGCGAGGAACTGCTTTTTGGTTTTCAGGCGTTGTTCCTCGTTGGGCATATTCATGGTGTAGCCGCCGGCAAAACCGCGGCTGACGATGGAAACTTTGTGCACCGGATCGGCATCCTTTAGGGATGCCGCCACGAGCGCGTGTCCGCCTTCGTGAAAAGCCGTGATTTTCTTTTCTTTCTCCGAAATGACGCGGCTTCTGCGCTCCGGTCCGAGAATTACTTTCTCTACGGCCTCATAAAGCTCGTCTTGTCCGGCCGCTTTTTTACCTCTGCGGGCCGCGAGTAGCGCGCTCTCATTCATGAGATTCGCCAAGTCGGCACCGGAAAATCCCGGAGTGCGCACCGCCACTTTTCTTAAGTCAACGTTTTTGTCCAGCACCTTGCCCTGTGCGTGGATGTGGAGGATCGCTTCCCTGTCGTTTATATCCGGCAAATCAAGCACAACGCGTCTGTCAAAGCGTCCGGGCCGGAGGAGCGCCGGGTCAAGAATGTCCGGGCGGTTCGTGGCGGCAAGAACTATCACGCGCGTGTCGCGGTCAAAACCATCCAGCTCAACGAGGATCTGGTTAAGGGTTTGCTCGCGCTCGTCGTTGCCGCCGCCGAGGCCCGCGCCGCGCTGGCGTCCCACGGCGTCTATTTCGTCAATGAAGAGAATTGACGGTGCCGCGCGCTTCGCAGTCATGAAAGCGTCTCTGGTGCGGCTCGCGCCCACTCCCACGAACATTTCCACGAACTCCGACGCCGAGATGAAAAAGAACGGCACATTGCTCTCGCCGGCGACCGCGCGCGCTATCAGCGTTTTTCCGGTTCCCGGTAGCCCCATCAAAAGTATTCCGCGCGGGATGCGCGCTCCCAAATCCAAAAACTTTTTCGGGTTTTTGAGGAAGTCCACGATTTCTATCAATTCTTCCTTCGTCTCCTTCAGGCCGGCGACGTCTTTGAACGTGACTTTGTCCCTGAACGTTGAGAGGCGGAGATTGGAGCGGCCGAAACTGAACGCTTGATTTACTCCAGTTCTCGCCTGGCGAAACATCAGCCAGAAAATTACGCCGATGGCGATGAGCGGAAGCAATGTCGGTATCAAAATCCCGGCCCAAAACTGCCAGCCGGACTGGCTGACTATCGCGATGTTAATTTTATCGAGCGCCGCGGGATCCACGCCGAGATTTTTCAACGTTTCCGTAATTCCGAGTTCCGCTTCCTTTTTTGAAGTCGCTTGCGTTCCGTCCTTCAGGGTTACGTTCAGGTCGTCGCCGTTCACGTCTATTTTTGTGATTTCGCCGGCGTTTATTTTGGTCGCAAGTTGGCTCAAGCTTAGCGTTGCCGGTTGCTTTTGTGGTTCTATGAACAGCGAGAATATGACCGAAATCACAAGAAGGGCGATTATCGCCCAGATTATGTTTTTAACGAAATTGGACACGGTTATTTTTAATAAGTTGGTTAATTTAAATGATAGACGCTGATTTGTGTATAATTTGTTATCTGCCCGCGAATACCCCGCCGCTTGCGGCGCGGTTATTTATTAATTTTAGCATAGCGGGCTGGCGTTGTGCACGCTGATGGAGGTTCTATAGAGCCTTGAGTGTTTTTTCATATACTTTCCTGTGATTTGGGAAGAAATCGTGCATGGCAAGAATTTCGCTCGGAGAAAATATGCGGATCTCTTCGCCTTCGTCGCCACGGTCTTTTATAGCGGGCAAAGACGGAAGTTTGGCCGCAAAGAGCGTGAGAATGTGCGAATCTCTGTCTTCTTCGGAAACAATCGCGAGGTCATTTTCGGAAAGTTTCGCGCCGATTTCTTCGCGCACCTCGCGCACCGCGGCGCTTTTTGCCGTTTCGCTCGCGTCGCTGCGTCCTCCCGGCGCTTTCCAAAAAACCGGCGGAGGTTTTTTGGGATCGCGTATCAGTGGTATCCCCTGCGGCGTAATTATAAGTACGGCTACGGCGTGGCCGCGCGAAGCTTCCATCCTGCCCCAAGTTTGTTGAGTGGGTTCGTTTCCGCACTTACTCTGATTCATACAGCTTTATTGCCAAGTACAGTTCCGCGACCGCTACCTCCGGTTCGTCATACGCGACCGATTCATAGTAAGGAATTTGGCCTTCTTTCGCGGAAAAATGGCCGGAGGCGAGCCATTTGTCCTCCGGCGTCCGGCGCAAGCTCCAAAAACCTTTGCTGCACGCCGCGATAAGTTCGGATAGCGTGGGCGGCCGCGTTGCGCCCGCTTCCTTGTGGAGCGGGAACCCCGCGTCCTTCAATTGTTTTATAAGCTCGTCGGTCATTCCTAATGAAGTATTTTAGTATGAAAAAACGTTTTAAGCAAGTATCTTAAAACGTAAATTGTTTCCCGTCATTATAAAAAAGTTCGTTCTCCGCGCGCAAGCTCACGAGCTTGCGCGCGGAGAAAGTTGTCAGGGCCTAATAATTCCCTCCTCTATTAGCTCGCCCCGTTTTTTGAGGCCGAGCCGACACAAGTCAAGGTGCGACTTGTAGAATCCCCTTCTTTTGCTTTCCGGAGATTCTTCCGCTTCCTGTGCGTCAGGCCGGGTGTCAACTACGGGCTGACTCCATATTTCCCTTTTATCCCAGAAGCGGCCGTCGCCGACCTCGCTGCCCTTTTTAAGAGCGTGAGTGTTGGTCCGGTCCACTTTCGCCAAGTATAGGTCAACCTTCTCGATCCTCTGCCCTCCGATTGACTTACGATAGGACAGGAGGAAGATCGGTTCGCCCAAGATTGGGTACGGAACTTCCTCGGAGACCTCTCGTTCAAGAGCGTCTAGAGACCCCTCCCTTTTCTTGGCGCGCCCCCCGGGCAGGCCGTAACCGGCCGGGCGATGACCGGTCTGGTCGGAGGAGTTGTAGGCGAAGTACACCTCCTCCACGGGCCAGCCGCTTTTATCCAGAAGGGGTTTCCCGGCATCGTCCAGCTTCGTGTCAATAATCAGTAAGCGAACGACTCGGGAAAAGGTTTCCCAGGGAAGCGGGTCGTCCGCTTCCAACACACGCATCGCTTCCGATGATCGTATTCCTTTGGCGGCCATGGGCCACCTCCTTTGCTGATGAATTTGTCGGCCGCCAGCGGAAGCAATTCCGTCAGCTACCCACTGCTTGGTATTATAGCATACTTATTTCCAACCTGTCAAGTCAAAGCTACCCCAACCATTCCCCGTCTTTTTCTTCACTTGGACAAATAAAAGACCCGTGGGTTTTCCGAGTTTGCACTCGGAAAACCACACGGGTTGTGCTAAAACTCCATAGGAGCTCTAGCGGAAAAAGCTACTTACGCCGCCAGACCGCGCTGCTGGTGCCGGCGGTTATTGTCCCGACGGCGCCTTCGTCCTTCGTCGAGTTTTATCGGCGCCGCAGACAACGTGTCGTTGCCCGACATCACCTCGGTGGCTTCCACCGGCGGTGTCAGAGCAACTTCGGCAGATCCCACTTCCGGTTGTGGCTCCCGGGCCTCCTCCATGGTCGGGCTAGCCTCCCCCGTAGCGGTATTGGCTTCCGTCGCCGCTGTTTCGTCCGCCGCAGTCGTGTTGATTGTATTGTCGGCGGCAGGTGATGGCGCGGCTTCGGGTGGAGGGGTGGGGGTAGTTGCTGGCTGGCCAGCGGCATTTTGTGCCGCTTGTGCCGCCCGCTTTTCCCGCAAGCTGTCCTTCCACTTGTCTCCAGCTTCGTGGCCGTAGAACTTCCGCAGAGCGGCAGCGGCTGGCTCCGGAATATTCGCAAACTTCTCGCCCGGGGTGATAAATTCCTTGAGCGGAGCGAAAAGTTTTGCGTTAGAGGGGATGCAATCAATCATGCGAATCTCCCCTTTCTCGTTCTGTTCCAGCGCGGCACCGAGCCTGTGGTAGACGGCGACTTTCTTGCCGCTGCTGTCCCGCACCATGAGCGCAGGGATAACAACCATCTCGCCACGATTGTTCTTGTGGCGAGATGGCTTCTCCTCCGTTTTCGCGGAGAAGAGAGCCACGCCCGGCTTGCGGTCGAGCATGAAGCTTCGCGAGGAAATGTATCCCCCCCTCCGCTTCAGCTCCTCGAGCTTCATGTAATCGGCTTTTGCCGAATCACGGTGCTCTCCGGTGGGTTTGGTTTCGGCAGTTTTGGCCGCAGGTACCGGCTTCTCGGCCACCTTCGTGCGCCTCGGCCGCCTTCTTCTCGGATGCCAGGGCGTCGATGTAGCCATCGATTATGATGTGCGCGAAACGGATGAACCGCTTGCGCTGCTCATAGTTCTCCACGTCCCGGAAATAGGCGGCGATCATTTTCTGCCTATTTTCCGGGTCGGCGCCGACGATTTCCGGCGCTAGGACGCCGATTGATACCCACTCCCTGCGAGAGGTCATTTCCTCAAACAGGTCGTGGTGAGGCGATTCCAGTGCCTCCACTGGGCGGATTCTCCCGTTTTTGCCGTCTTCGATGTGAATGCGGAAGTGACCGGCCTTTCGGATTATAGTGCCGCCGTCCCTGCGGGGAATCTCCTTCTTCTTGAGGAAGAAAGCGGTTTCCCCGCCCTGGTAAAACGCTTCTAGGAACGGCTTGGTCCCGGTTTTGATGCGGGATTTCTCCGCCCGCTCAATCTCGTCCAGCCACTTTTTGGTGGCAATCATGAGACGAGTGGAGTCCGGTGCGACCGAGGCGAACGGCGCCTTGCCGCTCCCGTCGCTCCTGTACATCCAGATTACGTTGCCGGGGTTCTTCAGGGCCCAATCCTTCTCTACTTCGAAGAAAAAGCCCCTTCCGTCGGTATCTGTTAGCGCTGTTGAAACCCTCGTGAACGCGACGCCGAACAGATGATCAGACGGTGGAAATTGCCCCAACATCTGTTCCACGACGGCAGTTGTAAACGATTGGCGGACGCCGCGATGCTGGGTCCCGTTTACGACGGTGGCGATGTATGCCTCGAATTCTTCGAGGGTGAGCGAACGCTCGGTGCCGTCGGTCATAGACAGTATGGTCTCTTCGCGGGGGTTCTTGAGCAAGACAACGAGTTCCGCGACGAAGGACGGGATTGCTTCCAATTCCGTCTTCTTCTGCTCGCGGAGTTTGGCAGCGGCTTCCCGGTCAACTCTGCCGAAAGAAAGAACAACTGGTTGTTTGTCGGCAGTTGGTGTGGTGTCGGTAGCTGCTGGTACGGAAGGTGCCGGTGTTGTAGCGGTTGCAGTTGCGTCCGCCGGAGCAGAAGGTGGTACCGTCGTTTCCGTTCCGGCGATGCCGGAGGTGGGAACTTCGGGAACATCAATTCCAGCTTCCTCAAATGCTTTCTTTACATTACTGGCCATGGTTAGGCCCTCCTTGTATTGGCTATCAAATTTGTGGTGATCCCGTTGCTGGGATTCCACGTCTAACTAAATCTGTGTACATTATACAGCAAACAAAAAGGCCTGTCAAGTGCGGACAGGCCTCGGTACGTTTAAACTTTAACCTCTGATTTTAGTCCCCCAGAAGGCAGAGGGGACCACGGTTGTACGCCGTTAATCCCCGTTTTTCCTTCAAGTCTTCAAACTCGGAGGACTCAATGAGGGGGGTTAGCGCGCCCGCGGCGGCCTTAGTAGCTACCAGTAGCGCCGCTTCCTCTTCAAATTCTTCCTTACAAAGGACAAGTAGCGCGACGGGCTCGTCAATCTTTCCCCAGATGAAAATATGGAAGTTGCCGCCCCATCCTTCGGAACAAGTTCCGAATGCTTCCGTCAGGGCGTGCTTAATGGCTTTATGATTGCCGTTCCCGTTTCCATTTGGAACTTGCCGCATCATCACCGGATGGACAGTGAACGATGAATCTGGCGATTCGGAGGCGGCCGCAGCGGCCAACATCGCGGTCAGAAAGCCCGACGAGGCAGGAGAAAAAACATAACATTCACTGCCGACCGGGAGCATCCGCTCACCATGAGAAACGATTGGTTTCCTCCCAGTCTTCACCACTTTCCCGAAATGGGGGATCGCGATGCCGGCTACTACGGTTGAAGCACCAACCGGAATATTTTCAGGAAGTTTATGAAATGTCCGCAGATTAAGAATCAACATTTGCCGATCGCCGTGTGTCAATTCAAAGACGCTGGCATACTCGCCGCCAACCGAAGATAGTTTGAATCTCATCTCATACCTCTCTCCTCTGCGTTGTTACATTATCAAAGTTACGCCTCAGGTTCGGTTTTTCTGTTGATTAATTGAGATTGACCGTTGGCCCAGGCTGTCCATATGATAGACTACATTTTAATAAAAGTCAAGTGCAATCGGCGCTCCTAGGATTTACGCCTGATTTTGCTTCAGGACATTGATTATTACCGTTGCCATTGCCATTCAGAATGCCCAGCTTCCTGCCGAGAATTTTTCTGGCGAGTTTGGCAATGAAGTAATCGGCCACGAAGAAAATCACCAAGCCGATTAAGAGGATGAGTTCAAAGTGTTTGAAAATGCTTACGGCGCCAAGGGGCGAGAGGCCGGAGAATAGTCCGTAGGCGAGGCCGGCGAGGATCGGCAGCCAAATCGCGACCGACAAAAGCGATGTCTTGAAAAACTTTTTGAATTTTATTCTCGTCCAGCCGATTAGAAATATCACAGGGAAGGCGGAAGCGTATAGAAACTTCGCCATGATTATCCAGCCCGCGCCGTTCTTTTGCACGGAGCGTTCTATTTTTTCGTGGTGCCGCAGATGATTTTTTACGAAGTTGCCGAAGCGTGTGTCGCGAAGTGCGCGACCCAATGAATACCACAGGAGATCGCCGCTAATATCGGCCGCGAAAATCGTGAGTATAAGAAGCGGGACGCCCCAGAATCCCAGAACTCCGTGGAACACTACCCAGAACGCGGCAAAGGCGGAAATGTTACCCAAAAAAATCGTGGCGATATATATAATGAAATAAGCCAAAAACATGTTTTGGCTCGCCAGAAGCCCAAGGTTCGTCAAAATGACGGACATATTCAGTTGGAATTCATTATAGCAAAGCCCCAGAAACTTTCCCAGCTTACTTGAAAAATATGCGGAATTCGGGTAAATTTTCAAGTGTAGGAATAATGGTGCCTATGGTGTAACGGCAGCACTAGAGTCTGTGGCACTCTCGGCTCGGGTTCGAATCCCGATAGGCACCCCATTTATGAGTTTCGTGCGCTTTTACTATGCCCGCAAACACGGGTTTCAGCATAAACATTGGCTTATTTCGGTTTAGCGTCGAGTTCTGAAATACGAAATTCAAAAATTGCCGTTTTTCAGCCGGTTCAGAACTTTCGAAGATTGAATCGGCGCGTTTGCAAACATCAAGTAATTTCGTAGCCGTAAGGTGATGCTGCTCGTCGGCTTTGCTGTGATCCTGCATCTGATTCAATAAGTCGGCCTGCTTTGCCTTATACTCTTTCAATTTTTTGTCGTAGATTTCGGGCGTAATACTGCCGTCGTATTTGTCATCGGTCATTTTGCTGATTCTGGCCTCGTAGCGGTCATATTCGGCTTTTAGGGTAGCCATCGCCTGATTGTGGTATTCCTGCTCGATTTCTGTCGTTGTGCGTAGTTTACCGACAACGTAGTCAATTCCTTCCTGCGGCAGCACAAACTTGCGCAGATAGCGTTTTATGGGCTTTAAAAGGTCTTTTTCGGGCACGTATACCTTCTCGCATATACCCCTGAAATTCGTGCAATGATAATAAATATACTTGCCCTTTGCCATTTCTGCGGTAATGGCGCAACCGCAGGTTGCACACGATAGGATACCTCGAAAGATAAATGGCCTCGCGGCGTGTTGAAACGGTTTTTTATTCCAACTTTCTATAACCTTGCGGCATTTCAAAAACAGGTGCATTGAGATAAGCGGTGGGTAGCGGTGCTGATATTGTTTGCCGTGAACCTCCATAACGCCGTAGTAAAAAGAATTTTTAAGTATGCGCTCTATCTGGCTAACGGTGATCGGATTGCCGTGTTGTTTTCCGGTAAAACCTTCTTCGCGCATCTGTTTGGCCAACGTAATCATCGAGTAATTGCCAGTGGCGTAGCGCTCGAAAACCTTGACGATAAAAGGCGATGCTTCGGGGTCAACTTCTATATCCGGCTTGTCGTTTTCATCCCTGATATTTCGATAACCTATCGGCGCTTTGCTTATCCATTCGCCGTTCTTCAGTTTCTGCTCATTGCTGCGCTTCACGTTATCGCTTAATTGCAAAACGTAGCTGCGGGCAAACATCACGCCCATATCCCATTGTAAAAGCTGGGCGCTGTTCGAATCCTTCGTTAATATCAAGCCCTCGCGGACAAAGTGGATTTCAACTTTGCCTTCTTTGCGCAGATCGTCCAAAATAACGCTTTCCTTAAAGCTCCGCTGCAGCCGGTCAACGGTTTCAACCACAAGCGCAAGCGGCTCGTGCGATTTCTTAATAAGCTCCAAAACCTTATCAAACTTTTTCCTTGTATCGTGCGTAGAACTTTCGGCGATCTCAAAAACCTTCCAATGATCAAGTTGTTTTTTATTAACGTATTCAGTGAGCCGTCCCGTTTGCGCTGGTATGGATTGCCCCTCATCGGCCTGCTCTTTCGTTGATACGCGAGATAAGATTATTGCTTTCATGGCTTAGTTTAAATTAAGTATCCCCATCATTTCTTCGAAGAGTTATAAGAGTATTTTCATTGCTATTTATTTTCTTGCTGGCAAACTTTCAAGTAAACTTCGTTTATCTCTTGGTCGATTTCGGCAATAACTTTTTCATTGGAATAGTTTTTATGAGCCTCCTTGGAGAGTTCTGATAACTGTTTGTGTAATTTATTGCTGTTATTATAAATTGGTATAAAGACCGGTGGGCGAATCTTGAAGCTTTGACCCGGATAGGATAATTTAGACACAAAGGTCGAAACAAACTACCATTGTGTCATGAGCAACAAAAAAGGGCATCGGATTGCGAAGGAAGTGAAGGCGGACATCCTCCGCCGGGTGAAGGAAGAAGGAGTCCCCGTAGCGCAGGCTGCGAAGGACCACGGTTTGCACGAGTCCACCATCTACAATTGGCTAGGCGCAGGAGCATCGGGCGTCCCTTCCTGGGGCGAGTTCAGCCGTCTCCAGAAGCAGAACAGGGAGCTGTTTGAAGTGGTGGGCGAGCTCACCGTGAAGCTCTCCCAGGCCCAAAAAAAGAATTGACGGAAAAGCGGAACAAGTCCGCCATGGCGCGGGCCATGGGCGTCTCGCGGGCATCGCTCTACTACGTATCACGGCAGGACAAGAAAGATTGGGCGCTCAAGATCCGCATGGAAGAAGAATTGCAGCGCCATCCGGCATACGGTTCCCGGCGCTTGGGACAAGCTCTGGGCGTGAGCCGTCCGCGAGCGCAGCGCGTCATGCGAATCTTCGGCATAAGGCCGTACCGGAGGCGAGGCAGGAAATACCGGAAATCAAAGGCATCGCGGGCCTTTCCGAACCTCTTACTTGCCATCATGCCCTCGTACGCGAACCACGTCTGGGCAACCGATTTCACGGAGTTCCTGTATCGCGGCAAGAAAGTGTACGTGTCCACGATACTCGATCTTTTCACGAGACGATTGATGGGCGTCCATGTGGCGTTGCGGAAAGGATCGCCCCTCACGATACAGACCCTGGCCAACGCGCTTTTCCACCATCCGCATCCGGTCATCTTCCATTCGGACAACGGCAGCGAGTACAAGGCACGAGCGTTCACCGATACACTGGGGGACTGTGGCATCACGATCTCGCGGTCGCGGCCCGGTGCCCCATGGGAAAACGGCTACCAGGAATCGTTCTATGACAAGTTCAAGATTGACCTCGGTGATCCCAACCGGTTCGGGACCTTCGGCGAGCTCGTGGCGGAGATCTACAGCACCTTGTGGCAGTACAACCACACGCGGATCCACTCCGCCCTCAAGATGCCGCCGTCCGTGTTTGCCGAGAAGATTGCGGCTTAACGAAAAAAAACGGCAAAAAGCCGTCGAATCACTGTCTAAAGAAACCTATCCTTTACAACCGGCACTAATAGGTGTCGGTTTTTTTTATATTCACTCCCTCGCGTGATACTGTTTCAAAAACGCAAAATGGAAAACCAAGAAAAAATCAGGGTCGGGCTAGATTTTTCAACCCTTCTGGAGGGTTTTCTAAAGTTCAATTCTGGTTATGTGGAGATGGGCGGAATTTCACGTCGCGAGTCGCTATACAGCAACTCGCTCTCTCACAACCCTCGGTTTTGAGTAATTTCCTACACGGAGGGGACACCGAGTTTCCCCTCCGGCCCACCCCTCGTTCAATTCCGCCAGACCATTTTACAAGAAACAAAAACACCCGCTCACAAGGAGCGAGTATTTTTGTTTTAGTGGAGATGGGCGGAATTGAACCGCCGTGTAAGGATAAAATCGCTTAAACCTTCTACAAGCGTAGTCCAGTTAAACTAGACAGAAATGATTCTGTGTTTAGTGCCGAGCGTAGAATCGTCAACTCGGAACGAGCTTCCTTATATAACACCGGTATTAACCCAAGAAGCCCGGATCAGCCGATGTCCAACGTTACGCGTAAGCGAATGCTGGAGCTGCAACTTTTGAGTTGGCAGTTATTGATTTTTTGCCAGATTTACAAGTTAGCTCTTGGCTTGCCAGTTCAGGACTTATCCTTATCGAAGCCGATCATCCCCATGTCAAAACATCAAACCGTAATCGTCGCTACGATTATAATCTAATTTTAACAAAAAGGCAAGTGTCACAAACGTTCCACGCAATCCGAAAAGATGCCATCAACCCCCATTTTGCGGAAGAGTTCCGCTTCGTCGGCGTTGTTAATCGTACCCGTGTAAACGAGCAGTCCCTCTTCGTGCGCCAGCTCCACGAGCGCAGTCGTTGCGGCATCGGCCATTGGGACGATTGCCTTGGCGCGGTATTCCTTCGCGATTCGCACAAATACTTCGTCTCCCAGCCGTTCTATTTTTGACATTCGTGCGATTAAGGCGATGGGAATTTCCGGCGCGAATACTTTGAGTTGTTCCCACGAAGAGTTTGCGCTGGGAGCGTTGTCGTCCGCGTCAAAAGCGGAAACGATGACTGACTTGACGTACGGAAGCTTTTGCAGCCCGTGGCCGAGGATTTCACTTTTGACGGCTTTTTCTATACCTTGTTCTTTGAGTTCAATATTAAGGAGGCACTTCCCGCCGAATTCATCAAGCATGTCGGCGAGGCGGGGGATGCGCTCGCCGAATCCCGCGTCAAATTTCATAAGTTCGCCGTAAGAAAGATCGTGGACATTGCCGTGGCCGTCAGTTGTCCGGTCAATTGTTGAATCATGGATTACGACGAGTTGACCGTCTTTGGTTTTGCGGACGTCAAACTCAAGCGCGTCGGCTCCTTTTGCTAGCGCCAGCCGAAAGGATCTCATCGTGTTTTCTCCTTTTCTTGGCCAGCCGGGCATGCCCCTGTGGCCTATTTCCAAAAAAGCATGCTCCATTGATTTACCTGCCGAGAAATTCCGCTAATTTTTTAACGGCTTTGATTCTCATACTCCATTTATTTTTTTCGTCTCCCGACATCTCACCGAAAGTTTCGCGCGCGCCGTTCGGTTTGAAGAGTGGCCCCCAGCCGAAATCATTCCTGCCTTTTGGTTTGACAACTTTTCCGTTCGTAGCGCCCTTGAAATAGAAAACGCGGCCACCTCTGGCGCATGCCAGAATAGTTTCCGCGCGGGCTTTGCCGTTGCCGACCCGCGACGCCAACCAATTTATTCCTTCATTGCCTAATTCTTGCAGGAACCATCTGATCAATGGGCCGGGCAGTCCGCCCAGTCCGTTTATATAGAGCGAGGTGTCTTCAAGGATGAAGTCGTCGCTTATTTTACTTGCCGCCTCGCGCGCCTTGTGCCTGATTATTTTTTCCGCGTCCAGTTCCTGAATTTCGTCCAGACTCAGCTTAATCCGTTTTATCTTTATGTTTTTCGCGCGCAAAAAATGTTCCACCTCCCTGAATTTTCCCTCACTGCCGGTTATGAAGTAAATCGTGCGCATACTTTTAGTTTAAGCTGGTTGAAGCGGAATGGGAATACTTGGAATCTTAACGAACCACGGTCAACGAAGCGGATATAATTACCGCCGCGATAGCGACCTGCAATGCAATCCCGAGTTTTGATTTATAGCCGAAACTTCCTTTGGCATGGGCCCAGGAGTGGAATTTTTGGAGCGTAGTAAGCGGTTCATGCCTGAATTTCCAGAAAACGAATTGCAGGGCGTCTGGAAGGACGCCGCCCGCTATGCCGGCGATAATCGGCGCCGGCGGATTTATGAATGCGCCCCATCCGCCGAAGACGAGAAGGGACACAAATATTCCGATAGCAAGATCTAGGGCGACGAAAAATATGTCGCGGATGAATTTGGCGTTTAACGTCATGTCTTCCGCCATTATATCTTCGCTTGATATCCTTGATTTGAGTTCATATTGCCAGTGCGGGATAGCGTCCAAAACGAAGTGGCTCATGAAACCGAGCGCAAAGGCGATCAGGGGATTTTTAGTCAGCCGCCCAATGGCGGCTCCGGCTATGGCGTGTGTAGCTAAAATCATTTTAAGAATTATATAATCAACGTCTCATTTCAAAAATAAAATTCCCGCGTGCCTTGTTGGGGTTACGCGGGATCGAAGGACGCCGTCAACGTCCTTCTAGAATCTGGATCACCTCCTTCACTTCTTATGCTCTCTTTTTCCTAGGGATTCGTCCCATCATCACCCTCCTCCACCATTCTATTTTCCGCAAGCGATTCAGGCCTCCTTTCCACCCATGAATCGTACCGCTTTTTATGCCTCTGTGATTTTAGCGTGGATTACCTACGGGCGCAAGTATACGAATATTGTGCGCAATCAGAGTTTTGATTTAAGAATTTACCTGTAGCACTGGCGCGATAGACATTATGAATTTATTTATGTATTGCAACGGGTCCAAATCTTGGCCGACAGGGTCCGGCCCGCAGCCGTTTTTATTTTCCATCCTGAAGCTGCTCGCGCTGAAGACGGAGAAGTGGAGATGCGTGCCCGTTTCGTAGCCGGTCGCGCCGACCGTTCCGATTCGGCCGCTCTTTTTTATTTCTTGCCCGGTTTTTACGTCAATCGTTCCCAGGTGGGCGTAGAAAGTGACGAGGCCGAGGTTATCGGATTTTACGGCGACAAATTTTCCGAAGCCGCGTTTGTAGCAGAAATTGTCCTGATTGCCGGTGGCTATAACATCACCCGAAGCCGCGGCCAGAACCGGCGCGCCGTAATTGGCGGCGATATCTATGCCGTTGTGCCAATGTCCGGCGTAATTAAGGAACGAGAAATACGTGGAGCCGTATCCCTGCGTTATGTAGTTGCGGCTTTCTTTTTTGGAAAAGAAGTTGAAATCGATTTCCGTGAGGCCGCTATTCCCATAATTGGCTGGTGCATAGTTAAGCGAGAGGTTTCTAAGACCGGTGATCAACCAGTTAATCAAAACAACTGCCACAAACGTTAAAACGAGAAAAACGATGGCTTTGCTGCTCATTGTGTTTCGGGCGTTATACCACTTCTTTGTTTTTGTGCGTGGAAACCGCTAACCCCATAGTTGGGACTACGGGGCAAGTTGTTTTATTTCCTTTTCGGCGGCGCGTTTCTTCAAAATTTCCCGTTTGTCGGATTTCTTTCTGGATTTTCCGAGGCCGAGTTCTATTTTTATGAAATTATTTTTTATGTAGGCGTGGAGGGGAATCAGAAATTGCTTTGCCTTGAACGCGCCGGCAAGTTTCGCAATCTCATCCTTTTGCAGCAAGAGCCGCCGCGAGCGCGAAGGGTCGTAATCCGCCGCAGTATTTTTCGGCTGGTAGGGCGGGATTTGCGAATTTATGAGCCAGGCCTCGCCCGCGCGGACAATCACGTAACTTCCGGCCAGATTTAGCCGGCCAGCTTTCGCGCTTTTCACTTCGTGGCCCAGAAGTTCAATGCCGGCTTCAAGGGTTTCAGTTATCGTGTAGTCAAACCTAGCCCGCCGATTTTCCGCAATAACTTGCATAATCTCATCTTAACCGATTATAGAAAAATGCGCATTTTATTTTAAAGCAGAATCAATGACGATGCTTATAAATTTCGTGAAGGGAATTCCCGTAGCACGCGCGGCTTTCGGAACGAGAGAATTTTTCGTTAGGCCGGGCAGGGTATTGATTTCAAGAATATAAATTTTTCCGTTGTGCATGATGAAATCGCTTCGGGAATATGTTTTAGCGCCGATAACTTTGTGGGCCAAGAGCGCGGCTTTTTGGATTTTTCGCGCGAGTGCGGTATCGATGCGGGCCGGAACTATTTCTTCGCTCGCGCCCGTTTTGTATTTTGCTTCATAGTCAAAAAATTTGTATTTTGCTTTCGGTTTTATTTCCACGATGGGAAACGGCCGCAGTTCGTCGTTGTATTTCAAAACGCCACCCGCGAATTCTCTGCCTGGCAGGTATTGTTCAACAAGGGCGTCATCGCTCTCGAGAATCCGATCCACTTTTCTTTTTAATTCTTCCGGCGAATGCGTTATGCAAACACCGACAGATGAGCCGCCATTCCTGGGTTTTAAAACAACGGGAAATATTCTAATATTCTGCAGAATGTTGGAATGTTTCCGGCTCGTAATCAGTTTTGATTGTGGTACCGCTAAGCCGACTTTTCCGAATAGTTTTTTGCTTCGCCACTTGTCCATGCCGAGCGCGGAGGCGCGGCTGCCGGAGCCGGTATATTTAATGCCCGTGCGATCAAAAATTTTCTGCAATTTGCCGTCTTCGCCGAACATTCCGTGAAGCGCATTGAATACGATGTCAAACTGCTTCAGCCCGTGCGGGAACGGCAGCTCTTTTTTGCCCGAAAACAATTTTTTGTCGCGCCGAAGAATCAGAAGATGCGGTTCGTATTTCGTCCGGTCAGTGGACTCGTAGACATTTCTCGCGCTTGCGAGCGACACTTTGTGCTCCACCGACGGCCCGCCTCCTAAAATGCCGACTTTGAGCATATTCTAGTTATTATATTGATTAATCCTTGCGCCGCCAATTTCTTCAGAAATTGGCGCGAGAAAGTATGAGGTTCCTCCCGTGTCGGAGATTATTCAGAACCGAGGGTTCTGAAGCGCACAAAAATAAAAACGGCCCAGTTGGACGTTTTTGTTTTTGTGCGCGCTGTAGGGATTGAACCCCGAAGCAAAACCTTCGGTTTGCTACGGGGCGAGCCTACGACCTACCGCGTGTAAGGCGGTCGCTCTGCCACTGTGGGCGACGCAGGAATCGGACCTGCAGCCTTCTCGGCTTGCCCCATTAGATTTTTTAGTGGGCACTGGAGGGATTGAACCTCCGACCTACTCGGTGTAAGCGAGTCGCTCTGCCACTGAGCTAAGTGCCCATAAATCTAACGGGGTGAATAAACGAGTCGCCCCGCCATTGAGTCCCGACGCCCGACATTGGTCGGCGTCGGGAGGCCGACCCCCGCGCTGTTTTAGTCGGGGCGTCGGCCCTAAGCGCGCTTTCCGCGCCCTATTCGCATTATATATTCTATGAAAACTCCAGCACAAGCGGAAGGTGGTCGGAAACCGGAATGTCCGGGACGGTGAAGTTTATCACATTGACGTCCCGCGAGACAAACGCGTAATCGGCGAATTTTTGAAAATCGGGCTTGCCGAAGAATGGGGACAGTCGGCTGCGCGTAAGCTCAATATTGAATTTTTTTATCAGATTTATCATCCCCGCGTTCTCAATCATCGCGATGCTTTTCGTTTGCGGCAGTAAGTTGAAATCGCCGCAGATAATTTTCGCGCCGTCTTCGCCGCGCAGGAAGTCCACTATTTTTTGCGACTGCGCGAGGCGTTCCGACGTGTCAAGCTTGTCGCCAGGCCTAGATACACCGTGGACGTTTAAAATGGCAAATTTTTTGCCATTCGCTGACAATCGCAGGTATTGAAAGTTGGTCGGTACATTCTCCATTTTTTCGTTTCTGCTTAGACGCCGATAGTTTCCCGAGGTGAAGACATTTCCGTCGGCCGTTGCGAGATAGGCCGGATTTTTTTTCAGAAAAACCACCTTCGCTTCGGTTATGTCAAAATCCACGGGGCCTGCGTTGTCGTAACCGCTCGCCGTGGGCGCGACAAAAGAACGGAAATCGGGAAGAACCGCGGCAAGATCTTCCAATATATTCACCCGTGTGCCATGGCTCTCTTTTATGCCTGATTTTGAGAAAAAAACTTCCTGAAAGTAAAAAATGTCGGTGCTCGGCGCCGATTCTTTTACGAATTTTATGAGCGGTTCGTATACTTTGCCGCCCCAGATGTTCAGGGAGATTAGTTTCATACCTAATTTTGCGAAAAAGTCGATATCTGTTTTCGCGCCCTCGGGAGGAATCGAACCCCCATATCCGGCTTAGAAGTCCGGAGTTCTATCCATTGAACTACGAGGGCAAATTATGGTGGGCTGGGAAGAGCGCTACCCCGCCTGCCGGCAGATAGGTCTATCCATATTGAGCTATAGGGGCAGAAGCTCGCATTGATTTTAAATCAAAAATCGAATAAGTTAAAGGGGCGCGAGACGGGCTGTAGTGTAACGGCTAGCACGAGTCCTTCTTGCCCCATACTAAAATTGGCAGTGAGGAGAAAATGAAAATTCGGTTTTCATTTTCTCCGAATGAACCGATTTTATGAGCTAAGCGATTAAAATTTATCGGACTGTCGTATAGCGGTAGTATACGTGCTTTGGGAGCACGCGGCCTGGGTTCGACTCCCAGCAGTCCGAATGTAAATTTTTAGTGCGGGGTGGGAGGCCCCGAAGCAATCCGACTAAAGCCGGATGCTACGGGGTAAAATTTAGTCCCAGTTCGAATCCGGGCAGCCCGACCGAACAAAAGAAAAACCCACTAAACGTGGGTTTTTCTTTTGGTGCCTGGGCGGTGAATCGAACACCGGACGCCAGCCTCTTCGGGGCTGCGCTCTACCACTGAGCTACCCAGGCATAAGGCAGGATACAGAATATAGAATATAAAATTTTGGGAAAAAGTAAAGCGCCGCTTTTATTTTTGCCGCCGTTGGTTTATACTAAATACCAGAAACCTTTAGCGAGGTGCTTGGATGAGATGGATTGACAAGGTTACAAAGGGCCGAGTTCCATACAAGTATGGCGAGAGATTGATGCCATGGAGCAAGAAGAAGAGTTATTATCTTTGTCCCGAACCCGGTTGCGGGCGCAAAGCGATAAGAGGTTGTCTGTGTCCAATTGAGGATTACGAATGCGAGGCAGGCCATCATTGGCATCTTGAGAAGCGGGGTAATAGGCGAATAGTAACAAAAGGCGAGGGCGTCCATTAGCCCTCCTTTTTTATTTCTTCACCTTCAGGATTATTCTTTTTTCTTCCGGCTTTATGGAATCAATCATGAATTTATGTGAGACGTCGGGCGCGAGCGCGGCTTTCATTTCATCCTGGCCGCCGAATTCGGAAACGTGGATAAGGCCCTGCAGGCCACCGTCCAGATTGATTACGGCGCCGAAGGGATTCAGTTTGTAAAGTTTTCCCGAAATATCCTGGCCGGCTTTGTAGATTTCGCTTACCTTATCCCAGGGGTCGGACTTGAGCGCCTTGAGCGAAAGGAAAACGCGGCCTTCTTTGATATCCACGATCTTAACCTTCAGCTGGTCGTTTATTTTCACTATCTCCTTCGGGCTGTCAACCAGCCGGTGGTCAAGTTCGGAGATATGGATCATTCCTTCAATTTCCGGATTGTCCACGAAGCGAACGAATACTCCAAAATCGGCAATGCCCGAGACGAGGCCGTCCACGATCTGGCCGATTGCGTATTTGGAAAGAAGTTCCTTCACGTTCGCGGAGAGAACCTCGCGCTCGGAGATGATGATTTTGTTGGAACGCGGGTTGACGTCAATAATCTTCACATTCAATTCCTGGCCGATGAATTTCTTCAGTTCCTCGGCGATCTTCTGGCGGTCGGCGTCGGTCACGCGCGGGTAGTGGTCAAGCGAAAGCTGGGATACGGGCAGGAACGTCTGAAGTTCTATGTCGGCGATCGTCGCTATGAGACCGCCGGCGTTCGCGCCCTGAATCTTCGCTTTTACAACTTCGCCGGCTTCCGCGAGTTCCTTTATTTGCTGCCACAATTTTTGTTTTCCGGCTTCCGCCAGGGAAAGCTCCACATATCCTTCCTCTCCGTCCATGTTGATTATTTTCGCGGGCAGTTTGTCTCCGGTCTTTAGTCCGCGGATAATTTCTTTTGCATTCAGCGTTTCAGCGCCGTAGACGATTCCCGTGCCGAAGCGACCCAGATCAAAATACGCCCGCCGCGGCAGTTTCTTGATTAGTAATGCCTCCACAACCATCCCCTCCTTCGGCCAGTCGGCCGACTGAAGTTCGTTTTTGATGGCCTGGGTTATGGTTCCCTGCGTTTTGTTGTTTGGTTCCGCTACGTCTGCCATTTAAGTTATGAATACGATTATACGAATTACGTTAGAAATAGGCAAATTGTGATTAAATATAAAATGAAGCCCCTTCGGGCTTCGGATGAAATAAGGTTTTAAACGGTGTACTGTTTCTTGCCACAGTTTGCGGTCAAGTTCCTGGTCCATGGTGCGCCAGTTGGCGCGTTCTGGGTGGCCGAGTTCTTTCGCGGCAAGAATGCGCAGATATTGCGGCGGCGCCGGAGGATTCCAGCATACGTTTTCGCGCCCATCTTTGTTTGTCCAGAAGAGATATGGTTCGGGATTTTCGGAATACAGTTTCTGAAGGTGCGCTGCGTATTGTAGGGTGTCAATCTCTGCCGCGGGGAAATCAGCCCTTATTTTTTTGGAAAGATCCATCATCGCCGGAATAAAATGCATGTGGCCATGCTTTATTGTCTGGCCTACGATACCGTGTTCGAACATTATAACTGGCCATAATGTTTTTCTGGTCCGGCATAGTTTATATTCCGCGATTAGTGCGCGGCAAATGCGTTTGGCAAGAAACAGCGATTCGCTAGTAATGATTTTGCCAAACGCGCCGCAACAGAGAATATGGGCTTTTGGAGATAGCAGGACGTAGCCGCCGTCGGTTATCTGTCCCAGCGTGGCTATGATATTAAAATTATCGCTTTCGTATATAAGCCGTTCCTCAAATTGTGTCCTGTCGCAGAATGTGCAGGGTTTATCCATCGCAATCTCCTTCAGACGAATCAGGGACTTAGTGTTAATTGAACTATCCCCAAGCTACCACATCGAGTCGCGCGAGGTCAAATAATGGTTTTTCTGCACTGGCAATTCCGGCAAATTTCTGTTAAAATTTATCAGTAATGGCATGGTCATCAACTACTTAGGCAACGGTTCGTTCAAATTGCAGAGCGGGGAAATGTCGCTTCTCGTGAACCCAGAAAACGCGCGTTTCAAGGCGGATTTGATTTTGCGTACTTTGGCCTCTGCGGAGCTTTTGGGCGCGCAAAAGGATCCTGCGGAGCAAAACGATATCTCTTTCTCGGGCGAATACGAGGTGAAAGGGATCGAGGTTTTGGGGATTCCCGTTCTGGAAGAATCCACCGAAAAATTTATAAAGACCGTTTACCTCGTGAATTGGGAAGAAATAAAAATTGCCCTGCTTGGCCACGTTTCACGGCCGCTTTCTGCGGAAATCATTGACAAGCTTGATGAGCCCGATGTGCTTATTCTTCCAGTCGGCGGCGGGCATTTTCTGGAAGCCGCGGTTGCCGCGAAAATCGCGAAACAGCTTGAACCAAGCTTTATCATCCCGACCTTCTATAAAAACCCGGCGGAATTTCTGAAAGCGATGGGCCAAAAGGGAGAGGAAGTGGAGAAATTGGTTTTCAAGAAAAAGGATTTGGAAGAAACGAAAGACAAGGTCGTGATGTTAAGGGCATAAACCATAACACTCATGAATTTTTTGGAAAAACTTCAATCCGCTTCGGAACCGGCAAAACGGCGCTGGCTTGTGGTCATAACCGCCGTTCTTATGGTTGTGGTGATATACGTTTGGCTCGCATATTTCAATAATCTCATTGCCGCTTTCTCCCAGCAGTCAGCTCCACCCTTGGCCAGCTCAGAGCAAGCGCCTCCAACCGATTCCGTCGGCTTACCGCAGACCGGTTCGTCTCAGGAAAATTCGGGGCAGGCTGGGCAGGTTTTGCCGGAAAAGAATTCAGCGGCTTCTCCGGGCGGCGCGTCTTTTTGGCAAACACTGAAAAGTTCCGTGGCCAATCTTTACGAAGTTTTCGCGGGAAAACTCCGCGCCTTAGGTGATATCCTGAACGCGCCGAGGGAATACATTATTAAACCGCCGCAATAAAATTTTCAATTCTCAATTTTGCAATTTTCAGTAGATGAATTTTTATTGAAAATTGAAAATTAAAAATCGTAGAATTGCTTACTTATGTTAAACATCGAGCCTCGTGAAATAACAAAAGAGCTTAGGGAGTCATATCTTGACTACGCGATGTCGGTTATAGTCGCGCGCGCCTTGCCCGACGTGCGGGACGGCCTGAAGCCGGTGCATCGCCGCATTTTGTGGTCCATGTGGTCCAGCGGCCTCACCCATCTCGCGAAATATAGGAAATCTGCTACCGTGGTTGGCGACGTTCTCGGCCGTTATCACCCGCATGGCGACCTGTCGGTTTACGATGCCCTAGTGCGCATGGCGCAGGATTTTTCTTTGCGTTATCCGCTCATCACGGGGCAGGGTAATTTCGGTTCAATTGATGGCGATCCTCCGGCTGCCTACCGCTATACGGAGTCCAGGCTTTCAAGGATCTCCGAAGAAGTGCTTTTGGATATTGAAAAGGAAACAGTTGACTGGGTACCGAATTATGACGGAACGCGGCAGGAGCCGAAAGTTTTGCCCGCTAAACTTCCAAATTTACTTCTGAACGGCAGCGTTGGAATAGCCGTCGGCATGACTACTAACATCCCCCCGCACAATCTCCGCGAAGTTTCCGACGCCATTCTTCATGTTGCCGACAATCCGGACGCTTCAAGTGAGGACATAATGGAATTTATCAAAGGTCCGGATTTTCCGACCGGCGGAATAATTTACGACGAGAAAGCCATAAAACAGGCATACATTTCGGGCAAAGGAGGAATTACGACGCGGGCTCGGGCGGAAATAGTTGAGAGGAAGAACCGCAACTTTGATATCGTCGTCACGGAAATTCCCTATCAGGTCAACAAATCGGAGCTTATCCAGCAAATCGCGGGGTTCGCCGAAGCCAAGAAGATAGAGGGCATACGCGATATCCGAGACGAGTCGGACAGGGAAGGATTGCGCATCGTGATTGAGCTTAAGTCCGACGTTCCGCCTCAGAAAATTTTGAACCAGCTTTACCAGCACACCGATCTGCAGAAAGATTTTCACCTGAACGTCATCGCTCTCGTGAACGGCATAGAACCGCAGCTTCTCTCTGTTAAAGATTTGGTCGTGGCTTACGTGGATTACAGGAAACAGATTGTCCGCAGACGGACGCAGTTTGATTTGAAGAGAGCGGAGGAACGGGCACACATTTTGGAAGGACTGGTCAAGGCGCTCGACTCCATTGACCGCGTGATAGCGACTATCAAAAAGTCCAAAGACCGCGACGACGCCCACCGAAATCTGGTCAAAATTTTCAAATTATCCGACATCCAGGCGACGGCGATCCTGGAGATGAAATTGCAAAGTTTGGCGGCGTTAGAGCGCCACAGGATTGAAGCTGAGCTCAAAGAGAAACGCGAATTGATAAAAGATTTGAATTTGATTTTGAAAAGCCCGGCGCGGATATTGAAAATTATCAAGGACGAAGTAGCGGATTTGAAAAATAAATTCGGCGACGACAGGCGCACCCAAGTCGTGCGGACTCCGCTCAAAGCCATGAGCGTTGAAGATTTAATTCCGGAAGAGGACGTGATAGTTACTTTTTCCGCCGGCGGCTATATCAAGCGACTGCCGCCGAACACCTTCCGCGCGCAGCGCCGTGGCGGAAAGGGGCTGATCGGTTCGGAGGTCGCCGAAGAGGATTTCCTGCTCCATTTCTTCGGCGCGAATACGCACGACAATCTGCTTTTCTTTACGGATCGCGGCCGCGTTTTTCAGACAAAAGTGCACGAAATTCCGGTCGCGAGCCGCACTTCCAAGGGAAGGGCGGTCCATAATTTCCTGGAGATCCCCACGGACGAGAATATCAGCGCTCTCATAAGCTATTCGGAGAAAAAGACCAGAGGCAAGGAGAAGAATTTTTTGGTGATGGCGACGAAGGACGGCCTGATAAAGAAGACGTTGCTTGAAGATTTTGAAAATATCCGCCGGACGGGGATCATCGCTATTGCCCTCAAGAAAGGCGATTCCCTGAAATGGGTGCGCCTCTCGGGCGGCAAAGACCAGGTAATCCTAACCACAAAACTAGGCCAATCTATCAGATTCAACGAACGCGACGTGCGCGAGATGGGTAGGACCGCGGCCGGCGTCCGCGCCGTCAGATTGAGAAAAGGAGACGCTGTCGCGGGGTTTGATATAATTAAAGTTGAGGAATTGGGCGACAAGATAAAGGATTTGAGGCTGCTCGTCGTCATGGAGAACGGCTTCGCGAAGCAGACCGGACTCAAGGAATACAAGATCCAGCGTCGCGGCGGTTCGGGTATAAAGACGGCGAAGATCACGCCAAAAACCGGTTCCTTGGTTTCGGCGCATGTCACGGGCGAAGAAAAAGAAATTTTCGCTCTCTCGGCAAAAGGCCAGATGATAAGAACGAGCCTGGAGAGCGTGCGCGTTACCGGCCGCGCGGCGCAAGGAGTGAAGATCATGAATCTCAAGGCCGGCGATCGTTTGGCGGGAACAGTGATTATATAACTCAAATTTTTAATTTTCAATTTTACAATTTTCAAACAATTTCGAGCACCATATTTTCAAGCATTGAAAATTGAAAATTAGAAATTGAAAATTTTTTTGATGAAACTTTCCCGAAATCAAATCTTTATAACGGTCGTCGGCGTCGCTATCGCGGTAACGCTCGTGGTTCTTGTCGTTAAGTATTCGCGCCCGACCATAATAAGCACCGATTTCAAGCTGACGGTATGGGGGACGGAAAGCAGGGGAATTTTCAACAAGATTATTGAGGGTTATAAAGTTCTTCGTCCCGGCGCGACGATAGATTACACGCAGCTCAACGCCGCGGACTATAGAACTTCGCTTTTGAACGCGCTTGCCGCCGGAACAGGACCGGATGTTTTGGAAATTACCAACCACGAACTGCCGCAGCAGGAAGATAAACTGTTTCCCGCGCCCGTGAGCCAATTTGACATAGTGAAGTTGCGCAATCTTTTTCCATACACGATAGAGCAGGATTTTGCGTCGGCGTCCGGCAGTCAGGTTTACGCCCTGCCCTTTTATTTGGATACGCTTGCCTTGATTTACAACAAAAGTTATTTTGACAATGCCGGCATTGTTTATCCGCCGGCGACCTGGGATGACTTTTTGAAAATCGTGCCGCAGTTGCGCACGGTCGGTTCAAGCCGGCAGCTTACGCGTGCCGCCGCGGCGATCGGCGGTTCGGAGCAAAGCGTGGATGCCGCGACAGACATATTGGAGCTTTTGATAATGCAAAACGGCGCCGGCATGACCACTCCGGACAATTATGGGGCGACCTTCGCCTCCGCGAGAGAGGACGGGACCGATCCCGGCGTTTCCGCTTTTAACTTTTACCTGCAATTCGCGAACGTCGCTTCTCCTTATTACACATGGAACGACAGTCAGCAGAATTCTGTTGACAGTTTTGTGAACGGGAAAACCGCGATGATCTTTGACTACATGAGCGCTGTGTTGGACATAAAAAGACGCAGCCCGTTCCTGAATTTCGCCGTTGCTCCCATGCCCCAACCCACGGGGGCGAATGTGGCCGTTAATTTCCCTCGGTACACGGGACTCGCGGTTTCCAAACAATCCAAGGTTTCGGGCTGGGCTTGGGATTTTGTGATCTACGCGACCACGAACGCCAACGCCGCGAAGGCTTATTTGGACGACACCGGTGAACCGCCGGCGCTTCGCAGTTCTATCGCTTCGTACGAAAACGATCCGACCCTGGGAATTTTTGCGAAGCAGGCCCTGACCGCGCGTTCGTGGTACGAAGCGGACGACGAAGCGATAGACGGCATTATGAACGGCGCGATAGAGAGCGTCCTTGTCGGGAAGCTTGATTCGTGGCACGCCCTGAGCCAGGCGCAGGACCAGGTAACCGCGCTGATGCACGCGACGAAATAACTGGAATAAATAAAAGGTAAAAAATGAAAAGTTAAAGATTAATTCTCCGATTATGCGCAGACTATTACTAATCTCTTGTGTTTCGTTTTTTGTCATCGTTCTCGCCGCGCCGCTGGTGGCTTCCGCCGACGTGCTTCAGACGCCATCTATATTTCCCGGTGGTTATTGGGGCACCGGCGGGCTTGTGTCCTGCACGGGCATTTACAGCGGACAGGCAGCCGCGAAAAAATACTGCACGAGCGTCTGCGACATTATCCAGACCATGGTGAACATAATTTATTTCGGCATAACGCTCGTACTTTTCGTTTTCACGCCGATTCTCTTTGCTTGGGGCGGCATCACGTATCTTACCTCCGGCGGCAGTCCGGCTCGACGCGAGAACGCGAAAAAAATTCTGACCGGCGCTTTAATCGGCTTGCTTATAGTCATATTCGCCTTTGTCATCGTGAAATTGTTCGTGGACTTTTTCAGCCTTTCAAGTTTCATCCAGGGGTTCGGCGGTCCGTTTAACTGCACTGTTTCGGGATAATGAAAACCTTGTTTAAAAAATTACGTCCACTGGTCTTTGCTTCCTTCTGTTTATTTTACGCCGCGGTGGCGCGGGCGCAGGTCACTATCTACACAAATCTGCCCGGTCAACCTTCTGGCAGCTCCGGCCTGGGGAACTTCGTTGACTATCTTTATAGATTTGCCATGATGCTTGCCGGCATTCTGGCGTTCGGAGCTATCGTCTATGGCGGGATAAAATACACGCTGGCAGCCGGAAACCCCACTGGCCAAACAGAAGGAAAAGAGTGGGTGAAAGGTGCATTAGTCGGACTCCTGCTCCTTGTCGGAGCTTATACGATTTTAAACATCATCAATCCTAATCTGACAAATTGGAATTTACTGCTCCCTGGTGTTTCGGTACAGGTGGCGGCGCCGACGGCGAGCGGAGGCTCTACATCTTACCAACTGTGTCAGGTATCAGCCGCCGGAAATATGTGTGTAGCTAATTACTCAAGCCAGGCAGATTGTCAAAGTAATGCCGGAGGAACCTCAAATTGCTATCCGGGCAGTTGCGATCCGGGCAGTCCGTGCAACAATTCAAGTGGAAATTGCGCGCCACTTACAAGCGGCGATGCTTCACAAGACAACCTCAACAGTTCGTGTTTCGGCGGTATCGGTAATGGTCCGTATGACGCTTCCTCCATTGCCAGCAAGGAAAGTGGCGGCGATCCTACGGCGCCGAGCACGTCGGATAAGTGCGCGGAAGATAACAGTGTTTTCTCGTGGGGACTGTTCCAAATCAACCTGACCGTAAATGACGTGAACGGCGATGGCTGTCCCAGCGCCTTTAACCACGCAGCTCAGTGGGACAGCACAAACCATGTTTACCATTGTCAGGTTGTAAATACATCACTGTATAAAAAGTGTGTCACCGACGCCACAAAATCGAGCCCGAATATTAACGCTGCTTGTCCCCTTGCCGCCAATTCCCGGGCATGGGATAACTGGAGTGTGAACTGCACATGCAATTTCACCCCGCCAAGTCCTCATAAGTTATCATGTTAAAAACGAGAAGAATAATTATTATAGCGGTAATTTTTCTTGTGCTAGTCGTCGGAGTAGTTGTCGTTTTGGTTGTCAGGAACAAGACCTCTCCTGCCGGAAGTACCGGTCCCGGCGGCTTGCCGCCGATTTCCCCGCCCACGTCACCAACGCCTCCTCCGCCGCCAATCCCCGTCCCCGAGGGAGATACGATTACCATCGGTACGCCCAACGGCAGCGTGGAAGTAAAAAATCCCTATAAAAATGCCGTGAGAGTAGAAGCGGGTGATTATGTTTTGTTCAGAAGCACCGGAGATTACCACATTCTTTACTTTCCTGCTGACAGCAGCTTCCTCATCACTATACTTAACAATCCTTTCAACGAAGTGCGCAGTCGGGCGGAATCTGATTTTCTCAGCGCCCTGGGTATTACGCAGCCGCAGGCCTGCCTATTGAAAGTCGCCCTGACGGTGCCAGCTTTCGTTAACGAAAGCTCTGTCTGGCAAGGACTATGGTCTAAGTTTCTGCCCGAATAGCGCCAAATAATGTATAATAAAATTATGAAGAAGCGGCTTCTGATTTTCGCTTTTGTGGTCATCGCCGCTTTTATTTTCGGTTTTGGCCGACCATCTGTAAGTCACGCGCAGGCCTGTCCCAGTACGTTCTATGAAGCCTGCGGTTCGAGTTGCATGACGAACGATGACTGTCTGGCCGGTAATTGTTTAGATCCAGCAGGCTGTGGAACCAACGCTTACTCCGATAGTAATTGTTCCGTGTCTTGCAACCCATCCAACGGCGGCGGAAACTGCACGACCGACTCCGGCTGCGCTGGTGGCCAGGTATGCAATACTAATTCTGATGGGGTTACTTGCAGTTGCGCTTCCGCTTCGCCGGCGGGAAATTGTTATACTGGGGTCGGTTGCACTTGCGCGGTGGCATCCCCCCAGATTGGCAGTTGTCTGTCAAATAACGCCAATAGTAGCGGCGTTGGCAACTCCTGCAGCTCCGATAGTGGTTGCGCCGGCGGGCAAGTATGCAATGCGAGCACCGGCGGCAGTTCGTGTAACTTATCCAGTTGCAGTAATTGCATTGATCAACCTACCTGCTGTAGTGCGGGATGCGGCTGGTATGGTTCTTCGGGCTGTCTGGCGCCCGGCTTGCCGAGCACCAATCAATGCAGCGGCGGCGGTAGCTGCACCGATAGCAGTCAATGCACGAGCGAGACCCAGCCCATCTGTGGCTCTAGTGGCACGTGCGTTGGGTGTAGCAGTAATAGTCAGTGCGCCGCTGCATATAGTAATGCTCCTTACTGCAATACTAATACCGGTGAATGTGTCACAACCTCGCCGACCAGTTGCAGTGGTGATAGTAGTGTATTTGTACGAGCGAGACGGCACCTATCTGCGTCAATAATATATGCTCTGCATGTAGCAGTAATAGTCAGTGCGCCGCTGCATATAGTAATGCTCCCTACTGCGATACTACTACCGGTGAATGTGTTACGACCGCGCCGAGCGGCTGTGGCACTGATAGCACCAAATGCACGGTCGAGACCCAGCCCATCTGCGTTAATAATGCATGCGTTGGGTGTAGCAGCAACAGTCAGTGCGCCGCTGCATACAGTAACGCCCCCTACTGCAATACTACTACCGGTGAATGTGTTACAACATCGCCTGCTGGCACCAGCGGCGGCACGTGTAGCGCCGTGACGCCATATTACTGCAGCACTGGTGGCTGTTCTTATACTGTCGCTTCATGCACTGCTGCGTGTAGCGGAGGTACTTGTACCCAAGATACTACTGGCGCGAACTGTCAGTCCGCCAACTGCACGCTTTATACGACCCAGAGTGCGTGTGTTGGCGCTTTCGGTGGTAATGGTGCTTGCCAATGGACTGCGAGCACGCCTGGCGGTCAATCACCCAGCGGTCAGTCGCCAAGCGGTCAATCACCCAGCGGTCAGTCGCCAAGTGGTCAATCACCCGGCAGCAACGTGACTCTCAGCGGCTCGCTTACCAATCCTCTCCAGGGCGCGTGCTCAACCATCACGGATTGTGCCAATAAGATCATTGACCTTTTGATCACGATAGCCGTTCCCATAGTCGCCATTATGGTTCTTTACGGCGGATTCCAGATAATAACCGCCGGCGGCAATCCGGAAAAGTTCAAGAACGGCAGGAACACGATTCTTTACGCGGCCATCGGTTTTGTGGCGGTTCTCGCGGCGAAAGGCGTGGTCAGCCTTATCCAGGCGATTTTCGGGGTCGGGGGGTGAATAGTTTTATAACTTGCCCGGTGTGTTAAAATTAATAGGCAGGAAAGGACTATGAAAATAGTTAATTACATTGTGAAACTCGCCGAAAACGAGGACCATAATGTCGCCGGTTTTGATTCTCGGTTTCCTGAAACTTTTTGGCGTAAGCGGCGCTTATGCCGACGTTTCCGGCATAACTTTCAGCGGCGGCGTTTCGGATATTACCAGTAAAATTCTCTGCCCGATCGCCGTTGCCATGTTTTACATTCTGATGGCGCTTTCCGTGATTATGATAATTTACGCCGGGTTTCTCTATGTTACCGGCGGCGATAACGCAGAAAGAGTGAGTTCGGCGCATAAGACGCTTGCTTATGCCGCTGCAGGCATCATTGTGGCAATTCTCGCGAAGTCCGTCCCGTCAATAGTCGCCAGTATAGTCGGTGCCAGTAGCGTCAGTGGAGGCTGTTGAGGTGGTGCGGTAGGTTAAGCAGCACCTTTATCCCCAGTGCAATTCTCGGAGTTTGTGGTATGATAAAGACAACGTAAAAGGCCGAAAATAAGCGTTTCAGCCGGTTATAAAGTTAAAAAATATTGTATGAAAAATTTATTTTCAGCCGTGAAATATCGGTATGGTGTTCTGCTTCTATCCCAGTTGCTGCTCCTTTCTGCGAATAAGGTTTTCGCACAATCGGTAATTCCCGTACCGACATATAGCACTCCAGATCAGCTTATTGACAATGTGATTTGCGAGGTTGCTTTCTGGATGTGGTACATTCTCATGGCATTGGTCATACTTTTGGTGCTTGTCGCGGCGTATAAGTATATGACCTCTTCCGGCGACCCGACCAAAGTAAGCGAAGCCACGAAGATGCTTACCTACGCCGTGGTTGGCTTGGTGGTGGCATTGCTTGCGAAATCCGTACCGCTGATTGTTCTTAATATCTTTGGTGCGAACTCGGCAGCGGTAGCGTTATGTCCTTAGGTTGTAGTGTTGCATGGTTTGTGCTATGCTTTTTATATAAGGAGAAAGGTCGAAAAAAAACATTATTCCGGTCAATACCGAATTCTTAACATGAAGTCAATAAAATCGCTGGTTTTGGGGTTGACCCTGCCTTTTGTGGCGGGACCCAACAGACAGCGCCGACGACCGTTACGAGCTTAACCGGATTTATCGCGCTTATCTGCACCGCCGTCAACTGGCTTTTCACGCTTCTCGTCGTTTTGGCGATTGTTTTCATACTCGTCGCCGCCTACAAGTATTTGACTGCCTCTGGCGATCCGGAGAAGGTTAAGGGCGCTTCGAGCACGCTTATCTACGCCGTAGTCGCCGTGGTCATCGCCGTTCTCGCGAAGGGCGTTCCTCTGATCATCGGCAGCTTCCTCGGCGCTTCGTTCACCGGCTGCTAAATTTCTGATTTAGAGATTAAATCAGAAAAGAAAAAAGCCCCCTTCGGCCTTGCGCCGGAGGGGGCTTTTGGTTTTTTATATTAAATCCCCGCTGAATACCCCGCCCCGACCGCGGTCGGGGCGGGGTAAAGCTTCCAGATACCACGGGCGCTCGCCTTGCCGCAGCCTCGGCGAAGCGCAGGTAAGCCCATGGAGCTTTATCTCACCGGCATTTTTATGGGCGTTGCGGAATTCTGCCGTGTTGTTGAATAAAACGATGGCGGGATTTAAGATAAACAGTGATGGGAGCGGTGCGGGCAGGTTGGCGGGCCTGCTTGCTGGTAGGCAGGTTCATCCCCGCGCAAATGTCGCGGTGGCGGAACACCGCACTAAATTTTGCCGAGGTGGCGGAAATGGAATACGCGCAGCGCTTAGGACGCTGTCCCGAAAGGGTTGTGGGTCCGAATCCCACCCTCGGCACCGGCAAAATTTAGTGCGTGGCGCACTGGCTTCCCCGCACCGGAGCAAAGCTCGGTACGGGGCGAGTATGAGCCAGCAGTCGTAAGACTATGAGAGTTCGAATCTCTCCCGCGGCACATGGCGTTGGTGTGGGGACAAGTTGCGTTTCATCTATCACAAAATTGGCACTTGACAAATATTTTCCATCGTGTATAATGCAGGTAAAGTAGTTGCTCTTTGGATTCGGATCCAAGTTGCGGCGGGCAGCGGCAGCCGACTGTTTTTCGGCCAGGGATTATCGTAAGAATGGCCGATAATGGTGCGGTCTCGGCCCGAGCCCCCGCGTAGATCTGCGGCCTCGGCGGAGTTAGCAGGCGCGCAGATTGGGCAGGGCGGCGGCTAGTATTCGAACCGCCCCCCCAGCCCTTATGTGTGTATCGATGTACGAAGGGCTCGCCGCGCAATGGCAAATTCACTAAAGCGCCCGCGAGCCCTCCCTATTTTTATAAGCGCGATACTTTCTTTGTTTATTTTTAACGAATTGGTTATAATATTTACATACAGATTGAAGTTGCAATACCCGAATGCTTACCAAGCGTGTTAAATCCAAAATAATCAGCGAACATCGGGCGCACGAAAAAGACACGGCTCCGCACAGGTGCAGATCGCGGTAATCTCCCGCCAGATTGACGAACTCGCGAAACATCTGAAGAAAAATCCGAAGGACCACCACTCAAGGCGCGGGCTTCTAAAGATGGTGAGTCACAGGCGCCGGCTTTTGGCGTATCTCAAGAAGAAACAACCCAAGGAATACGAAAAGCTTATTAAAAAAT
This sequence comes from uncultured bacterium, assembly GCA_963844965.1. GTDB lineage: Bacteria > Patescibacteriota > Minisyncoccia > UBA6257 > 2-01-FULL-56-20 > REEB91. The sequence goes on along the minus strand of CAWJQC010000006.1, from coordinate 58,435 downwards.
TAGACTTAAAAAAATAAAAAACATAATGCGAATGCCGCGAATGTATATGCGAATGCTGCGAATCCCTTTCGCATAATTCGCATGTATAGTTCGTGGTTTCGCATTATACTCAAGGCATGAAGTCCACTCCCAGTTATTCCAATCAGCGCGTCGGTATTTTCGTTGATGTTCAAAATCTTTACCACTCCGCGAAGAATCTTTATCACGGCCGCGTAAATTACAGCGAGCTTATTAAGTATCTCGTGGGCGACCGCCAGCTTATCCGTGCCCTGGCCTATGTCGTGAAGAGCGAAGGAGTTGAGCCTTACCACAGGCCTACGGGGGAGCGCCGCGTAGTACCCCAGCCTGTCTTGCGTCCGGACGGCGAGCACGCGCTTTCATCCGAGGCGGCATTTTTTGAAGCGCTGGAAAAAGCCGGCTTGGAGCTTCGTTTAAAGGATATTCAGATTTACGCTGACGGCTATAAAAAAGCGGACTGGGATGTCGGCATGGCGGTTGACGCCATCCGTATGTCGTCTTTTCTTGATGTTATAATACTTGTCACCGGCGACGGAGATCATTTGCCGCTCATTGATTATCTGAAGTGGGGCGTGGGTCGTTTTGTTGAAGTAGCGGCATTCAAGCGCAGCGCGTCTGCTAAACTTCAGGAAGCCGCTGACAAATTCATAAATATAGAGGAAATTCCGCGGGCGATAATGCGCACGAGAGCTTCGATTTAAACATGGAACGGAAAAGCGCGGGGAAAAAAGAAAATGATTTGAGCGTGAATGAATTGAATGCCGTTCAGCAGGAGTATGGGGCCGAAAGGCAGAGAAAGGATAAAAAACGTGCGGAGTTTGAAGAATGGCAAAGGCGCTTGGAAGAAGGTGCGGAGACCGCGAAAATCAGTGGCAAGAGTGGCGAGTTGACGCATGAACTTTCGGTAGCGCCGCCCGTTGTCAAACAGACACCCTCGTTAGAAGGAAAGATAGCGATGCTTAAATCGGAGGAAGAGTACTTAAGCTACGCCAGGAAACGATTGGATGCCATAGTTCAACGATATAATGCAATTTATCATAAGTGGAAAGATGCGCCATCGGAGTTTTTCTGGAAATTTTCACCGCTTTTCGACCCAATACATGAGGGAATGTCACATTTGCAGGCAAAGATAATGTATGGAAAACCGGCAGAGTGGGTGGCCGACGAGAGTGAAGAGATTGAAGAGCTGTTTCCTTCCGTCGAGGCGTTGCTAGACGATGCCGAATCAAAAATCGGTAATTATTTTAAGTCAAAAAAATCAAATTAAACAATTTTTTGAATTATGCCAATACCACGCAAAAAATTCACCACCGATGTCGGTGGTAAAACTTTGACGCTTGAAATTTCGCCGATTGCCGAACAAGCGAACGCGGCTGTTTTGGCACAGTACGGCGAGACGGCGGTGCTCACGACCGTTGTAATGTCCAAAGAGGACATTGACGCGGATTATATGCCGCTCCGCGTGGATTATGAGGAAAGATTTTACGCCGCCGGAAAAATAATCGGCAGCCGTTTCATACGCCGCGAATCACGGCCGTCAGAAGACGCGATTTTGGCGGGACGGACGGTTGACAGAACGATCCGCCCGCTTTTTGACCAGCGCATCAGGCGCGAAATCCAGGTGGTCGTGACCGTTCTCGCTTACGACGAAGAGAACGACCCGGAATTCGTGGGACTCGCGGGCGCTTCAACCGCGCTCGGTATTTCCGACATTCCCTGGGGAGGTCCCGTCGCCGGCGTCCGCGTGGCGCAGTTCGGCGACAGGTTCGCCATCAATCCGACAAATTCGGAAATAAAAGAAACGAAACCGAAGTTTGATGCCTTCCTCGCCGGTTCTTTGGGAAGGATAAACATGATAGAACTTGGCGGCGACGAGGCAGGCGAAAAAGACATACTCGCGGCGTTCGCGCTGGCGCAGAAAGAGAACGACAAGCTGATAGAATTCCAGAAAAAGATAATAAAGGAGATCGGCAAGCCCAAAGAGGGGCTTATATTGCACGAATTTGACGAACCGCTGAAGGTTATGGTTAAAAAATTCTTATCGGACAAACTTGAGGAAGCGGTATACAGACAGACCAAGGTTGAATTTTCGGGCGCCACTGGGAAACTGCGCGAGGAATTGCGCGCGCATGTCAAAGAGCATTTTTCCGCCAGAGGCGCCACGCCTGCCGGCGGGCAGGGATTCGCCTTTGGCGGAGAAGAACACATCCTCAAGGACGCGGACTATTTATTTGAGGAAGCGATAAACGAACTTGTCCACAAGAATATTTTGGAAAAAGAAAAGCGTCCCGACGGCAGGCGGCTTGATGAAGTACGCGCACTTAACGCCGAAGTCGGGCTTTTCCCGCGCACGCACGGGTCGGCCTTATTCATGCGGGGAAACACGCATGCTTTGGGGATAACGACACTCGCTCCTCCGGGGCAGGAGCAGTTCATAGAGACGATGGAAATGACCGGCAAGCGGCGTTTTATGCTGCATTACAATTTCCCGCCATATTCGGTCGGAGAAATCGGCGCTTTCCGCGGTCCGGGCAGGAGAGAGATCGGCCACGGCAATTTGGCGCGTAAAGCAATTGAGCCCCTTATACCTCCTAAAGAAGAATTTCCATACACGATCCGCGTTGTTTCCGAAATTTTGTCCTCAAACGGTTCGTCGTCAATGGCGACCGTTTGCGCTTCCATTCTGTCGCTTATGGACGCTGGTGTGCCGATAAAAAAACCGGCGGCGGGCACGGCAATGGGGCTAATGATGTCCGCCAAAGGCGGATCCGCCTTTGGCGGAAAGGATATATATAAGATTTTGACCGACATCCAGGGTCCGGAAGACCATCACGGTGACATGGATCTGAAGGCTGCTGGTACGGAAGACGGCGTGAACGCCTTGCAGATGGACGTGAAAGTTGACGGTTTGACGCACGAAATGCTGGAAAGAGCGCTTGAGCAGGCGAAGAAAGCGCGGCTTGAGATTCTTGAAATACATGATGATCCGTTATCGCCAAGCCGCGGCCGCAGTTGTCAAAGTACGTCCCGATAATCCGCCAGCTTAAGATCGATCCGTCGAAGATCGGCGCGCTTATCGGTCCCGGCGGCAAGATGATCAACGGTTTGATCGCGAAATACGGGCTTACGAGTATTGACGTGGAGGAAGACGGCGGCGTGTTCGTCTCGGGCCGGATGTCGCGAAGGCGGACGCGGCGGTCGCGGAAATCACGGCGCTTACCAAAGAATATAAGATCGGCGACATCATTGAGGGAACGGTTATAAAAACCCTGGATTTCGGCGCGATAGTGGATTTGGGCGGCGGTCGCGACGGGATGATCCACGTTTCCGAACTTAAAAACGGCTATGTTAAAACTGTCACCGAAGTAGTTAAGGTGGGCGATTTCGTCCGCGCAAAGATAATACGTGCCGACGAAGACGGCAGAATCGGGCTGTCCATAAAACAATTGCAATAGTGGTTGGCACGGCACGGTCTAGCCCAGCCAGCCGGCTTGACGCAGTAGTTAGTTTATGATAAGATGTCGGTAGCTTATAGTTTCGGAGGTGTCGTGTGCTGTATGCGATTCCGGATAAAGAACGAGCCGCGGTTTTAGTTTATTTGAGTGCGCATGCCGGCGAATATTTGAAAAATCCGCTCAAGTGCCTGAGTGATATGCTTCTCGATAATTTTGGTTGGCCGATTAATACCGGCAGACGGCGCTCTGCGTTTATCATCAGGGTATTGGAACAAAGCGGAAAAGTTCAGTGCAGATACAACGCGAGGGGTGTTCTGGTCGGCGTGATGGTCGTCAAACCAAACGCAGATGTAAAAAAGGAATCTCTGCGAGTCGAACCATCGCCGCCTCAAACCGAACCAGAAAAAGTCGTTGCGCCGCCGCCACCAGATAGGCCGAGTTCTTATGGTCATTCTGCTAATCGGAACATTCTTCACACTCCAAGGGTTCGTATTCGTAAGAAGGGCGTATTAAGGCGTTTGCGCAAGGCGAACGAGAAAGGCGACCGCAACGAGGAGAGATTTCATCGTTTGGCGGAGCGGCTTCTTGCTTCAATTAAGGAACTTCTGCCCGGTGTTTTGTGGATGGAGTGCGTGCGTTCCGGCAGGCATCGTCCAAAGAAAGGCAAGATCGATATCAGCGACCACTATGGCGAAGATGTTAGTTTGAAATGGAGCGTCAAGAGGGAAGCTGGCGAATCTGTCGGAAGAATAATTTACCAGGTCAAATCGTCAGTTTGGGCCGCCAAAATTTTTAATCGGTCAATTAGGATTTTCCCCGGTCAAGAGGATGCCCTGTTGAAGAAAGCCGTTGTGGTAAATGACGGCCGTCCCGATGATGATATTATCGGGGAGATTAGGTCCGACTTGGCTTTGGTCGGGTTGCTGCCTAAGGAAATTGAGTATCCCATAGCTGCGTGACCCCCTGTTTATTTCTGGAGATTGAGGATTTAGTCGGCTTCTCGGGAGCCGACTATTTTTTTGCGTGGTTCTTTCGTGCTAAAATTAAATTGCAATGGCCGATACTTCAAACGAAAATTTGGGAATAGCCGAAATTCCTTCGGCTCCGCCTCCGCCGCCGGATGTAAAGGTGCGGACGATGCAAAGCGATCTTGAGGCGATGTCTCGCCCTGGGGGAGGGCCGGAATTTAAAAGCGTCAAAGCTCCGAAATTGCCGGCTTATGACGAGATAGCCAGTGAGGAAGAGCCGTCCAAAGAGGTCAACCAGCTTGAGGAAAGATTCGCGGCGCTTGGCGGCGGGGATGTAGCCGCGGCAGTCGCGAAGAAAGAGCGCGCGCCGGAAAACAAAGAAAGCGAGGTAAGACCCAAAATGTTTCTGGCCCGTTGTTTTTGTGGCCGTTGTAGCGCTTATAGTTCTCGCGGCCATCATATATTTGGCTTACAGCATATTCTTTGGCGGTGGAAATGTTTCCGGAACGTCGGCTCCGGCTGCGACGCAAGGTCAAACACAGCAATATACCAATCCTCAGCCGGTCGGCGCAAGTTTCACGCACGCCACTTTGTTCAGCAAGCCGGTTGATCAGACGCTAACATTGACTTTGAGTAGCGCCGCGCAGAACGCTTCGGATCTGCAGACGTTCCCGCAGCGCTTCTCGGGTATCTTTGCCGGAGCCCGCCCCACGTCCACATTTTTTGAAATTGACGCGAAGAAAGCCGATGGCACCGATGCCTACGTGAACGATATTTTTTCCGCCGCGGATACCGCCGTTCTTGACCCACAGTATGTTCTCGCGCATTTTAACCCCGACGCCACAGTTTTTGCCTACAAAGACGCGAACGGCATTTGGCCTGGGTATGTTTTGAAATTGAAGCCGGCGGAAAATTGGCTGTTTCTTAAGGACAACGTGGCGAAACTTGAAGCAATGACGACCAAAATTGAAAATTTCTTTTTGGTTTCTCCCGGCGACCCTTCGGCTGTGGGATTTCAAGATGTCACTGCGGCGAATTCGTCTTTCCGAGCGCTTGCGTTTTCGCAGCCGGGCGCAACGTTTGTCTACGGCTGGTATCAGGGATACTTGATGATGAGCACTTCGCTTGACGGGCTGAAGCAGGCGATAGCGCGGCTTTAAAATTTGCTCCTGTTGCTAATTTTGGAAGAGTGGTTTAGGATAAGGCCAGCGTGTCGCGGTACGTTGATTCTCTAAGGAAGGAGGGGGTTGTGGCCAGCAAGCGCAGGCTTAGAAGAAACGCATGTGACGGAAAAGAACGATACAAAACGCAAACCGAAGCGGTTACGGCGATGATTGCATTCAAGCGTGCGCATCCTGACGACCACGTTCGTACATATCGCTATCGCGGTGGTTGGTACTTCGGACATTATTATCCGAGGCCGGTTAGGAAACCGACGTCGGCCACTGATGCATACCCGTACCACTTTTTGCATTAGTTCCGATTTCGCCAGAATTTATGAACTGGATATATAAAAACTAAAGAGGCGCTTTTGCGCCTCTTTTTGTTTTCTATCGGTTGCGTTATTCTTCCTCTCCCTTTTCGCTCTTCGCCGCTATCACTCCTGTTTTCGCTGTCTCCGTCACTTTCTTTTTGATCTCGTTCAGTAATTTCTTGTCCTCTTTCAGCTTCAGGCGGACATTATCAAAGCCGTGCCCAATTTTATCGTCTCTCCGCCAGAGGCGGATCCGCCTTGGGCGGAAAAGCCGTAACTCGCGCCGGATTTTTTGATGACTCCGTATCTTATCCCGGCGTTCAGCACATCGGCTTCATAGGAAATTCCTTCGCTGAACATAATGTCAAACTCCGCGAGCTTGAACGGCGGCGCGACTTTGTTTTTAACGACTTTTGCCTTGACGCGGTTGCCGACAACCTCTTCTCCTTTTTTGACCTGGGCCATGCGGCGGACGTCAATGCGGACGGAGGCGGCGAACTTCAAGGCCATCCCCCCCGGCGTCGTTTCGGGATTGCCGAACATTATCCCTATTTTCATCCTCAGCTGGTTTATAAAAATCACCATCGTTTGCGTCTTCGCGGCGATTGCTGTCAGCTTTCTGATGGCTTGGCCCATCATCCTTGCCTGCCGCCCGACATGTTGTTCGCCCATCTCTCCTTCAAGTTCCGCTTTTGGCGTGAGCGCGGCGACGGAGTCCACGACAACAACGGAAATCATCTCCGACCTGACCAGGCTTTCCAGAATATTCAGCGCTTCTTCGCCGTTGTCGGGTTGCGATATCAAAAGTTCATTGACTTTCACGCCGAGCTTAGCGGCATATTCCGGGTCCAGGGCATGCTCGGCGTCAATGAAAGCCGCTTTACCGCCTTGTTTTTGCGCCTGCGCGACGACATTCAAGGCGAGTGTGGTTTTCCCGCTCATCTCCGGCCCGAAGATTTCAATAATTCTCCCGCGAGGCAAGCCGCCGACGCCAAGCGCCATATCCAGCGAAAACGAGCCGGTTGGCACGACCGCCACGTCAACTTTGCGCGCTTCGCCCAATTTCATAATCGCTCCTTCGCCGTATTTTTCCTGGAGCGAAGAGAGAAGATTATCTAGCTGCTTTTGATTTTCTTCTTTACTTTGCGGCGTACCTTCTTTGGATTTTTTTGGAGCGGCGGCTTGAACCATGTGTATTTATTGAGCTTTTAGCTTTGAGTTGCCCTTCGGGTTTTTCCTAAAAGCTAACAGCTAAAACCTAAAAGCTTATTTAATTTATATGGTATTGAGTTTACAACAATGGTTTTGGTTGTCAAACGAAGTGGGAGTTTGAATCCAGCGTACAACAGCTTGATGAAGTCTTTGAATAGGTGTACAGTAATAGAAGTTAATTTATCTGTCTGAAAAGGGGGTAGCAAAATGGGAACGAGAAGGAGTCTTGAAAATGAAAAAGAGAGAGGTTTCTGGAATTTTGCGAAAATCACTGCTGCGCAAGTTGATGAATGGCCCCAATATATGAAAGGTGGCTTAGGCCGCGGGAATAGGATAGACGCGAAGACGGTGACGGTCGGCGGCGACCCAAAATCCGAAATGACTATAGTTTTGTTTTGCCGCAAGTGCCAAAAAGAAACACCCCATGTTCATTTTGGCCAACGCAACGACGACCCCCCGCGGGCAATCCGCTCCGGGATAATAGTTCCGGGATTGGAATGGGATGGTAGCAAGTGTAGCGATTGGTTTAAATGCGAAGAGTGTGGCGAAAAGTTGACACACAGAAACCCCGAAGAAGGAACTGCCGCGCAGTAACGGCAGTTTTTCATTCCTTCCGCGACCCTCTCAAACAATTATGCGGTTATGGATTTTGGCCGAAAGGTGTGGCAGATGTCGCCGTTGGTTCGCAAATAATCTGCTCAATGATTTTCGTTTCGCCGCCGAGGAATTTTTTCGCGCCGATCTCAAGGGAATTTGCGTTTGAGCCGAGAAACTCCTGCTATTTCGCGTTTTGGTTGTTGAGTTGTGCTTCAAGCGATTGCAATAGCGCTTCAAGCGATTGAATTTGCGCCTGCAGCTGTGCCACTGATGGAGCGCCGCCGCTCGCGGCGGGCGCTTGCGCGGAAGTGGGAGCGGAATAGAGCGCGTTCAGTGCGCTTCTCGTTTTTGCGCCGACCAATCCCCAGCCGGTGCTCTGCGGATCGCCGGAGCAAACAATGTTCTGGTCGCACTGGAATTTCTGAACCGCGCTCTGGGTCAGTTGTCCGAAAAATCCCGTGTCATTTCCCGCCGCGAGATAACCTTCCTGTATTAAAAATGACTGCAAAGTTTTCACTTCATCGCTGCGCAGTCCAATATATAAAGTTGTTGTAAAAACGGCGGCATTATTTGCGGGTGCCGTGGCCGTGACGGTCGGAGCCGTTGTCGCTGGTGGATTCACGGCGGTGGGATTGCTCGTAACAGCGGGCGACGTAGTCGTGGGGGCAATCGTTCCAGACGAAAGTGTCGTCGCGGTGACGGTGGATTGCGGCGAAAGATTTCCTGCTGCATCGTAGGCCTCTACCGCGTAGACGTATATTGTATCGGAAGCGAGGCCGGTATCCATGTAGGAAGTGGATGTGGTGTCTAAAATTTGGCTGTTGCTGCTGAAAGTGGTGGTGGAATTGGGGAGTTGGCCGCCGCTTCTATAAAGATGATATCCGGCGACGCCGACGTTGTCCGATGCTGGCATCCAGCTCAACTGAATTTGCGACGCGGAAACGGCCTTGGCCGTGAAGCCGTCCGGCATTGATGGCGGTATAGTGTCCGGAGGAAATGTCGTCGTGTCCAGCGAATTGCTGTCCAGAGAAATATTTCCCGCTGCGTCGTAGGCGGCAATATAATAGGAATAATCGGTTCCGGCGGAAAGGCCTGTATCTTTGTAGGCGAGTGGGGTGGATGAAACGGCCGCAATCTGACTTCCGCCTCGGTATATATAGTATCCCGCCACACCGACATTGTCGGTTGAAGGACTCCAGGTGATATCAATTTCGCCGGACGATTTTGTGGTGGCTGAGAGAAGGAACGGGGTTGAGGGGGGATAGATGTCGGATATTGTGGTCGCGGTGACCGGACTTGACTGACTGGAAATATTTCCCGATGCGTCGTAAGCGGCGACGGTATAGATGTAGGTGGTGCCCCAAGTGAGTCCGGAGTCGGTATAGGTTGTCGCTGTGAGGGCGCTTGATGTGGAGATGACGAGCCGGCTGCCGTTCCGGTAAACGTAATATCCGGCGACGCCGACATTATCCGTTGACGCGGCCCAGGAAATGGTGATGGATGAACTGGTTATCGTTGTTACCGCGAGGCTGGCGGGAACGGAAGGAGGCGTCGTATCGCTCGCAACTGTTACGATGCTGGAAGGAAGTGATTGGTTTGGCGACAGATTCCCGGCCGCGTCATAAGCGGAAACGGTGTAGGAATATAATCCCTGAAACGGCACCTTATCGGTGAACGTCAGATCTGAGGTACTGCCGATGAGCATGCCGTTCCGGTAAACGTAATACCCGGCGACGCCGACATTGTCAGTTGATGCGGTCCAGGAAACCTGAACTTGCAAGCCGGGAAGAACGGTCGCGGTAACGCCGGTCGGAACCGACGGGGGGATGGTGTCCGCGGATTGCGCGCGCGCGAAACTTCCTACCGCCAAAAGTAGTAAAATGGAAAATATTAATAGTTGCCCCGCCTGTTTCATTATTTTATATTAGCACATTTGCTGTCTATCTCAGATTCAAGCCAACGGTTGAAGTCGTTGTTGTGGCCGGCGGTTCATAAATGATCTGCTCTACGATCTTCGTTTCGCCGCCGAGGAATTTTTTGGCGAGGATTTCAAACGAATTGGCGCCGGCGCCCAAGAGAACAGTTTTGGTCCATGAGCCGTCCGGGCTCGGATTTACGAGTTCGCCGTTCACGTAAAGTTCGCTCGCGTTTTTCAGGGTACCCGTGATGTCAATTTGAGCGGTGTCCACGATTGCCGGATTTCCCGAAGGACTTGTGATTTTTATGACTGGCTTGCCGGATATTCTCGCGAGCCCGAATCCGAAAAATAAAATTATCATCAGCGCCGCGGCAGCGATCCACGCCGCGATTTTTTTGTTCTTCGCGCGCACGAATCTGTTTTCGGACGGCTCGTCGCTTTTTTCCGAACTCTTTACCGATTCGGCCTCCCTCAGTTTTTTCCACCAGAACTCGCCGTCAAAATCCAGAATTTGCCCGAGGCGCGCTACATATCCGCGGAAGTAGGGGGCTGAAGGAAGATGCTGGAAATTGCCGGATGCGAGCGCTTCCAGATGCTTTGCGGAGACACCGGAAACTTCCGAAAGTTTTTTCAGATTGAATCCACGTTCTTTTAGTCGCCCGCGCAAAAATTGCGCAAAATCGAGATTTTCCAAGTTATCTTCGGGGTTCATCCCGTTAGAAGCAGATTCGCGATCAGCGACCCACAAGAATTTATTAACTTACGGAAACAATTATCCATTCTATAAAAATTGATATATTGCATTTAGCGATCGCGGCTTCTAACGGGATTCATTGTGACACCTTTCATTCTTCTTCGCCGGCTTCGTTTCCGTAGCCGGTGGCGTCATGGCCTCCAGGTATTTTTTCTAAATAAACATCCCGTGGTTTCGCGCCTTCGCCCGGCCCGATAATGCCGCGCCCCTCCATAATGTCCAGAAGCCGCGCGGCCCGGGCATAGCCGACCTTGAGCCGCCGCTGGAGGAGCGAAGCCGATGCTTTTTTCGCCTCGCGCACGACTTCAACCGCCTCATCATACAGTTCGTCATCCTCATCTTCAAGGTATTCATCAAACATTCCGCCCCCGCCTTTCTCGTCTGGCTCCGAATCCGCGGCAGGCGCGAAGCTGGTCATTCCGGTTATGTCCGGGATGTTGTTGTCGCGTATGAAGTCCGCCACCTTATTTATCTCTTCCTCCGTGATGTAAGAGCCCTGGATTCTCTTGGGTTTTGAAAGTTCCGAAGAAACATAAAGCAAGTCGCCGTGGCCCAGAAGTTTTTCCGCGCCGCCCATATCCAATATTGTCCGTGAGTCAACTTGGCTTGCGACCTGCAGCGCCGCGCGGGACGTGATGTTCGCCTTGATGAGCCCCGTGATAACTTCAACCGACGGCCTTTGCGTTGAGAGTATGAGATGAAGCCCGTCGCCCGCGCCATCTGTGCCAAACGCACGATTGAGCCCTCAACTTCGCGGCCGTATGAAGCCATCATATCCGCGAGTTCGTCTATGACTATAAGAAGGTAGGGGAGCGGTTCGTCCTTACCGCCGTTTTGGTTGTAGCTTTTGATGTCGCGGCTGCCGGCATGGAGAAGTAGGTCATATCTCCGTTCCATTTCGTTTATTGCCCAGCGGAAAACGCCAAGCGCCTTTTTGCTTTCCATGATTACGGGACCCACTAAATGCGGTATATGGTCGTAAACCGAAAGTTCAACGCGTTTCGGGTCTATGAGGATGAGTTTAAGCGTGGCGGGTGAGTTTTTGTACAAAAGCGATACAAGAAGCGAATGTATCAGAATGGATTTTCCCGAACCGGTCGCGCCGGCGACGAGCATGTGCGGCATCTTTTCTATATCGGCGAAGACCGGATTGCCGGAGACGTCGCGGCCGAGGACGAAGCCCAAGGGACCGGATTTTTGGAATTCCGGATAGGTCATTAAACTGCCGAGCCGCACGAGCGCGGCGGCTTTGTTCGGCACTTCAATCCCAACCAAAGATTTTCCAGGAATCGGCGCCTCTATTCTTATCGGGTGCGCGGCCAAGGCCAGCGCCAGATCATTGTGCAACGCCTCAATGCGCGAGAGCTTCATTCCCTCCGCCGGTTTCAGTGTGTAGCGTGTCACGGCCGGCCCCACGTTTATTTCGCCCATTTCCACCGCGATGCCGAAAGAATCAAGCGTGCGCTTGATTACGTTGGCGTTCGCGAGAAGGTCGCCGGTCGTCGGTTTCTCGCCGGTGGATTTGAGGAGCGAGAGTGGCGGCGGGATGTAGTCCGCGAATTTTGGCGGACTGACCTTTTTCGGTTCCACGGCGAGCGCGGCGTTTTCAACGATCTCGGCTTTACTTGCGTTTCTTTCGGTTTCCGCATCCTTTGTCTTTTCGCCACTTGTCCCTTGTCCTTTGCCGCCTGTCTCTTGTCGTTCATCCGCCTCTTCGCCGGTGACCACGAGCGTTTTCCCTTCCTCGCCAGCGGCCAGATCTTTCCTCTGTCTTCTGAGCTTGAGTGGGATATTGACGGTAATGAGGATGCCGATTACAAGAATCGCGATGTTCAATACCACGGCCGCCGTTGTCCCGAACGGCAATCTAAGAGAGCCGAAAACGAGGCCGAGCCAGCCGCCCTTGCCGGCGGAGGCAAGTTCTATGAGCCCGAGCGCCGAGCAAACTATAAGCGCGGCGCCGAGCGTTGTAATGCCAACGACCCTTTGCCTTTCTGTGAGGAGCAGGATGGCCGCGGCGAGTGTGAGGCCGAGGGGCAGCATGAAGTAGCCGGCTCCGAAAAGCGTTGCGAATATTCCGTGCAGAAAGTCGCCGAAAGGTCCCGCTTTAGCGAAGGCGGCCAGGGTGAAAATAACAGCGAGACCCAAAAAAGTTATCGCCCAGATGCTTTTTTTCGTGTCGGGATGGAGCCGTTCTTCGCGCGGCGGTTCGCGCCGCGCGTCATTTCTATTGTTTTTTTCTTTACGTTCCTTTTTGCCGTTTCTTTTTGCCATTGATACTTATATTTTACCTCCACATCCGTCGGTAAGTAAATATTTTCTCTTTAGCGCCCGCCGATAAGTGCGGTTTTTACATTGCGGAGTTTGTTCGGCGGGCAAAATTGAATTACGACAACAATCTGCGATGATTTGAACGATTTTCAGATGGCTGGCGCGTGTTACCAGCCGAACTTGACATTCTGATGGATAATTGCTATAATTGAAGCATAAATTGAAACATAAGATTCGCCTTATTATTTGCTATAATTAACATACAATGCCTGATAATAAATTGGCGACTCTGAAGAAAATACTTGATGAATTCATAAAGGAAGTGGATGCCCTAAAAAAGGAGCACAAAAAGGAGATTGATGACATATTGGAGGAAATAAAAGAGCTTAAGCTTCAGAATATAAAGCGTCGCATAAAGGCGCATAACATTCAATGAAAGAAAAACCTCTTCTACCTAAAGTCAATATAGGAAAGCACGAAGCGGGGACCGCCGAGGCGGGCGGCACCCGCCCTCCCGAAACCTTGGAGGAAGAAAGCCGACTGGAAAAGTTTCTTAGTGATGTTGAAAGGAGAATCAGGGAGGCTACTCCGGATCAGGAGAAAAAGCAAAAGATGGTGCGACTGAAGTTAGGGCAGCGGCTGAGGATGCCGGCGCGACGCAAAGTCAAATCGCTGAATTTGCGAGGCGGGCGAAAGGCAGCGGCGCCAGATTAATTGAGAAGACGGGAGCTGCGGCTAAAAAGGCGGAGCCGCCGTGGCAAAACTTTTTGGTGAGGGACATGCGAAGAAAAAAGCCGTCTCGACCTCCGAAGGACCCAAGAGAATCGATAAGATTCTTGATTTAGATTTGGGAGCCGAGTCGGCACAACCTGCCGCGGAAGCTCCAGTGCCGGAAAGCGTCGGAAAAGTTGTGATGTCGGAAACGGAACGGGCACAGGAGGTGGTGCCTACGCCAGCCGAGAAGAAATCAGAATTGTTAAGATCTTCGCTCCCAGCGCAACGAGCTCCAGAAGCTTTTTACGGAAAGCAGGAATTCTCCGAAGAAGATTATTACGTGCGCGATGACGAAATTATGCAGGAGGCCGCTAAACTCCAGGAGAAGGGGAGCATCTCCGAAGCAGAGCTGGAGCAATTCTCAAAAGAAGCTTTGACCGCGCTGAAGTCACCCGTGGAAACCGCGCCGGCAGAGGTCAAACAAGCGGTTGCGGAGACGGAAATCGGAGAAAAACCGTCGGCTGAGTTATATGCCGTTGAGCTGCCGCCGGCGAAAACATTGGAAGAGCAGGCAGACGAAGCCGCGCGCCGCCTTTTGTCGGAAATAGATACTGGTTTATCGTATCAGCCGAGGCGGGCAGAGGAAATTCTCAGAGCCTATGGATTCCGCGACACGGAATTACAAGGGAAATCACCAAACGAATTGTACGCAATAATTAGGGAAAAGTTAGCGAGCAGGTCCGAAGCTAGACCGGAAACGGAAGCCGGCGAAGTTCCGCTTGCGCAGGAAGGGGCGCCTGGCGTTGTAAAGAAGGAACAGAAGCAGGTGGTTGTTGAGGATAAAGAAGCTGAACGAGCCAAGCAAATTGCGAGAGAAATTTTGAGCGCGACGGACAAGGGCGGTGTGCCAGCTTTTATAAGTAAGAAATTGGAACATGTATTGTTGACTTTGGGAGTGGCAACTGAGGATGAAGTAAAAAAAGGACGGCCAGAGGATTTGATTGCCAGACTTAAGGTTGCCATGTCCGAAGGTGGTCAACCAGCCGGTCAAAAAACGGAGGCCAAACCGGCAGAAGGAATAGTTGCAGAAAAAGAGCCAGTTCTGACCGAGGGAGGAGTTCGGGCCAAGGAAAAAGCCGGAGACAAGGAGAAAGCCAAAAAAGAAAAAGTGCCGGAAACGCCGGAAGAGCGCGAGGAGCGCAAAAAATACGAAGCATTAGAGAAAAATCTAGGCGAGGAGCGCGCGAAGTACGCTGAGCTAAGCCGCAAAATTAAAAAACTTGAAGGAAGCAAAAAACCGGAGGAGAGGGCAGAGGCGGAAAAATTGAAAACAGGACTGGAAGCGGCGCAAAAAGAATATTTGGAAGCGCGCAAGCAGGAGTTTGAATACAAATTGAGTTTCTTTGAAAAAGAAGCTGATGGGAAAATCAAAGCCGGAGAGTTTGCCGCGGAAGAGAAAGAAGCTGAGATTAAAAAATTTACCACCTTCGGTCTGGTCGGCGAATTCAAGCAGCTTTACGACACGAAGACGGCACTGGAGATCGAGGAAAATAAAAAACTGCACAAATATAGAGAAAAGATCTATGACTTCGTGAATTGGTACGGCAAGGTAGATTGGAAAAAGAAGGTTGTGATATCTGTCGCGGTCGGTTCGTTGTCGGGTGGGGCAGGCATCGCTGCGTTGAGAGTGATGAGCGGCGCGTCTCTCGCTGTAGCCCTGGAGAAGGGCATGCGGAAAGGGCACGAGCAAAAAATCGCCAAGGAGCTCGAGCACCTAATTGGTTCCAAGATTGGCGAGGCTATGGAAAAAATCGAAAAAGGAAAGGTTGCCGAAGGACTGGCGCAGTTTTTGAAAAGCGAGGATGCGGCCATGCTGAAAGAATTTGAATCCAGCGAAGCATCTTTGCGCGAAAAAGAGCGCCGCTTGAAACAGCGCCGGTGGTTGTTTGCGGGGGCGGCGGGATTGGTGGTTGGTTCCGGCGCGTCCGCCTTGGCTATCAGGAACGTCGCCGATATGACCGGGATCCACCCCGTTGATTATCTGTCTGGCAAGCTGGAGCTCAAGCAAAGATTGGGCGCCACTTACGATTTTCTGAGGTCCGCTTGGGAGAAAGAACACAGCGGGGTAAAGCGTGCGGGGGCAGCGGTGCATAAGGGCGCGGCTGCGAAGCTCGCGGTGGAAGCCGCAGCCGTAAAGCACGAAATTCCCACTGGCGCAAAGTTAGCTTCGCATCTTGAAGCTGTGGCCAAAGAGTCGCACAACGTCGCGACGATTGAGAAAGGAGGAAATATTTGGAAGGCGGCGCATTCGTTTGTCGGCAGGGCTTTAAATGAGGAACAGTTCAGGCACGCTTGGGCGCATTCCACTGTGGAGATAAACGGCATAAAGGTTCCCATAAACGAAGTTGGCCTGAGCCACGCGCATGACCAGATTATTTTCACGCCGGACGCACAAGGCGGACATTTTGAAGTTGTCAATTATGCCAAAAATTTGCGTTTCGGCACCAATGAGGATCTTTATAAAGCGTTCGTGAAGGGGCATAAGCCCGTGCCGGATTGGCTTCTGAAAGCCACGGGTCATAAACAGCTTATCGTCGGAAAATTGGCGGAGCACGGAGCGGCTGTCGGCGCTCATCCGACAGCGGAAGTCCCCGTGACGCATCCGACCGGCGCCGAGGCGGCGCACGCGAGCGGCGTCGGAACGATTTCTCCCGACGAAATGGCAGCTCGGATTGCGCACGCCCCGAATATGAAGGCGGGAATAGACCAGTATTTTGAGTATGCGCGTAAATTTACCGATTGGCATGACCATTTAAACAGCCTGGAGAAGTTTCAGGCGGCGCACACATTGGACAGCGCGTCCCAGAAATATTTTGAGGATAAGAATATCCAGGAAATCGCAGACAAGTTTACTCACGGCAGTTTTTCCGAGCAGCAACAAATGTATGAGGGAATGCTCCGCTTTCTTGTCAGATCTTCAGACCCCTCGCTTAAGGATTGGTGCTCCCATCTTATAGGAAATTTTGCGAAAGATCCAGTTGTGCGCCGGAGTTGCGTATACGTATAGGCGAGGAATGGAACTTATGGAGGTTATTGCCGAAGTTCCACGAGGTTGCGCCACAAACGGAAATGACGGCGCCGGGAGCCGAAGCCGCGCCCGTTCTGCATGCCGAAGCGGCTGCAGAAGCAGTGAGGGGAATCGCGCCGGCACAGAGGGCCGCGATAGACAATTATCTGAACGGTGTCTTCTCAAAATCTCAAAGCATTGTTGATGTGGCCAACCAAATGAAATCCGCCGAGGCGCATAAGTTGAGCGGCGAAGCTCTCGCTTACTTTGAGGCCAATATCCAGAACCACATGGAAGGCGAATTTTCGCACGCCAGTTTCTCTGAACAGAGCCAAACCGTGGATGGATTGGCCAAGTTGGTCAAGAAAACATCCAACCACGCGCTTAAAAATTGGTACGAAGCGATGCTGAACGATACTGAGAACACGCCGCTCTTCAGGGCGCGCGTAGAATATCTCCAGACAGAGATTTTGGATAAGATTAAAGTAACGGATAAGGTCGGCATGACACTCCAGGATTATGACGCCATAAAACATATGAAAGTGGGAAAATTATTGGGTCATCATTTCTTGCACAGCGCCAAGAATTTCCTCAAGTCGTCTTCTTCGGTCATTGATTTTGGACAGCCGCAAGTATATGGCACAGGATACGGCGGGGGCATGTTCTACCGCGGTTTTATGGGCGGGCGAATGGGCATAGGCGGCAGTCTTTACGGCGGCTGGGGAGGTCCTTATGGCTATGGAATTGGTCCGAGGGTTGAAGACGTCCAGAATTACAAAGAAGGGATCTTTGAGGCGGCTCTTCGCGAGACCGTAAAGAGGACGGGAATGCCGTGGAGCGTTGCCAAGGAGTGTGCAGTGGGAGAGGTTGTCGGTGACGTTGTTGACAAGAACGTGCCGATGCCGACCATGTAACGGGTTATTTGTTGTGGCTTCATAACTGGTAATGGTATAATAAAAAAATAACAATGAGGGACTTAATAAAAGAACTTGGGCTGGGTGAGAACTTAACCCAGGAAGACAAAGATGCGATTATGGTGCAACTTGCGGACTCGCTTTTGAAGCGTCTCGTTTTGCGTGTTTACGACAGGCTGAACGAAAAAGACCAGGAGGAGTTTGACAAGCTGACCGAAGAAGGCGACGCCGAAAAGATAAATTCTTTTCTGGAAAATAAAATTCCCGACCTTGACGAGATGAGAGACGGAATAGTTGATGAGCTTGTCGCGGAGATGAGGGATTTTATGGCGGCGGCGAAAAAATAACGGAAGGGGAGTCAAGAATTTGGCACTGGAAACAAAAGAGCGGTCGCCTCAGGCGACCGCCTTAATTTTTTATCGCATACCGGTTGAGCCGAAGCCACCGGCGCCGCGGATGGTTTTTGGCAGATACTTCGTATTTTGCGACCGGTATGAGTTTAGGAATCAGCGCGAAAGTAAAGATAATTTGGGCGATGCGCATGTTGTGTCTGAGCTCGTAAACTTTATCGCTGTTATTTACTACAATTACGCCAGCCTCTCCGCGGTAATCGGGGTCAACCGTCCCCGGAGCATTACCGAGCGTGATGAGCCATTTTGACGCCAATCCGCTGCGGGGAGTATCCCAGTAAAACATGGGGAACGGCATTGCGGTGACAAATCCAACGCCCACCGTCACCGATTTTCCCGGATGGAGTCGGTACACCAACTCCGGTTTGTCGTTCTCGTTTCTTATCTCAGCCACGCTTTTCATGATTTCCGGGTATTCCGACGTTCTGCAATCAAAGCCGAACAATTTTTTTTCTCAGATGGGGAGTTTCTTCTTCCATGTCCCAAGGAGAAACCAGAGCCCTTAGACCGACATCATAACCAATAGCGCCTGGCGTCATCCTTCTGGGCATGATTCCTCCCGGCAGGACGTGTACCATTACTATCGGGCTGACCAAGAGATTCAATGATTCCAGTACTCGGGCGCGATTCTTTATGAGATTTGCAAGTAGTTCCTGCTCGCGTAGGGACAGCGGTTGTGAACTGACGAGGAGGTTTAGTGCGCCAAATATATCAAGACACTTATTTGGATCCACTAACAATTGCAACTTGCGCTTAGGCATTTTCGCCTCCAGATTATTACCGATTGCTTCTCGAAAAATCTACGCTAACTTAAGCAGATTCCTGATAAAATTGCAACAACTTTTTTCACACTCCACAAGAAAGCCACTTTTGTTATTTAAGGGGGGAGTTATACTGAATTTGACAAGATATTTAAGCATGACAATCAATAAATCAATCTTCCGCGAGTACGACATCCGCGGAATTGCCGGCAGCGAGTTTAATAAGAAAATAGTGGAAGAATACGAGAGGTGGTACGGACCGTTTCCGGGCGTAACGCTTACGCTTGACGCCGCGAGGGCCATCGGTCAGGCCTACGGCACGATCATACGCAGAGGGGGTGGAAAAAATGTCGTCGTCGGGCATGAATTGCGCCCGTTTGCTGACGAGCTTACGGGAGCGTTCATTGAGGGCGTACGGAAAACCGGCTGCGATGTAACCGATTTGGGCGTGGCGCTTACTCCTATTGTTTATTTTATAACCGCGTATGTGCATTTTGACGGCGGCGTTAACGTGACCGGCAGCCACAACGTTTATTTTTTCAACGGCTTTAAGTTGATGAAAAAGGACAACTGGCCACTTTTCGGAGAGGAGTTGCAGAAAATGCGCGGGATGATTGAGTCGGGAAAATTATTGGATGATAAAATAGGAAAACTTAAAAAGCTTGACGGCTATAAATCATACCGCGAGTATTTCTTGGAGCATATAAAGATCGCAAAGCCGTTTAAGGTAGTGATTGATACGGGCAATGGCAGCGCCGGAGTTTTCGCGCCGGACCTATTCGGGGCATTGGGCTGCGACGTCGTCGGCCTTTACATAGAACCTGATGCTACTTTTCCGCACCATATTCCCGACCCAGAAGCCAGAGAATCGCTCGTTGATTTGCAAAAGAAAGTTGTAGAGGAAAAAGCCGATGTCGGCATTGCTTTTGACGCTGACGGCGACCGCGTCGGTTTCATTTCGGAAAAAGGGGAGTTTATATCCGGCGACGTAGCACTTCTTGTTTTGGCGAAGGATGTATTAAGCAGACATCCCGGTAAGAAAATTTTGTACGACGTCAAGTGTACGCAACTTCTTTCGGAGCTGATTCCTTCGTATGGCGGCATTCCCTTGATGCACCGCACGGGGCACGCGCCGATAAAAGAAACGTTGAGAAAAGACGACGATATTATCTTGGGCGGCGAAACTTCTGGCCATATTTATTTCACGGAGGATTATTTTAAAATTGACGACGGTCTCTGGGGAGCGGGAAAGATGCTTGAACTCCTGTCACGGAGTGGTGCGCCCTTTTCCACTCTCTTCGCGGGCATACCCAAGCGCCTGAGCACGCCGGAGATAAAATTGCCGTGCGCCGACGAGAAAAAATTTGAAATCATCGGCAAGATTCAAAAAGATTTGAGCGGCAGGTTCAAGTCCTCCTTGATTGACGGTGTCCGTTTTCAAGTCGGAGAAAAAAGTTGGGGATTGGTGCGCGCCTCAAATACGTCGCCGTATATCACGGTTCGCGCGGAAGGTGGGAACGAAGCCGAAGTTCTCCGTGTGAAGAACATTATTGCCGATGAGCTGGAGAAATTTCCCGAAATCGGCGACAAGCTGAACCGCGGCGCCGTGGCCACCCTCACCGGCAAGCTCGGCTGGGTTTGAGCGCGAAAATATGATTCTTAACCTCCGTCATTAGATACCGCAGCCGGGCGCGGCAGTTGTTAAACGGCGCCCAAGTTGATTTTGCTATAATAAGTGTGTAAGCCGTCATGCCAAGTACTCTCTTTATCTCGGCGGTTATTCTAAAGACGTACAAGCGGTGCGCAAAGAACCTCCGGCTATTTACGTGCGGAGTTTTTGTTTTGTTTTTCATATTCCCACTTTTTTGTTCTCTTGCCACGGCGCACGCGCAAGCCACAAGCACAAGAGATGTTACGCCGCCGTCCACCCCCACTAATTTCAAGGTAGTGGAAGCTTCGACCACAGAAATTGACCTCAGCTGGGATGCAGCAACCGACAATATTGGAGTGGCTGGTTACGCGATTCTGAGAGACAGTACGCCTCCTCCCATAAGTGGCATAGTCGGAACGACGTATGCTGACACAGGTCTTCTGCCCGCCACCACGTACACGTACGTGATTGCCGCTTATGATTCCGCGGGAAATGTCTCGGCTTGGTCCGAGCCCGTCAGTGCGACGACAATGGCGGTTTCCGTGAAATTTTCAAAGAACGATCGCGTGCAAACAACGGAGAGTTTGAATGTGCGCTCAACGCCTTCGCTTTCCGGCACGATTGTGACGTCTGAGGCTTCGGGGACGCTCGGCCACATTATGGGCGGCCCTGTTGCCGCTGATGGCTATGCCTGGTGGCAAGTGATATATGATGACGGCATCTCGGGGTGGAGCGTTGAGGATTATTTGGTGAAAATTACGGAATCCGTCACGGCTACGAGTACCTACGTGGCGTTTTCAATGGGCGACCGCGTGCGGACGACAACTAATCTGAATGTTCGTTCCGACCCCTCGCTTTCATCCACCATTGGTTGGGTAGAGGCGCCGAATTCTCTCGGCAGTATTATCGGCGGCCCGACGAGTTCCGACAGTTTTGTCTGGTGGCACGTGAAGTATGACGATAATGCGACAAGCGGCTGGAGTATAGAGGAGTATCTTGTGAGTATCGCGCCGACCACGAGCAATAAATTTTCAATGGGCGACATTGTGCAAACAAACTCGGACTTGAGTGTTCTGTCAACTCCCACGACCGTGGGCGTGGCTGTGGGGACGGAAAAGGCGGGAGCGCGCGGCACTATAAGCGGTGGTCCCACGCCCGCCGATGGCTATATTTGGTGGAAGGTGACTTTCAATGATGCGGTTACGGGGTGGTGCTACGAGTCGGGTTTAGCCAAGGCTGTTATTTCCGATAAATTTTCCATAGGCGATAAGGTGCAAGCGACGGTGAATTTGAACGTCAGGGCTGGTCAGTCGCTTTCCGCCGCTATTGTCGGTACGGAGAGCGCGGGAGCGCAGGGGATAGTAAGCGGCGGTCCCATTAATGCCAACTCGTATAATTGGTGGCAAGTGACGTACGATGACGCTGTTTCGGGATGGAGCGTCGAGGGTTACTTGATAAAAATTGCCGCGAGCGAGCTCAACGCCTCTTCAAGTAAATTCGCCGCCGGTAACCGCGTCAAGACCACCGCCAACTTGAACATACATACTCTGCCGATGGTATCGAGCACCATATTGGGTACGCAGCCAAGCGGCGCGCAGGGAACTATTACCGGCATTTCCTATTTTTATGATAACTACTGGTGGTGGGATGTGAATTATGATTCCGGTCCATCCGGCTGGAGCGTAGAAAATTATTTGGCAAACGCCGTAACCGGAGGACCGACCGTAAATATCACCTCGCCGACTAATGGTGCGACCGTTTCGGGAGACATAACGATTACAGCCACAGTTTCCGGCGGCGGCTCTATAAGCAGAGTCGAGCTTTATTGGGGCGGAAGCGTGTATTTCGTTGGTTATTCGCCGCCCTATTCGTTCTCCATCAGTACGCTCAACTTCGCTAATGGCAAAGAAGACATTGTCGTAAAGGCCTATGACTCCGCCGGAAATTCTTACGCGTCGCCGACAGTAACCGTTAACATCAACAACAGTTCAAAGTTCAATGCCGGCGACCGGGTTCAGGTTTCCACAACCACCACAAATGTCTATGCGGATATCACTCCGTCGAGCACAATAAGCTCGGGGCCGTCGGTTTTCGGACAACTGCTGGGTACGCATTCCTCGGGAACTTTGGGTTTTATATCAACAAGCAGTCCGGTTTACGTGAACGGCCAGGGTTGGTGGTTCATAAAATATGATTCCGACCCGAGCGGCTGGAGTCCGGAAGATTCACTGAAGAAATATGTTCCGCCGCCGGACACGACTCCGCCGGTTGTTTCCATAGTTTCTCCCACAAGCAGCGAGATCATATCGGGAACTTTTAATGTTTTAGTTAACGCCACCGACAACGTCGGCGTCGCCAGGGTTTACTTGTACGTTGACGGCACGTATAAGGGTGCTGACACCCAACTCCCATATTCTTTCGTTTGGGATACTTCAAGCACATTGAATGCTACCCATACGCTTGTTGCCGTGGCTTATGACGGCGCGGGAAACGGGACGTCTTCCCTGCCCGTTGTCGTGACTACCAATAATCCCGATACAACTCCGCCAGTCGCGCGCATTTCCTATCCGCTCAACGGCCAGACGGTATCTGGCGTTGCGAGAGTGTCCGTGAGCGCCACGGATAACGTCGCGGTTGCGGACATTAATCTTCTCGCTGACGGCGCGGCCATCGGCCCGGCAGTTACGAGCTCGCCGGTGAAAAGCTTGTTCTACACGTTTTTGTGGGATACGAATCTGGCTACCAATAATGCTAGCCATACTTTAAACGCTATCGCCCACGACGCTTCTAATAATCTTGGCACATCGCCGCCCGTAATCGTGGGCGTGAAAAATCCTCCGCCGAGCACCAAATTTTCCATAGGCGACCGCGTCATGGCCATGAGTTCGGTGAATGTCCGTTCGCTGCCGTCAACTTTCGCGCCGTCACTTGCCGTTGAACCCGAGGGCTCTGTGGGGACGGTTATCGGCGGCTCAGAATATTCTGACACTTATTTCTGGTGGGAGGTAAGTTTTGACTCCGGAGCGGAAGGTTGGGTCGCCGAGAATTACTTGGAGAGAATTTCCGAAAATCTTTTGATTGACCCGGGTTTTGAGTTGGGCGGTTCCGCTTGGTCTGATTCGGCTTTTCCTGGCAGGTCGGTTACGACATCCGATTTCCACGGTGGAACTCACTCAGAAGAGATTGATGTTCTGAGTACCGGTCTGCAGATGGTATCTCAAGACGTGACGAATATAATTCCGGGAGCCTCCTACACGGCGTCGGGATGGATAAAAGCAAGTGGCGTCGGTGGTTCTGGCGCGAGGATTTACCTGCTTTGGTCCTCAAGTTCTACGCCCTATTACCCCCTTCTATCATCCATGAGTTCGATTTATCCTCAGGGGAATCTAGTGCGCGTGGATTATGTCGGCGGCATACTGGGTAGCGGAGGTTGGACCAATTTTTCCAATCACTTTACCGCTCCCTGGACTGCGAAAAGCGTGCGCTTCCTTCTTGTTACGGACGAAGACACTGATGGCGTCGGCAGCGCCTGGTTTGACGATCTCGGTTTTTACAATTACGGGCCGTTGCCGACGGCGGATACAACTCCGCCGACGGTCGTGATTAACTCGCCGAAGAATAATTCTTTCATTCCGGGAGGTACGGCAAGCGTTTACGTGACGGCAACCGACAACACCGCCGTTTCAGAGGTGGATATCTACATTGATGGCAATCTTGTCGCCAGCCCCACAGTGCCCCCTTATTCATATTCGTGGAATACCTCCGGGACCGCCGAGGGAATTCATACCGTTAAAGCGGTAGCGACCGATATATTCAACAACTCATCGTCCACGACAAATACGTTCGGCATAGACAGAACTCCGCCCACGACGCCGACCGGTCTCGTAGCCCAGGTCGTCTCGTTGACGCGGATCAATCTCACCTGGAGTCCTTCAAGCGACAATATTGCCGTGGCTGGATATAAGATAATGCGCAACGGTTCTGTTATCGCCACCGTTTCGTCAACCCCGTCATATGCGGATAATAGTGTTAGCGGCTCGGCATGTTACACTTATGCTGTTTCCGCATTTGACGCAGCCGGAAATAATTCGTCCGCGTCAACGCCGGTAAGCATCGTGACGACTGCACCGCCGCCTTCCACAAAATTCACAATAGGCCAGCGGGTGATACTGACGTCCAGCGCTACCAACATTGCCGTAACGTCAGCTCCTTCTACCTGCGCTGCGGGAACTCCCGTCGGCACGCAGACGTATACCGTGGATACCGTACCGCCGACGGTTACTCTGACCTCTCCCGCAGACGGCTCTACGGTGAACAGCAATACTCTTCAATTTACCGCTAGTGCGTGGGATATGGGCGGAGCGCAGGGGACGGTGGTGGGCGGACCGGTTTACAGCAACGCTTCCTGGTGGTGGAATGTTAATTTTGATTCCGGTCCCAGCGGCTGGGTGCAGGAGGACTATATGAAGAATGGCGGCGTGACGAAGGTGGGGTTTTACATCAAAGGCATTTTGATTTCTTTCGCTTCCTCGTCCCCTTATGCCGCCAACTTTAACGTCTCTGGCTTTCCGAGCGGTGGTCCTTATCCGTTTTACGCGAAGGCCTACGATACCGCCGGCAACGTCGGGACTTCGCCGACCAACAACGTGAGTATTTCTCCCCCGCCGCTTGACACGATTCCGCCGACGATAACGGTTACGAGTCCAGCCGACAATTCCACGCTGTCGGGCGTGGTTACAGTATCTGCTAATGCGTCAGATAATGTAGGAGTTACCAAAGTTGAGTTTTATGTGGATGCGATGCTCAAAGACAGCAAGACGTTGCCTCCTTATAGTTTCTCCTGGGATACGACAAAAGAGGACAATAGTCCGCACGTTATTTACCTTATGGCGTATGATGCCGCCGGCAATTTCCAGGCGTCGGATTATCTGACGGTGACCGTACAGAATTAGGAATATTGATTTGTGCGCAGAGAACCGTTTATCTTGCGCTACATTTTTTGTTTAGCCGCCGTGCCTATGCGGGGGCATCTTTTGAAATCAAAGTTTTACTGATTGGCTATGATTCAACCGAAGCCGCATCTATTGCGCGAGCGGTAGCTGCGGTGCGTTTTGCGCTCTCGTATAGACGCGGAGGTTTGACCCGCTCCGCCGCAAGCCCCGGCCTTTAGGCCGAGGATAAGGCGACCCCGTAGCCCCGAGCGAAGCGAGGGGCGGAGGGCTTATTTGCCTGTTCCCACTGGTTTCTGCCGGTGCGATAATGAAGATAATGCCCTCTGGATTCTGGCCAAGCAACCACAGCTATACGCGATGTTTGTACCACGTTGTTTTCTGCCCAAAGTACCGCCGCTCGATACTGCGAGGGGACATGGTCGGGCGACTCAAGACATTGTTCTTTCAAGCCGCCAAGATGAATAAATGGTTCATCCATGAAGCGCAGATAATGCCCGACCATGTCCATCTATTGCTTCAAATTCCTGCTACCCTGACGGTTGCCAAAGCGGTGTTTTATCTCAAAGGCGGTACGTCCAGGGCTGTCAGAAAAGAATTTCCCGAGCTGGAAGAATTCCTCTGGGGAGACAGCTTGTGGCAGGATGGTTACTTTGCCGAAACCGTTGGCCGTCAAAACGAAAAAGCGATGAGAGAATATATCAGAAACCAGTGGGAACAGGAGCCGAACACAAGCCGCGGGCTTTAGCCCGCGGTGATTGACAAAAAACAGTGGTCGGTCTTATAGTGTATGGGATGCCCGAATTTTTATATAGTTCACTCGGCTTGAAACTGACCGCCGCCGAAGTCGTGCGGGAAATTGTGAACTTCATGCGTGCCGATTCCGGCAGGTATTACAAAGTTACGATCGGGACGGACTCCGAGCTTTACGAGAACAACAAGGCCGATTTTGTCACCGCGGTCGTTGTGCATCGGGTGGGAAACGGCGGACGGTATTTTTGGCGCAGGGTGAGCCATGACAAACTGCACACGCTCCGTGACCGGATTATAAAAGAAGTTTTGATTTCGCTGGATATCGCGAAGGACGTTCTTCTGGAACTTAATAAGTTTCCTCTGCCCAAGTTTGGTTTTGAGATACACGTTGACGTTGGCGAA
Source organism: uncultured bacterium (assembly GCA_963844965.1). Taxonomy (GTDB): domain Bacteria; phylum Patescibacteriota; class Minisyncoccia; order UBA6257; family 2-01-FULL-56-20; genus REEB91. The sequence continues at coordinate 32,147 of CAWJQC010000006.1, read as the reverse complement.
AATGGGCCGACCAAAGTGATGATTCAGGAGGTGGTGAATATGGTCCGCGCCAACAATTTTGAAGCGAAGACGAAGCCCGAAAGTTACGCGGCGTCCAACGTGGCGGATAGGCACGTTTGATTGCGGAGCAATCAATTTTCAGAATATGGAGTTTGTAAAATTGGAAATTATAAATTGTAAAATTTTTACACGTGGACACTTTGGTTTTTGACATAGAAACGCAGAATTTTTTCACCGATCCGGGCGTTGGCTGGGACAATTTTGCGGCGCTTAAAATTTCCGTTGTCGGGGTTTATTCTTACCTTCGCGACAAATATTTTTGTTTTGAAGAAGCGGAGATGGAAAAATTGTCCGAACTTTTTAATTCCGCTCGGCGCATTGTCGGTTTCAGCATGAACCGCTACGACGTGCCCGTCCTCAATCTCTATTTTCAGAAACTGAATGCCGCCACTCCGAACATTTGGGAGAAAGAGCGCGTGGACTTGCTGGAAGAAATTGAATTAGCTACAAGGCAGAGGATAAGCTTGTCCAAGTTGGCAGAGGTGAATTTGGGGGTGAAGAAGGAACATCATGGAGCCGAGGCCATCAATCTTTATCGGGACGGCAAAATGGAAGAGCTTAAGGAGTATTGTTTGAACGACGTTAAATTAACCAAGGAGCTTTACGATTTATACCGCAAGCAGAGGTTTTTTATGGTGCCGGACAAAAAAACCGGTGAGATGATTAAAGTTGAATTCGCGAAGCAGCAGTCGGCGCTTATTTAATCTAAGTGCGCCGGTGCGAATTTCCGGTGTAGGTAAATAAAAAAATGGGGCCAATCGCCCCATTTTTGCTTTTGCCGCTGCGGCAGTTTTTAGCAGCCGGTGAACGAAGCGCCAAGGAAGCTGCCGATAATCAAAGGAATACCTTTAGCGAGGACTGCGATCACAATCGCTACCACCGCATAAATTATCCAACCCGTGGCGCCACGCACTTTTTCGGGATCGCCGCCGGCGGTAACGTATATGAACGCCGCGACGATGATAAAGAGGATCGTGAGAACAATGAGGAAGGTGAAAAGCCAGTTAACCACGGTGCAGATAAGCCCGACGAACCCCGATATATCGGTCATCGGCGGCGGAACATTTTGCTGAGCGGAGGCGACGAACGGTAAAATCAGCGACAGAACAGCGGAAATCTTTATCCCTAGTCTCATTTGGTTTTGCGTTGAATTTAGATCATCCACCGACCTTTTACCTTTGGATACCGAGAAGGGTCAATAAAACGAACTCCGTTGCAAAACTGAAAACTAATCTGTGCATAGCGTTATCGCGAATCAGGTTCGTTTTCCGCCGGCACTGGCGGTGCAAGTTAGCAACGTTTGCACCCGCTTCGTTTTACCTATATAATTAAAGCAATAATATAAATTAACAATTACAAATTAATCCATGATTTGGTTACTGGTGATTTTGGTCATAGTCGTTATTTGGCTTGTGTTTGCGTACAACGGGCTGATTCGCTTGAGGAACCAGACCCAGGAGGCGTGGTCGGACATAGACGTGCAGTTGAAGCGCCGTTATGACTTGATTCCGAACCTCGTTGAGACCGTGAAGGGTTATATGACGCATGAGCAGCAGGTTTTTGAAAATGTAACCGCCGCACGGGCGCGGGCGATGGGCGCGCCGATGGGCAAGGAAAAAGCTGGTGCGGAGGACGCCCTTTCCGGCGCCTTGAAGTCGCTTTTCGCCGTCGCCGAGAACTATCCGCAATTGAAGGCGAACGAGAATTTCGCCAAACTTCAGGATGGGCTGACGGATACCGAAGATAAGATTCAGGCCGCCCGCCGCTTCTACAACGGCAGTGTCCGCGACCTCAATATCGCCATCCAAAGTTTCCCGAAGAATCTGATAGCCAACTCTTTCGGTTTCAAGCCGATGGAATTTTTCGGTGACTTGAGCGACGCGGAAAAGCAGCCGGTGCAGGTGAAGTTCTAACCTCTAGAGTTCTTTACCTAGAAATCAAAAGAGGAGTTATTGATAAACCATCTTGATGGCAATGGCGAAAATCGCCAAAGCGTTGAGCGTTTCAATTGAAGATTTAATAAAATGATTACGTCTAATGACGAATTTGAATTCCGTCTCGATGCGAAGATCACCCATATCACTGATAAGAAAATCCTCGATTCGCTTCGCGACTTTGCGCAAAGGCGCAACCTTCGTCCTTTCACCACAAGAGAATATGATCGATGGAAAGATAAAGTCTGCCATTCATGGACCGTTTCGAATAGGTTCGGGAGCTGGCGCCGAGCGCTCGCATTGATTGGCATTGAAACTGGAGTGAAATCCCGTAGATTTTCGCCTCAGGAGCTCATGGATAATTTAGAACTTGTCTGGCGAGAACTCGGGAGACCGCCTGGCCAGCCCTCCATAGCGAAACACGGATTCAGGATTTCCACTAACCCCTACCAAAGGCAATGGGGTAGTTTACGTAAGGCGTGCGTTCTACTCGCTCGTTTTAAGAGAGGCGAAATTTCGGAGCAACAATTATTAGGTAATGTTGCTTCAAGGCAGGCGAGGGCCGCTTTACCTCTGAAAACCCGCTGGGACGTACTAAAGAGGGATAACTACAGATGTGTTAAGTGTGGCAGAAGCCCTTCCGTTGATAATAAAGTGCGGTTAGAAGTTGATCATAAAACTCCAGTCGCAAAGAATGGTCAAAGTGATATAGAAAATTTACAAACTTTGTGTTGGGAATGCAATCAAGGTAAAAAGGACAAAATTTAATAAGAATTTGCCGCCCTAGCTTCGCTAAGGCTACACCTGGCAAGGCAAAGAAAAATTTGAAATTGACTCGTGGCTTGTTTTGGCGTATTATCTTTCTATGTCCACAAAAACGTTAGAAAAACTTAAAAAAGAGATTAAACAGGAATTGCTGCAGGAATTCATATTGCCCATCTTACTGAATGGCGTTAAAGACCCGGAAGGAGAATACAAAGAAGAATTTGTAAAGGAGGTTTTGAAAGCGGCGAAAGAAAAACCGGTTTATACTTATAATCCCAAAACTTTTTTGCGCCAAATATCACGATAGATGCGGCGGCTTATCTTCGGCGATAATTTTCTTAATTCCGCTAAAAGGTTGGAGGGCAAACTAAAGCCGAAGCTTAAATTTTGTCTTGACCTTTTATCAACAGATTCATTTCACCCGCTGCTTCATACAAAACCGCTGACTGGAAAGCTTTCCGGTTGTTATTCTTTTAGAATAAGCAGAGATTACCGCTCCATCTTCAAATTTCTTCCTGACGGCGCGGTTTATCTGATTGATGTCGGAAATCGCAAGGATATTTATCGTTAATTCATTTCTTCTTTTATGGCCAATCTTTACCAATACCAATCGCAAAACGTTCACCGCACGTGGCTTTTGTTCGGCGTTTTTTTTGTCGTCGTCGTGGGCATCGGCTACGCGTTCTCAATGGCTTACAACGACTATAGTTTTATTGTTTTCGCCATAATCTTTACCATAATTTATTCTCTTATCAGCTATTATTCTTCGGCTTCAATTGCTTTGGCTTTGGCGAAGGCGCAGCCGATTGAAAAAAAAGACAATCCGACGCTCTACAACGTCGTGGAAAATCTTTGTATCGCCTCGGGTTTGCCTGTGCCAAAAATTTACGTGACGCCCGAGATGCAGATAAACGCTTTCGCCACCGGGCGCGACTCCGAAGCATGCGGCGGTTGCGGTAACAGCCGGCGCGCTCCAGCGTCTCAATAAGACCGAGCTTGAAGGAGTCCTCGCGCACGAGCTTTCGCACGTCGGCAACCGCGATATTCTGGTTTCCACGGTGGCGGCCGTGCTCGCAGGAATAATTTCCCTTCTTGCCGACATTTTTCTGAGGTCGCTCTTCTTCGGCGGCATGGGCGGGCGGCGTGGCAGGAACGACGAAGCCGGTGAAATATTCTTTATCTTTGCCATAATACTTTCCATCCTCGCTCCCATCGGCACGATGCTCATCCAGCTCGCTATCTCACGCCGGCGCGAGGCATTGGCCGACGCCTCTGGAGTTTTGCTCACGCGCTATCCGGAAGGCCTTATCTCCGCCTTGAGGAAAATAGAGGCGGACCAGACGCCGATGCGCTCTGCGAAGGATTCCACGGCGCATATGTGGATTGACAATCCGTTCAAGGGCAGCCAGGTTTCCTGGTGGCACAAACTGTTTATGACTCATCCTCCCATTGAAGACAGGATTAAGGCGCTACAGGCAATCTCCGTGTAATTTTTATTACCGTTATTTTCGGCAGCCGGTATTCCATGAGCCAAAAAACGAACAACTTAAAAACATACCAGAAACTCTGCAAGAGGACCGCGAAGAAATTTGGGAACAGAGAAAAAGAAATATTTATTTGGGGACTGGGAATCGCGGGCGAAGCGGGCGATGTCGCCGGTTGCATCAAGAAAACCTTCAGTCACGCGAACGATCAGAGGAGCGGCATTCGCGAGAATTTGGGAGATATATTCTGGTACGCCGCCATGATATGTAATTATTTTAACTGGGACATGGACGAAGTGTTGGGAGAAAATATCAAAAAACTTGAAAAAAGATATCCTAGTGGTTTTACCGTAAAAAGAGCGAGGCGAAAGGGGAGACGGATAGATTGGAACGAGGGCCGGACCGGCAAAAAATAAGCTTATGAAATACGCTTTTGGCAAAACGGTGGTGGTCGCGCTTGGAGGTTCGGTTATCTATCCGGACGACATAGACACCGGTTATTTAAAAAATTTCAAGAAGTTTATAGAAAAACTTTTGAAGAGAGGGAAGCGCTTCGTAATTGTGGTCGGCGGCGGGCGATTGGCCCGCGTTTTTCAAAATGCCGCGCACAATGTATCGCCGCTCGCGAACGAAGACAAGGATTGGATAGGAATTCACGCCACGCGCCTGAACGCGCATCTTCTGCGCACGATTTTTCGGAGGATTGCCGATCCGGTTGTTTTTGATAAGAGAGGAAAGATGAAAAAAATAAAATATCCGATAACGATCGCGTCCGGCTGGCGTCCGGGATGGTCAACGGACTTCGTGGCGGCGGCGATTGCCGCCGATTTGCGGATTCCCGAGTTTATCGTGGCCGGAAAACCGGCGCACGTCTATCACAAAGATCCATCCCTGCACAAAGACGCGCGCCCGTATGAAAAAATCGGCTGGCGCGAATACCGCAAATTAATTCCCGGCAAATGGATTCCCGGCTCGCACGCGCCGGTTGACCCCATAGCCGCGCGGCTTTCGGAGCGGCGCGGACTCAAATCAATAATCATAAACGGCAAGGATTTGAAAAATTTCGGGCGGCTCTTGAAGGGCGAGAGTTTCCGAGGCACAATAATTGAGTAGTTTCGGAGGGGTCGCATTACGCCTCCTCGGCGCACTAGTGCGACGTAGAGGCGCATCCCTGCCTGCCGGCAGGCAGGGATTAAAGAAAGGATTAAGGCATTACAGGCGGTGTCGGTTTGAAAATTAAAAATTGGAAAATTTAAAATTTAAGTTGTAAGATTTTGGTTGATAAGGAGGGGTCGCATAGTGGCCTAGTGCGCACGCTTGGAAAGCGTGTATGCCGCAAGGTATCGAGGGTTCGAATCCCTCCCCCTCCGCAGATAGAAACTTCGCGTTCGGACAGAGCCGCGCCGCTGTGCGGCGCGGCAGAGTGGGCGGGCAAGAAATGCCGCCGCGAAGCGGCGAATTGGCTCGGCGGGGGGAATCCGAAATGCGGGGATTTGGCACGAACCATAGGGTTCGTTCCGATTTTTTGTACAAACTGCTTGATTTGGTACAAATCATTCGAACGGGACAAAAAATCGGCTTGTTTCAAATCCAAAATCCATTCCCGCAGGGGTTCGACCCAATTCTTTCTCCCGCGTTCAAAATCTTTCAATTTTTCCCGCAAAGCGGCGAGAGAGCGCATGAGCGTATCTTTTTTGGTCAAGATAAATTTGCTTTCGGTACATCGCCATCGAGATACGCGGAAACTAGCTTTTCCATGCGCTCCTCGTCCGCTTTGATACTTGCGGAAAGATTTTGAACCTCGCTTTGCGACGCTCCAACTTCCTCGCGCTCCCACTCTTTCACTTTCGTCAACATCCAATCGGTATAGCGATCGCAAAGCGAGATTGTTTGAAGCCGTGCCGTATCTTGTCGGCAAGCTCGGCCTTCGTGCACATACGGTTGCGAGCAACGGCCGTGCTTTTTAGAACAGCGATAGTAGCGATATTTTGTACCCCAACGATTGACTGCCCACTGCGCGGAAATCATGCCGCCGCACTCGCCACAGCGAAAGAGGCCGACAAGTGGAAAATCATGCTTCACCTTGCGCGTGCGCGGCCGCTCCTTGCCCGCCACAACCCTCTGCACGGCTTCAAACAATGCGGGAGTTAGAATCGGCTCAAAGTTTCCATCAAACCATTCAGCACCATGTTTGACGAAGCCAATATATACCCGATGTGTCAGCAGTCGTTTGATGGAAACTTTGGCAAGTGGCGTTCCGTGAGAAGTAACCACATTCAAGTCCGCCAAAAATTGCGACAACGAAATCAGCGTATGCGACCCTTTGGCGTATTCCTCGTACGCCAATTTCACAATACGCGCGTTTGTCTGGATGCGGCTCGATATTGCGAATTCGCGGGTTATTTTGATAGCCAAAGGGCGCACGATTGAGCCACTCGCCCCGACGCAATTTTTGGCGGATGCCGCGCTTGATATTTTCGCTCAAATTGTCCGAATAATATTTAGATTGCCCGAACGCCACTTGCAACATAAAGAGCCCCTGCGGGGTTGGTTCAAACCAAAATGTCGGAAAGCGCAAAGAAACGATCTTGCGCGTATCAACAGAGTAGATGATGCGCCCGCCATCAATACTATTTCTCGCCAATCGATCGGGATGCCACGCCAAAATACCAACACCATCGCTTTCTTCTACGCGGCGCATCATCTCGCCAAATATTTCGCGCCCCGGTGTCTTTGCGCTTTTCGACTCTTGAAATTCCTCAAGAATTTCAAGATTTTCTTTACGCGCGATCTCCCGCAACTCAAAAAGCTGTGCCTCGATGGACATGATTTGCCTGTCATCGTCCTCGGTGCTCTTACGCGCGTATAGAAAATATTTTGGTTTGATATTCATATAGTTCTTGGATTTGAAACAAGAGCCAAATCCCCGCATTTCGGATTCCCCCCGCCGAGCCAATTCGCCGCTTCGCGGCGGCATTTCTTGCCCGCCCACTCTGCCGCGCCGCACAGCGGCGCGGCTCTGTCCGAACGCGAAGTTTCTATCTGCGGTGAGATATTAGACTTTGCTCGAACCCACTTCGCACGCGCGGAGCGCGTGGTGGCTTGAACCGGAAGCGTACGCCCCGATTCCGCTGACAGCGCCTCGACCGCGCTCGCGGACTCGCGCGGGCAAACCCAAAAATTTCCTTGCATTTTCTTTGCGCGGCTCCTCCCCCCACCCCTCCGCCGCAAGGCGGGAAATGAAGGAAAGGAAATTTTTGGTTTGCGTCGCCACTATTGAATTATAGTTCAAGATTGTTTGAAAGTGCAATATCTCCTATGCTATACTAATGTTGATAAGTAAACGCCTTGGCGGAAACATTAAGAAAATCAGGACGCAAAAGAAAATGACACAAGGCGATATTTGTCGAGCGCTTGATATGGACAGAGGATATATGAGTGCAATCGAAAACGGGAAGAAAAATATCACCATTCAACAGTTGGAAAGGTTGGCTCAAGCGCTTGGGGTTTCGGTTGATAAACTGCTAAAATAGATTTATGAAAAACTCAAAGGGATTTATTCAAATACCGCTCCTCATCGCAATTATTGCGGGAATTTTGGTTTTGGGCGGCGCGGGATATTTTGGATGGAAACAGATTAAAAATCATCCGGTAGAAAATACTTCGCAAACTCCGGCGAATAGCGCTAATTCTGGGACGACAACACCGCCTGCTTCGGAAATCGACCAACTAAAGCAAGAGGTGGAAGATTTGAAGAAACAAGTTAAATCTAATCAAGCGAGCAACCAGAAAGCAACTAATGCAAATATTTCTCAAGACCTATCTTCCTCCGACATCCAACCCTATCTTGATACAGTCGGAGTAGTTACCTGTTTTGACACTGATAACAATGAGTATGTCGGCACCGCCATACTTTATAAAACGGGACAACTGCTTACGAATTGGCATGTGGTCAGTGGAATGGATACATGTTTGTTTGTGAACGATAAATTTATGAATCCGAAGTACGAAGTCAATGGAATGTCGTATCGTTCGGGTGCTTATATTTTGGATTTAGCAAATGCCTATAAACCTAACGCCGAACGCGACTTCGCGATCGTCCCTTTTAGTAGAAATGAGAAGGCACGGACCATCGCGCACCAAAATGGTGCGCCGCTCGATGAATATTTAGAGGTTAACCAGTTGGATTACAGGGTTGGAACAATGACCAGATGCTCGCAAAAAGCCACCGTTGGCACATCAGTTGCAATAGTTGGCTATCCTGCCTCTTCGGTAAATCTGGAACAGTTTGCGCCGCCTGAAAGTGTTACCACGGGAATTATCAGCGGTTATGATGCCAGCTACGGAATCAGTGATTACTTAGTGTCTGCGAAAGTCGACCACGGAAATTCTGGCGGCCTCGCGTTGGCAAAAGAAAACGGAAAGGTTTGTTTTCTTGGCATACCGACCTGGGTAGTGACCGGGCAGGTTGAAAGCGCCGGTATTATTCAAAACATCAACAATCTTTTGAAATAAAAATGTCTATGACTGATGAAGAAGTAAGTAAATTGAAGCAAAAAGCGCAATCCTATAAGGAGAAAATTCACAGTTTTATTCTGACTACAAGCCCGCAAATTGATGGGTTTAAGAGTAGCCACAGAAAATACTACGAGTATATAGTCACGGTCTGCGGCATTTTCGCAGGTTTAACTCAAGCGCTGTTGGCAAGCAACTTTCCAAAAAATGACATGCTTGCCAGCGTAGGATTTATATTTTTTGTCATCGCGGTTGTTGTTGCATTCCTTGGTTTCAAACGCAATCTGATTTTTGGCGCAAAATATACGGCGGGCTTGAAGGGCATTCAGAAAACTCTTGGCGACTTTTCCTATGTCAGCACACAATTCTCGACGGGTGAAATTGCCCCAGAGGAATACAAGCCGAAATTGGAAGAATTTGAGAAAAAATATCATGACATGAGGAATAACCCCGACATGGAGGAAGCGGATGCCTACGAAAATACAATTTTGAAAGAATTGGGTGAGAATCTTTTCTCAAATGCAAATCTCATAACGGCTACCTTTATATTAGGACTGGCATTTGTTGCGTTATCTGTGGTCTTGCCTCAGTTCACTTGCTTTAAGTAATTCAAGGGAGCCAGCCCCGCCGTTTTATAATTTCTCCTAAAAACGGCCGGGCTGGTTGTGCGCGCACTGGGCGGGTGGGGCAAGCACATATCAAATATGATTGTGCCCTAGCGCAAACCGCATTGTATTGCGCCTCGGGTCGCCACAAGGATACGGAGCAAAGGGTTTCATTTGATGAAATCTTTTGTTACTCTTTGTGGAGTTTCCTTGTGGCGACGCAAACCAAAAATTTCCTTTCCTTCATTTCCCGCCTTGCGGCGGAGGGGTGGGGGGAGGAGCCGCGCAAAGAAAATGCAAGGAAATTTTTGGGTTTGCCCGCGCGAGTCCGCGAGCGCGGTCGAGGCGCTGTCAGCGGAATCGGGGCGTACGCTTCCGGTTCAAGCCACCACGCGCTCCGCGCGTGCGAAGTGGGTTCGAGCAAAGTCTAATATCTCACCGCCAGTTAAGAAATGGCTCGCCTTGCAGTCGGGCTCGCCAGCCGTTTTGTGGGGAAATTTCAAGCCGTTTCGCATTAAGAGTAAAGTTCGAGCCGACATTTTTGAGAAATTCGCGGATTTGCTTTTTATCGCCCTGCGATAAAACAATTTTGGCTTGGCTACTCTGTAAAATCACTTCTCGGATAAGTTCGAGCCGGTTATTTCCCTTTTGCCCAAAATCTCTAATTCTTTGCTCGATGTCGCCCTTCTCGTTGAGCAATTTCGCTTTCTTGTCCTGATATTCTTCGGGCGATATGCCCTTACCCTCAATGTAGATATCGAGCAAGCGATCTATTTTCTGCTCAACTTCCACTTTCTGCGTTTTGAGATTTTGGACAAAAACAAAGCCCTCGTTTTGTATGCTTTCTTTCTCTCGGTCTATCTCGGCAAGCATATTGTCCGCCCAGTCGTCGGGAATTGAAACTTTTTGAATGACGGATTTCATCTGTTCAACAAGAACTTCCTCGCGCAAATACTTTTCATTGCAAGTTTGCTTTTTCTTGGTGCAACGATAATAGGTGTGTCCCTTCTGCGTTTCGGCGGTGATAAGGCAGTCGCACTTTCCGCAACGCATAAATCCTGAAAAAGCAAAGTCGTGTTTTCGTTTTCGTTGCTTCTTTCCTCGATTGCTCATCACTTGTTGAACAGAATCAAAAAGTTTCTTGGAAATAATAGGCTCGTGCGTTCCGTCATATACTTCACCGTTGAAAGAGAATACGCCGTAGTAAATCGGATTCTTCAAAAGTCGCTGGACACAGGCAACGACAAGAATATTGCCTTTATGGCTTCTTAGTCCCGCTTGTTCCAAAACTTTGGCAAGGGCTTTCAGGGTATATTCGCCGATTGAGTAAAGTTCAAACGCTTTCCTAATAATCGGTGCTCTTTCGCTATCAACATCAATAGCCCTTGTTTTTGGATTATTCAGATATCCAAGCGGGGCGAAGCCGGGCCAAATTCCTTTTCTTAGTTTTGCTCGATGTCCTCGTTTAATATTCTCGCTCAAATTGTCCACATAGTATTTGCTCTGTCCAAAGGCCATGTTCAGCATAAATTTCCCCTGCGGCGTGCTGTCGAACCAGAACGTCGGAAATTTGAGGTCTTTGATTTTTCCTGTGTCCAAGAGATATATAATCTTTCCGCCGTCTATCGAATTGCGGGCCAATCGGTCGGGATGCCAAGCCAAAACTCCGTCGGCCTCTCCTGCGCAAATCCGATCAAGCATTTCTGCAAAAATCTTTCGCCCTGGTTCTTTGGCGGTTTGCGCTTCGCTCAGCGAAGCGACGATTTCAAGTTTTTCTTTGACGGCAAATTCTTTCAGCTCGTTCAGCTGCGATTCCAGCGACATCATCTGTCTGTCCTCGCTCTCGGTTGATTTCCTTGTGTAGATAAAATATCTCATATTTTAGAAAATCTGCTTTTAGCCTTTCTTAATGCGAAACGGCTTGAAATTTCCCCACAAAACGGCTGGCGAGCCCGACTGCAAGGCGAGCCATTTCTTAACTGGCGGTGTCTGCTTGAAAATATCCGAACCGAACTGAATGGGCTTTTTAACGATAACGGACATAAATAGTTTTTAATCGGAACGGAAAGGCAAACTGCCAAAGAACCCGTCAAAAATGTCGGCTCGTACTTTATACAGGCTAAAAGCGGATTTTTATTTTTTGAGTGGACTAATCTCATAAAATTTGTTAGTATAATTATGAAGGGTCAAATAAGCACCCATACTAATACTATCATACTTAGGAAACTATGAAAAGTCAAAACAACAAGGAAACGATTGGAGATAAAATAAAACAGCTTAGGAATAAGCAAGAACTAACGCAAGACGAACTGGCAAGAAAATCCAACCTTCCCTACACAACGCTTACTAAAATCGAAAGTAATGTTATTACTAAGCCGTCTATTCAGACTGTCGTAAAAATTGCCAACGGACTTGGCATTACGATTGATAATTTAATGAAATAAAGATATGGGGAATAAAACTCTTTTACAAAATCTCGCATGCCAATTTGATTTTTCAATTAATCGAAAACTGGAAACCCAGTATTATCATATGCGAACCCAGTTTATTCACATGGGGTTTGACGGAAAACGCACAGGCACCGAAACATATTCATTAAAACTCCGCTACATTCCCGCAACATTGTCAGAGAAAAAATTAGATCAATGTACTATTAAAGAATTTTGTTTACAATTAAATTCTGAAAATATTGTTACTATTCCTGCACTCAAATCATGGAACTATGAATTTAATAGGATGTCAGGCGTACTTGATAAAGGCCCTGTATTCGGAATTCCGCATGATAAATTTGAAGGTATAAGTGACAGCAAGGGGAATAAAATTTCTCCTGAATTTTGTTATGCAATATACAATAATTTCATTGATTTTCACGCTCTGAATGATATCTTTTCAAGACCGCTTTTTGGAAAAGGAATAGATGCATTGAAATTAATAGGTGATAAGATTGTGCATCCGGCGGCTTTTAGCGAGGCACCTGTTAATCTTGGCACAACTATTAAGCCAGGATCGGTTTTTCGCAATGGGGAAGTCACGCTTGAATTTAAGGGAGCAAGCATAGTTGATAGAGCTGTCTGCGCGATAATTGGATATGATTCTGGCGAAAGCACTCTGAAAATGGCTGTCAAATCTTCTGAAGATAAATATATTAAAACAGAGGGTGGTTCTGAATACAAAGGAGATATTTATATGGACTTAGAAACTGGTTGGGTAAGAAAAATAACTCTTGATGAATTTGTAGTAACTGAAACTGAGGATGGAAATAATCCAGCCAAAATAAAGAACTACACAGTGCGCCATCTTTTATTGCGTTTAATTAATCAGCAAGAATTTGAAAAGGAATCTGACCTTCTGACGACAGGCTCTAACACGGAAAATAGAAAAATTTAAAATGAAGCCGTCAAAGAAAAACTTGAAATCGTCCTTTCCGTTCCGATTAAAAACTATTTATGTCCGTTATCGTTAAAAAGCCCATTCAGTTCGGTTCGGATATTTTCAAGCAGACACCGCAATTGCAAAAAGGAACACCCGAAGAGGTGTTTTCTTTTTGCAACTATGAGCCGAGGGATTCGAACCGTTTTGCCCCGTGTAGGAAAATATTAAAAACCGTGGGTTTTAAAAGTCAGGGGGTCGGGGCAAAACATGTGTTCGTGTGAGATTCCCTCCCCCTCCGCTACCCGAGGACCATAAATAATCTAATTTATATAAAAAATGGCTTAAGCTATGGACTTAAGCCAAATTTCCTTTCTCGTGCTCGGGTTACGGAGACGCAGGGAGCCGACCTTCCTCTTCTTTGCTTTTTCTGATCATTATCTGAATATTCATTTCCTTCCTGATTGAAGTTAGGCATCCTTCTAAACAAGCCTCGACTTCAGAAAGGTTAAGAGCATGATCGGACAGTAAAGCCAACTTTTGAGCGCAATCGGCGGCCTCCAAACGAGCTGCTTTTATCTGTTCTTTGCTATTCTCATCAAGGTCTAAATCATCCAAATCGTCTAACCTGGGTTTGATTTCTATGTGGGGCATAATCACCTCAGTTTCTGTAAAATTTAAACCGCTAAGTTAATTAAATATCGGATTAAAAATTTAAGCAAGGGGTGCCAAAATTCGGCCCCACTTTGTGGTTTACCAGCCTGATCCTTGAATCAAAATCGTTCGGATATCGTCCTATCCTGCCCGCAACGCCCAAAAACCGCTGTACGAAATAGCGGTTTTTGGGCATTTTTTGTCAAAAATTCCACTGGTAAACCGCTCTGTTTTGTGCTAAAATTAAGATGCCGTGAGGTGCGGCTATTTTATATTTAATGCCTAGAAAGTCCAGTAAAACAAAGGAAAAACAGGCTTCCCGAGAGGAAGCCAAAAAACAGCCTTCGTATGAAGCGAAGGATATTTACGTTCTTGAAGGATTGGAGCCGGTGAGAAAACGGCCTGGGATGTATATCGGCACGACGGGAGTTGACGGATTGCACCATTTGGTTTGGGAAGTTGTGGACAATTCCATTGACGAGGCGATGGCCGGTTTCGCCAAAAACATCACGGTTGAGCTTCTGCCCGAAAACAAAGTCGCCGTGACGGACGACGGCCGCGGCATTCCAGTTGATATTCACAAGCAGACAAAAAAGTCGGCGCTTGAGACCGTGATGACCACGCTTCATGCCGGAGGAAAATTCGGCGGCGAATCGTATAAAGTGTCCGGCGGTTTGCACGGCGTGGGAGTTTCGGTGGTAAACGCACTTTCGGATTGGCTGCGTGTGGAAGTTTGCCGCGATGGCGGCCTGTATATCCAGGAATATGTGCGCGGGAAACCCAAAGCGAAGGTGAAAAAAATCGGCGCTTGCAAGAATAACGGCACGAAAGTTATTTTTTCGCCGGACCCCGAAATTTTCAAGGAAATCAATTTTGGCTGGAAAACGATAGTGGATCACCTGCGGCAGCAGGCCTATCTCACGAAAGGCGTGCGTATAAACGTTTTGGATAAGCGCGGAAAAATTCCCACGGCCCATGGATTTTATTTTGAGGGTGGCCTTCTCTCTTTTGTGAGACATCTTGCGCAGAATAAAAAACCGTTGCAGGAGGATATGTTTTATGTGCACAAAGAACACGAAAAAATGGAAGTGGAGGCTGCGTTCGTTTACGTTGACGACGTGAAAACGGAAGAATTGAGTTTCGCCAATAATATTTATACATCCGACGGTGGTATGCACCTTACCGGTTTCCGCTCCGCACTCACCCGCTCTTTGAATAACTACGCGCGGTCCGAGGCGTATTTGAAGGAAAAAGATGAGAATCTGATAAGTGACGACACGCGGGAAGGGCTTGTGGCCGTGGTCTCAGTGAAGTTGCGTGAGCCGCAATTTGAGGGGCAGACGAAGGCGCGTCTCGGCAATCCCGACGCGCGGACTGCGGTTGAAAACGTGGTGAACGAGGGACTCAAGGAATTTTTGGAAAAGCATCCGCAGGAGGCGCGGAATGTTCTGCAGAAAGTGCTTTTGACCGCGAAGGCGCGGCAGGCGGCAAAAGCCGCCAAAGAAACCGTTCTCAGGAAGGGCGCTTTTGAAGGGCTTACGCTTCCGGGGAAATTGGCCGACTGCACTTCGCGGGACGCTTCGGAGTCGGAATTGTTCGTCGTGGAGGGGGATAGCGCGGGCGGAAGCGCGAAATCCGGACGCGACCGCCGGACGCAGGCAATCCTTCCGCTCCGCGGGAAGATTTTAAACGTTGAGAAGGCGCGGCTTGATAAAATGCTCGCCAACGCCGAAATTCGCGCGCTTGTCGTGGCCATCGGTACGGCGATAGCCGAGGAATTTGACATGGCGAAACTGCGTTATCACAAGATAATTCTCATGAGCGACGCCGATGTTGACGGCGCGCACATCCGGACGCTTTTGCTCACGCTTTTCTACCGGTACTTCGTGAAGATTATAGAGGGCGGCTATTTGTATATAGCCCAGCCGCCGCTTTACCGCGTGCAGGTCGGCAAAGAGTTTCGTTACGCCTTTTCGGACACCGAGAAAGATAAAGTAGTTAAGGAACTGCAGTCAAAAAAGGCGGAATCCAAAAAAGGAAAGTCAAAAGAAGAGTCAAAAGGAGAGATTGCCGAATCCGAAGCCGGCGAGGGAGGCAATATGGAAGGCGGCCCCGCCTCCACTGAAGCTGCGGCGGGCGAAGGAGAAAAGATTGCCGGAGTAAGCATCCAGCGCTATAAGGGTCTCGGCGAAATGAATCCCGACCAGCTCTGGGAAACAACCATGAATCCGGCGAACAGAGTATTGAGGAAGGTTGCGATAGATGATGCCACCGAAGCTGACAAGCTTTTCAGTGTGCTTATGGGCGACGAAGTGGAGCCGCGCAGGAAATTTATACAGGCGCACGCCGCCGCGGTGCAGAACCTTGACGTCTAAACGATTTTTGATATAAAATACTTCGGTACAAATAGATGTTCGCCAGAATTAAAAAATTTTTTGAGGAGGCGCGCGTGGAATTCCGCCACGTCAACTGGCCGACGCGCGATGAAGCCGTTCGTTTAACGGCCATCGTTATCGGCCTGTCTTTGGGGCTCGCGCTTTTTTTGGGGCTTTTTGATTACATTTTTACGAACCTCGTGAAATCATTTGTTTTAAGATAATTCCATGATTATCCATCCAAACGCGGAGAAAGAAAAACCGAAGTTGCGCCAGTGGTATGCCATTCAGACCTATTCCGGCTATGAGGAAGCGGTGGCGCGTTACCTGAAGCAAAGAGTGGAGTCGCTCGCCATGGGCGACAAGATTTTCAACGTCGTCGTCCCGAAGGAAAAGAAAATAAAAGTGAAGGGCGGTAAGCGGCAGACGATTGAAGAAAAGATTTATCCGGGGTACGTGCTCGTGGAGATGATCCTTTCCGAGGATTCATGGTATGTCGTGCGCAACACGCCGCGCGTGACAGGCTTTGTCGGCACCGATACGACGAACCCCACGCCGCTTTCTAAGGATGAAATTGACGCCCTGCTCGCGCGCACCGGCAAAGAGGAGAGCAAATTTAACGTTGACTTGCGCGTGGGGGATTTGGTAAAGATAATAGACGGGCCGTTCAAGGAGTATGACGGCAAGATTTCGGAAATTGACGAAGAAAAAGGGCGGATCAAGGTAATGGTGCCGATCTTCGGCCGCGACACGGCTGTGGAGCTGGACTCGTTGCAGGTCAAAAAAGTATAAAATTAAAAAATCAAAATATAAAATTATGGAGTTCGTGAAGCGGACAACTTACATTTTTAACTTTGATTTTTACATTTTCAATTAATCATCATGCTGCAGCAGTGCTTTTTCTGTTCCCAAAACATAAAGTATATTGATTACAAGGAATCCGAATTCCTGAGGCGTTTTATTTCCGGCCAGATGAAGATTATAGACCCGAAGCACACCGGCGTTTGCGCGAAGCATCAGAGGAAACTCGCCGAAGCGATAAAGCGCGCGAGATTCATGGGTCTTCTGCCGTATGTGCGGAAATAGCGCGGTAATTGTATTTGGGATTTGAGCGAAAGCCGGAAGATTAAGAATTAGGCGCGCACACTCGACTTTTAATAGAAAATTTTCTATAACTTAGAAAGCTGTTTTGGGCATCAGAATGACCGACAGACGAAAGGCCCGAGGAGGTAAAACCGATGGAGAGCGGCTCCGAAAATAAGGAAGTTCAAGAGCTTAGAGTTCGGACTGAGAAAGCCCTCGAGCTTATTGCGCGATACGGCGGGACTTATGAAGAACGTCGTAGAGCGTGGTTTGTTGACCAGGCAGTCCGCGCGCTCCTCGGATGTCCAATCGTTCTGCGAGAGGGCACTTATGTCTTTGGCGAATCCGAGGAGTACCGCGAATTTGTGCGTAAAGCGCGCGACGGGGAGGACGGCCCGGAGACATACGAGTGGGACATCGGAATCGTTCCCTAGGCTAAGTTTCTACCAATGCATACTAACTGTTTTCGCGTAGGAGGTTTCACCGAAGCCTCCTTTTTCTTTTTCCGGGAATTTGTCGCCTAAGAGAAAAATCGGTTATAATTGTACTCGTGGATTGTGATGTGTAAAAAATCCGCAATCGCCCATGGCTAATTTAAATCAGCAAATTTTTGAATTTATCCACCAGTTCGCGGGGAGTAACTTTGTCCTTGATGATGTTGGGATTTTCCTCGCGCAGTATCTGCCGTATTTTTTGGTTTTGGGGTTTTTGCTTTACGCCTGGAGGCGGGGAGAGTGGCGACTGCGTTTTTTGATAATCGCGGAGGGTGCCCTCGCGGTAATTCTCTCGCGCGGCATCATCACGGAAGTTGTGAGATTCTTTTACCACTATCCGCGGCCGTTTGACGTCCTGAGTTTTACGCCGCTTGTGAGCGAATCCGGCTACTCTTTTCCGTCGGGGCACGCCGCCTTTTTCTTTTCCTTGGCCGTGGTGGCGTTTTACTTGAGCCACAGGCTTGGATGGTGGTATCTCGCTTTCGCCGCGATAAACGGCATTGCGCGAATTTATGTCGGCGTTCACTGGCCGCTTGATATTTTGGGCGGCGCGCTCGTCGGAATTCTCTGCGGAATCGCAGTGCACGCGCTTATGAAGCCGAATTTAGAGAAAATACTTTCTTCTCCCGGAGCGCAGAAAGAAGTCTCTACATAAAAATGGGGTGTATGTTCCTGCGGAGGCGAGAGGCGTTTCGCTATTCGAACGCGCTCGCTCCGCTCGCTTTTCAGAACCCTCGGTTCTGAATAATCTCCTACGCGGGGAACTAAGCAGTTCCCCGACCCCCTCCACTGTTCGAATCCTCCCACTCAAACAAGATGGTTTTGCGTAGCTCAGAAGAGCACGCAAAATCATTTGCGGTGATCCTCGGTCGGGAACCTCTTTTTGATGAGCCTTTCAGGGCTTTCTTGGAAAAGCGGTTTTCGAAGCCGGGAGGTCGCTCTTGAATTTTAAGGCGGAGATCCATTTCGGACAAATCGGACAATCCAAGGCATATCGGACATGTCCGATATGGGATTTTTTCTATGCTTTTGCGAGATTTGACATGATGACGAATGATGACATATGATGGCGGCATGTCTAAACAAGTTGGTCCCCTGAACGGATACATCGCTACACAGCGATTCCTTCGCGATCATCCCACATGGCTCCCGATTTTGGCGGCAGCCATTAAGGAAGCAAAGCGGACCAAGGAGCACGGTTTCGCCGGTGCATGGGTGCTGCAGGAAGTCCAAGAAACGAGCAGCATCAAGTGGCTTCCCAACCTACGGCCGCTGGTGAGTGCGGGTATTTTGAAGCGGACGGAAATCTCGCGTGGCGGCAAGCGGGCCTATTACATCATGCTCGACGTGCAAGGGGTGGAAAAGGCCGTAAGGGAAATCGAAAAATAAGATGGCCCTATCGAAAACCGATTACATCATCTGGCGTGAATGTCCGAAGAACGCGTGGATTAGGATTCACAAGCCGGACATATATAGCACCCTCGAGCTGAGTGAATTCGATAGAGCCGTGATGGAAAGCGGCAACGAAGTCGAGGATATCGCCCATGGGCTTTTCCCAGACGGCATTTTGATCGAGGGCCGGGATGCTGCCGCGCAAGCAAAAACGGCGCAACTTCTCGCCGCGAAGACGCCCATTCTCTTTCAACCAGTCCTTGAGAAAGATGGCTTCTTGGCTGCGATAGACGTCCTCAAATATAACAACGCTACTGGCGGCTATATCATCTATGAAATAAAGTCTTCAACGAAGCCGAAGGATGAGCATTTGTACGACCTCGCGTTTCAGGTATTATTGCTCCGTCGCTGCGGCTTGAAAATCGACCAGGCGTTCATT
The DNA here is from genome assembly GCA_963844965.1 of uncultured bacterium. Lineage (GTDB taxonomy): Bacteria > Patescibacteriota > Minisyncoccia > UBA6257 > 2-01-FULL-56-20 > REEB91. The sequence continues at coordinate 12,978 of CAWJQC010000006.1, read as the reverse complement.
ACCCATCTCAATCCCGAATACGTGCGATCTGGGCCGTTGGATCTCGAAAAACTTTTCATCAACGCCGACATGACGGTAAAGGTGGAGGAGGTCGCGTCGGTAGTGGCAAAAGAGATGGAGGAGGCGAAGGCATATTTGTCGAGCGACAAGGAGCCGCCCGGCTTCTGCATTTGCATTTATCGCGGTCGCTCGCGGCACTGTAGCACCTTCAAATATTCGAATCCGCAGGTGCCGGAATATGGCGTCCATGACATTGCCCGCATCGGAAATAGTCCCAAAAAGCTGAAAGAGATGGTGGACGCCGGAATTTTCGGGCTGGACAAGATACCGACGCACATCGGACTGAGCGAGATCCAGCAGGAGCAGATCCGCGCGTTCAATTCCGGAACTACGGCACGCAAGGCGGAAATCGCGACAGAGCTGGGAACACTGGCCTTCCCACTTTATTTCATTGACTACGAGACCTATCCGTCCGCGATACCGCTCTTCGACGGCTATTCGCCGTATCACCACGTTCCGTTTCAATATTCCCTGCATATCGTGAACGCTCCCGGCGAAGAGCCGATTCACAAAGAATTTTTGAGTACCACCATGGAGGATCCGAGCCGCCCACTTGCGGCGTCGCTCCAAGAGTACATCGGACCAAAGGGAACCATCATCGTTTGGAATAAAAGATTCGAGTCGAGCATCAATCAAGCCATCGCTGCGAGGATTCCCGACCTCCAAGGATTCATGACCGACTTTAACAGCCGCATCTACGATCTCATGGATATTTTTTCGAAGCAGTATTACGTCCATAAAGATTTGTGGGGTAAGGTTTCCATTAAAAATGTCCTCCCCGTCCTCGCGCCGGAGCTGAGCTACAAGGAACTCGATATTCGTGAGGGCGGGACGGCGGCGATCACGTGGTTGAAAATCGCTTCGGGCGAGCTCAACGGTGCCGAGTCCGAAAGGCTGCGCGAAGCGCTGAAAAAATATTGCGGTACGGATTCGTACGCGATGTACACGATTTGGAAAGCGCTACATCAAATAACCGACTAACCTTCCCATGGACAATCAGCCCCAACTTCACAGCAAGAGCTTACGAAAAACGTCTGACCCAAACGCGTACAAACTGTACCGCGCGGCGCTTGAGTGGGATCTTATCGAGCCGATCCTTATCAGGGATCGGGACGATCTCAAGTCAGAGGCGAAATGGAGGGACAAGCTCGAGCCGTACCATCACCAAGTGAAAAATCTGATTGCGTTCTGCCGCAGGCTCCCTGTTCACGCTCCTCGCTGACGATGTGGGCTTAGGGAAAACCATAAGTGCCGGTCTGGTTATGAGCGAGCTTATGGCGCGGCACCGCATCGCGAAAATCCTCGTCGTCTGCCCGAAGCTTCTGATGCCGCAATGGCAAGAAGAACTTGATACCAAGTTTGGCATTCCCTCGGTTATCGCGACAGGTAAGGATCTTGCTGATGTTGAGCCGCCGGAAGAAGGTGGGGTGGTAATCACGACGTATCACTCCGCGCGGATATATCTCGACGCGCTCGTTCCCGTGGGTTTCGATATGCTAGTTCTCGACGAGGCCCATAAACTCCGCAATCTCTACGGTACCGACCAAGCGCCGCAAGTCGCACAACGATTCAAAAAAGCATTGGCAGACCGGACATTCAAGTACGTCCTCATGCTCACGGCGACTCCGATTCAGAACCGCCTTTGGGACATCTATTCCCTCATTGACCTCCTCACGGTCGCCCGCGGCCATCAGAACCCTTTCGGGAGTTCCGGGCATGTTCGCCCGCACGTTCATCGCCGACAACCGGACGGAAGCTCGTCGCTTGAATCCTGCGATGCAGGATCAGTTCCGTTCCATCGTGTACGGTTATATGTCGCGCATCCGCCGCGCCGATGCCAACCTCCACTTCCCGGAACGCATCGTGCAGATGCACCACGTTGATCCAACGCCGGAGGAACTTGAGCTTATCAATCTCATTGCCGAACCCATTCAAAAATTGAATCGCCTCGCGCAGATATCTATCCTCCAAGCGCTCATCAGTAGCCCGCATGCGCTTGATGCGCAGCTGAGAGGCATGGCCCTGCACAAAACGATTCCAGAATCGCTCGCGGCGGATGTTCACGAGGTGGTGAGTCGGATAATATTAACGGCGAAGCTGCGCGGCCTAGGAACGCTCATTGACAAACTAAGAGCCGAGAATCCCGACGACTGGCGGGCAGTCGTGTTTACGACTCGCCGCGAAACGCAGACGACGATCGAAGCGTTCCTCGGCGAGCGTGGAATCTCCTGCGGGCTCATCAATGGAGATTCGGGCGTACGCAATCAGGAAACGATAACCAATCTTAAGAGGAATCCGCCTGAATCCACGTGATCGTGTCCACTGAAGCTGGTGCGGAGGGTGTCAATCTCCAAGCCGCAAACGTGCTTGTGAATTTCGACCTGCCGTGGAACCCGATGGTTGTGGAACAGCGCATCGGCCGCATCCAGCGATTGGCGTCGGAGCACGCGAACGTCTGCATCTTCAATATCGTCCTCCGTGGCACATTCGAAGAATACATCGTGGGGCGACTCATGGAAAAGCTGCAATTGGCTTCGCACGCGATCGGTGATATCGAGGCATTGCTCGAAGCGTCCGGCATGGGTGAACAAGAAGAGAATGGGGCCGACGGCTTCGAAGAAATGATACGCAAGCTCGTGATTGCCTCCCTTGCGGGTAAGGATGTTGAAACAGCCACGAAGAAAGCGGAGAAAAGCATCGCGGAAGCGAAAGTCGAACTGGAGCGCGAAGAAAAGAATATTGATGCGATGCTTGGCGGAATGGACGATGGGGCGGGAGAGATTCCATTTCCGCGCCTGCCGGAGGTTATCCATTCGATGGAAGCGCATCAATTCATTCCCGCCGCGCTCAATGCCGTCGGAGTGGGCGAGAAGGAAAGGTCTTTGGATTCATACCAGCCGGGCTCGTCGCGGTTCGGACGGTTGGTCAGTCGAATAACCGGGAACGGCCTTCACCGTGTCGATGACGGAGATGCTGATGTGATCACGCAAACAGAGATGATCGCAAAAGAATGGGTGAAAAGCTTCAACGCAAACTACGTACGCTCACGTATTCGCGATGCCCAACGTTCATTTACGGGCACCGCATTGGTGCGCGTCCGCGCGACGGTAACCCATGACAGTTACGAGCGTCTTATCGAGATTCCATTTTCACTCGACGAGCACTGGAGCAAAGCTGATCCTAACGGAACAAATCGCTTGCCAGATATTCTTGAAAATCTTGAACCTATCGGCATTAACGCCTCGTACGTTTCGGAAAAAGCAAAATCCGACGAAGGAATTTCGGAGTTTTGCCGGTTTTATAACGCCCGACTGACGCAAGAGCTTGAAGCCGCCGGGAGTGATCCGCGGAAACGGAAGAAGATTGAGGATGACTTCACGCCGCGCCTCGAAATCCTCGTCGTCGGCTTGGAAGGAACTATACACCGACGCTTGAACGTTGAGGTTGCATATCAGTTTGAGTCGGGGCCGGGTATACAAGCCTCCTTGCCCTCGTTCCATCCGAAGAAAAAATCGTTATGGTACCCGAGATGAGCCGCTGTTCTCTGACGATGCAGGTCATCCCACGTAACTGTTTGGGCCAGTGTGCCATCACTGGAGCGGAGGCTTTGCGTCATCTCCTTCAGAAATCCGATATGAGTGGACGGATGGCCTTGCCGGAGCACGTCCTCGTCTGTGCTGTCAGTGGTAAACATATTCTTTCGGACGAAGCTGAACCGTCGGCAGTGACCGGCAAGATGGTGACGAAGGATCTCTTAAAAACCTCTGCGGTGAGCGGCAAGCGGGCGGAACCGCAATACTTCGAGTCTGCGAAATCACGGGAAGCGACGCTCTCGAAGCCGAACTCGCCGTCAGCCAAATTTCCGGGAAGAAATACCGATTGGATCAGGGATTGCGATCGGCGGTTTCGGGCAAAACCGGCCACGGACGGGAATTCGTATTCTGCGCCGAAACGCAGCAGCCGATGCTGCCCGAGGAAGCCGAGCGATGCGAGATAACGGGGAAGGTCGTCATGCCGGGGCTGCTTGAGCGCTGCGAGATAAGCGGGAAAAAAGTGTTGCCATCGGAACTCGAGCGCTCGGCTGCGTCCGGTACGAAGGCGCTCAAGCGGTATTTCGTTTCGAGCAGCGTTTCGGGCGCGCGGATTCTCGAGCAGGAAGCCGTACGGTCAATGAACGGAAAATATTGTGCAGCGCAAGAAGCGAGGATTTGTCTGTGGAGTGGCGCGCCTTCTCACCCCGACGATCTCCGAGTGTGCGAGATTACGGGCGTACCAATCCATTTCAGATATACCGACACGATACCGAACGGACATGTTCGCCTCGAGTCGCTCAATAATCTTTTGAACGGCGTACGGAGGAAGGCCGATCAGTCCGATACTTGGAATATCATAGAAAGTAAGACATCGGATGTTCTTGGGAATAGGGTCAAAGTAGAGGTCGCGGAACTCTCGCCGGACGGGAATCATTTAGCGGTCGTATTTGAATTCAAGGATTGGTTTGGTCTGCGGACGCGCCATGCAGGGTTGTTGTATTCAATCAAAGATGGTGCTATTGACGGGCGCATCGTATTAGGCAAACGTGGATCGCAAAGCTGGATTTTTGAAAGAGCACTGTAAATTATGGATACCATTGAAACATTTCGGCAGAAAACGATGAAAAAAACGGCTGCTGAAAACGCGAAGCGTCTCGGCCTGCTTTGTCTTGCCGGAGAATTCCGCAGGATTCTCGAAGCGGCGAGAAGGGAATTTGGCACCGTAAAAGATCCGGGCGCGACGTGGCTCGAGCGGCATATGAATATTCACGAATGGTTCAAAACCAACGGACATCCGTTGTTTACGAATATGTCGTATCATCCGCCGTTCACGCCGCCGGAAGCCGATTTGTATTACCAACGTGTTATGGCTATCGGTAAGAAATTCAAGCTGCCCTTTAATCTTTACTATCATGGTCAGATGGGGATATCGGCGATTATTCTCGTTGATTACCTTATGGTGCCGAATACCAATTGGGATTTTATATACGAAATAGTCAATTCTGGAGAAAAGGCCCGGTGGGTTGGCATTCGCACATACGCACCGCTTGACGAAGCAGAGACGGCTTTCGCAAGGGAGGAATTGCTCAGAGTCCAATCGAACATTTTCCCCGCTGAAGTTTTGAAAGCGACCCCTGTTTCTAAAAATATTGGAAACCAACTGACGTTTGTAAACGAACTCATTGAAATCAGCGAGGGTTTTACCGGATCTGCATCGGAGAGGCCGACCATGGAAGCCATTGCTGAGGACTACGGTATCGCGGGGAGCGGTGCGGCGCAGATAAAAAAGCGCCTCAAAGCGGAAGCGCTCAAGCTTTTCGGGTACGGAATCGACGCGTTACAAAGTGGGGCAGTAAAGTGTACGCTGCCAAAATCAAGAGTCGTTATCTAAGGTGCCAGGGATGGCACCTTTCGATTTACAGAAACCATCCCGGTCGATGGTAAACATAAAAAAATAATTCACAAAATATGAAAAAATCTAACAAACTCAATAACTTAATAACAACTGACGTAAAAATCGCAGACCTCACCTTGCCTCGATGGAATCCACGCAAAATTATCTATGGGGTTCGAAACGCTTTGCGGAAGCATCAAGAACGACCCCGAATTCCTGCGGGCGCGCCGGTAATCGCTTCTAATCGGACAGGCGAAGCTTGCTCTAGTCGTCGCTGGCAGTATGCGTACTCGCGCAGCGAAGTCGATGGGCATGATGACCGTGCCCACGATAATTACAAAGCTCACCGAGACCAAGGAGAAAGAGTGGGCCTTGAAGGACAACATCCATCAGGGCGATTGGAATTGGAATATGCTAGAGGATTTTAACGAGGACATCCTCAAGAACGCTGGATTTGCATCAGAAGATATGGACAAAATCTTCGGCGTAGATGAACAACCCGAGGTGTTCGATCCTCGAGAAAGAGCTAAAGAAGCTGCAAATTAATAAGATAGAAACCAAGAAAGGAACGGTCTGGCAGATCCAACCGCGCGGATCCGATGCGGAATTCCATGAACGAAGACGATATGCTTAATCATGGATGGCGAGAAGGCGGACATGTGTCTGACCGATCCGCCGTACATTTTGGATTACTTGCGCGGCAAGAAGAAAAGCGGCAAGTCGACCGGAGGGTTCGGCCTCAAGCACAATCACAGGTATCTCGGCACAAACATTCAGCACTGAGCGACCGCTGGATGGCGAGTATTGCAAAAGTTCAGAAACCGGACTTCTCAATTATTATCTTTGAGAACCCGAAGAATTTGCAAACCATCTGGACAGCGATGGAAAAACATTGGCGGTATCGCGACACGATCGTGTGGAGGTTCCGAAGGGCAAGATCGTACCCAGGGATTTTCCGCGAAATACAAGTTCTTTAACAAACACGACATCGCACTCGTTGGGACGAAGGGCAAAGTCGCGCTTAATAGCACCGTGAACCGAGGAGCTATTTCAGCAGGAATATCTGAATGCTCTCTATGCCGCCTCCAGGAAAGCCCCAATTTGAGGCGTATGAGAAGGGCAAGAAGATATGCCCTACGGACTTCATTGAATTCAAGGCGGACGACAGAGCACTCCGGGCAAGGGATAATTTTCGGCACGAAGCCTGTGAAAGTGTTCATTTAGTACCTCAAGGTACTTACGCGCAGGGACGATACGTGGTCGAACCTTTCTGCGGAAGCGGTGGCACCGATCGCTGCGGCGCACAAGTTGGGTCGACGGTGTTATGCGATGGAAAAGAGCGAGATATATGCCGAGGTCGCGAAGCGGCGCATAGAAAAGCTGATCGGCCAAAAAGCCGTGAAAATCCATGCCTAGCTGGAAATGGGATAAATCAATCAAGGCGAAATCACGCAAAATAAGGCGCGGCTCTTGGAGGAGTTTCGCAAAATGCCGATCCTCGAAATCGCGCTCGAACGTGCGGCAATCAAAAGCCGATCAAGCACCTATTACGAATGGCGTGAAAAGGATAAAGAATTTGCGAAGCGGGCCGACCAGGCCATCGCCGAAGGTGAGGCAGTTCTTACCGACATGTCGAAGTCGCAGCTCATCTCGATGAATTACGGGAAAAACATTTCCCAGCAGTACAACTGTGGTTGCGGCAGCACCATCCGAACTGTACCGCCACGAAAGTCGAGGTTACTGCCCACGTGAAGCGTAACATTATGACGCCGGAGGAGAACGCGGAATTCCAGGCGGCGGTGGAGCGAGCGCTGATCAATGCTCCTTACCTTGCGGGCAAATCCCCGCCGGAAGCGGTCGGTTCCGGTGAGGAAAAAGACGGTCAAAATAAATTAACGGATACCAACAATCAAAATGGAACAAAATCAAAACAATAACAGTAATGTACCGGCGTACGGAGTCGGAAATGCGGATGAGATCAAGAAGATACTGGAGCGGATGCTCACGGACCGCGACTTTAGGGTCGCCGTCACGGGCCGGAGTTTCAGCTGGTTCGTGCCGTGCTACTTCCCCGACAGGATGTCGTACGCGCCCGCACCCATGCACTACGAGATGCACCAGATCATAGAGAGCGATTCGTCGGACCTCGCCATCGTCATGGCCTTCAGGGGCAGCGGCAAGACGACCCTCTTCGCGGAGCTCTATCCGATATGGGCGGTCACGGGAAAGCAAAAGAAAAAACACGTCGTCATCTTCGGCAAGACGCTCGCGCAGGCGAAGCAGTACTTACGGAACATCAAGGACCAGTTGGACGGCAACCCGCTCCTGCGGAACGACCTCGGCCCCTTCCGCGAGGAGGACGATTGGAATTCCTTCTCGCTCGTGATCCCGAACTACAACGCGAGGATTACGGCGGCGAGCGCCGAGCAGAGCGTACGCGGCATCAAACACGGCGCGTTCCGACCCGACCTCTGCATTCTGGACGACTGTGAGGATGTTGCGAGCGTCCGTACCCAGGAGGCAAGGAATGCCACCTACGAATGGGTAACGCGTAACATCTTCCCCTTGGGCGACAAGACGACACGGTTCATCGTGATCTGGAATCTGCTTCACGACGACTCGCTTCTTATGCGGCTCATCCGGGAGATCGAGGAAGGCAAGCGCTCCGGTGCCTACAAGAGGTATCCGCTGATCGCCGAGAACGACACCGTGCTCTGGCCCGGCAAATACGCGGGCATCAAGGACGTTATCAAGGAACGCTTGCGGGTCGGCAATGAAATCGCCTGGCAGCGCGAGTACCTTCTTAATATCGTGCCAGACGAAGATTAAGTGGTGCGCAATGAAATGATTCACTACTACGACGAGCTGCCGGAGATCGAGCACTATCGCGCGACCCACATCGGCACGGACTTGGCGATTTCGCAAAAAGAGACCGCCGACAAAACGGCGATGGTGCCGATCTGGTGTCCGGCTACGGCAAAGAATTCACGGCCTACGTCCTGCCGCAGATCGTAAACGACCGGATGGACTTTCCGGCCACGATCGCAAGGATGAAGGAACTCTACCGCACGCTCGCAGAGCGCGGCCATACCGAGATCGACATAGAAACAACCAGTTCCAGCAGGCGGCGGTAGACCAGCTGAAAAGCGACGGCATCCACGACGACAAGGTCAAGGGCATCCACGTGACGACGGACAAAAGGTCGCGCCTCGCGTCGTGCACGGACCTCCTCTACGCGGGGAAGGTCCTCTTCCCGCGCTACGGGGCGGAAGAACTCATCCGGCAGCTCACGGGCTTCGGGACGGAGCGCTTCGACGATCTGGTCGACGCTTTTACGACGGCCGTGCGGCAGATCATCGAGGGCTATGTGGACGACGACACCCTGCCCGTCATGCCACTGGATCGACCTCGGCCCTTCCTCGCGTCCGTCCTTCACGCCGCTCATCGACGACGGGCCGATGAACAGCGAGCGGCTGCATGGCATGCTTTCAGACGCGGCGGAGCGTTTATACGAAAGTAATCCGTCTTGGAGGGAGAGTTCCGGCGGATCGTTTGGTTCGGGCGGTGGATACTCTTCCGGAGGGGGCGGATTGCGCCTAGGAGGGTTCGATGGCGGCGGTCGATCATCAGATGGTGATTCCTCAGGAAGCGGAAATTTCTTCGAGCGATTCGCGCGCGGAGATTTCCTGTAAAAAATAATGACACTAAAATGATAGACAGAGAATTCTACAAAAAGTGCCCTTTTGCCTTTGGTCCGGAGTTTTGCCTTAGCTTTAATGAACAGTGCAAGCAATTTTATCTGCTCGAAGGCATGACCTTCCTGCTGCTCAGCTGGTTCGAGGATGAGATTGAAGCTGGTAAAGAGATTGATCCCAGGCTCGGTGCTTACAATCATTGAGCGCTGTTACGGTATAACTACTACGCGCGATCGAAATGGTACGCGAATACGCTCTGGCGGTTGTTCCACGATAAGATACGCCCGCTCTATCGGTTAGTAAGCCCAAATTCTGCACCGCTAGAAGTGAAGGGAATGTTCGCCCAAGCCGTCAGCGAGTCGTAGGTTGGAACAACTTTACTTTATAAAATAGTTCAGCCTCTTCCCGTACAATGCGGCGAAGCGCTTGAGTTCTACCACATCAACCCGTTGCTGGCCTGACTCAATGTTTGAGATATGCGACTGAGGGCGGCCGATTTTTTTGGCCGCTTGCACTTGAGTGAGCCCGGCTTCTATGCGGGCCTTTCGGAGACGCTCCACCATATAGGCATATTCCCTCGTCTGGATCGATTTCATACCTTTTCACGCTATATCCAAGAAACCAATATCCAAATATTGGATATTGTGATATTCTGGAAGGGTGGGTCCGGCATAATTTGATGGTTCCCGTGGCGGTTTCTTGCCCTCTGGACTTCCACCACCGCTGCGTCATCAATGGTGTTGGAAAGAAAGCTATCCCGAAAGGTCGAAACAGAAGACAAATAAAAAACATGAGTGCATTTTTCGGACTCCTGTCATTTGTAGCCCTAGGCGTTGCAATCGTGGGACTCGTGAAACCGTGGATCCTTCAAGCAGCAGACCCGTGGGAAAGTGCTCCTTTGGTACGGTGGGGCATTCCTTCTTCTCTTTATCATCGGCGTGTCGATCCGTCGTCGCCGACGGCATCAGCGCCCGTGGCGAACACGACATCGGCTCCTGCGCAAGAAGTACAAGCCCCTGCCGCGCAGCCGTCCTCAACCCCGAGCCCTGAGCCGGTTTCGCGGGACTCTCTGACTCCAGTTGTAAAGACGATGCCGAAACCACAGCCCGCGCCTGCGCCGCAACCAACGCCGCAGCCTGTTCCAGTCCACTCCAACTCCAACTCCCGCTCCCGCCCCTACACCTGTGCAGCCGCAAACCGTTCTTGATATCTCTGGTAGCGGACGCAGACCCACGCAGACGTTTACCGTGGGGAATAGCTGGCAGATGACCTGGAGCTATGACTGCTCGACCTTTGGGAATCGGGGGAATTTCCAGGTGTACATTAACACCGCAAACGGATCGCCCTCGTTCGACAATACCGGCGTGAACCAGCTCGGCGCGTCTGGATCGGATACTGACTATTACCACACGGGTGGCAGCTATTATCTCGAGGTGAATTCAGAGTGCAGCTGGCACATTACGGTAAAGGGTTAGTGTAGTTCCGGCGGCACGATAAAATCCCCAATTGAACGGGGATTTTCTCATGTTCTTGCTTTGACAAAAAGTATTGTGTTTGCGGAATGCAATGTATCGGCCTTACAATTTTGGTATGCTACCGTCTCTCAATCGCCGCGCATTCTACTCTCTCTCTCTCTCGAACCGGCCGCGCCGGTTCGAGTCCTCGAATACCTACTAATCCTTAAACCAGAAGGGAAATTCGTCTTTCAGGTTCTGAGCAAGTCGCGTTGCATTACCGTGCGTGAGCATTCCAGCGTACGAGGCAATAGTCTGTTCGGTTGGATTTGCGTCCAGGCCCCGAAACATTCGCTTTTTGCTCGCGGTTCGCAAAACACGATGATCGGGAAAGTGAACCCATCCAAGGAAGTCGACGCCGGAAGCGAAGCTCTTGATAAAAACCTTGTCCGGATGAAGGGCAAGCTTGAGCCGTCGCCAAGAAATCCGTCAATGTGCGGCATCATGCTTTCCAGATAGTTTTTGTCACGGGAAAGAATTGCAAAATCGTCGGCATATCGAAGATAGTATTGTACCTTCATCCCGCGTTTTATGAATTGGTCGAATTCATTCATATAAATGTTCACAAGAAGTTGCGAAGTGAACATTTATATGAATGAATTCGACCAATTCATAAAACGCGGGATGAAGGTACAATACTATCTTCGATATGCCGACGATTTTGCAATTCTTTTCCCGTGACAAAAACTATCTGGAAAGCATGATGCCGCACATTGACGGATTTCTTGGCGATATACGGCTCAAGCTTTTCCTTCATCCGGACAAGATTTTTATTGAGAGCTTCGCTTCCGGCGTCGACTTCTTTGGATGGGTTCACTTTCCCGATCATGGTCGTTGTTTGCGAACCGCAAACACAAGGCGAAATATCGGGCCCTGGACGCAAATCCAACCGAACAGAGCTATTCGCCTCGTACACTGGAATGCTCAGCGCACGGTAATACAACGAGAGCTTGCTCAGAAACCTGAAAGACGAATTTCCTTCTGGCTTAAGGATTAGTAGGTATTCGAGGGGACTCGAACCGGCGCGGCCGGTTCGAGAGAGAGAGAGATTAGATGCGCGGCGATTAAGACGGTAGCATACCAAAATTGTAAGGCCCAATACATTGCATTCCGCAAAAGCACAACTCTTTTAGTCGGAGCAAGAAACAGATAAAATCCCGTTCAATTGAGGATTGGATCGTGCCGCGACTCCCTTAACCCTTAGCCTTGCAATGTGCCAGGCTCCCCCTCTGAATTTCACCGCTCAATAATAGCTCCCAGCAGTGTGGTAATAGTCCGTCTCCGATCCCAGGACGCGCCGAGCTGGTTCACGCCGGTATTGTCGAACGAGGGCAATACATGTTTGCGGTGTTAATGTACACCTGGAAATTCCCCCGAGAAAAATACCGAAGGTCGAGCGGTCATAGCTCCAGGTCATCTGCCAGCTACTCCCCACGGTAAACGTCTGCGTGGATTTATGTTTGGGGTACTCCCAGATATCAGACGGTTTGCGGCTGCACAGGTGTAGGTACAAGAGCCGGGAGTTGGAGTTGGAGCCTCAAGACTGGAGCAGGGTGAGTCATTGCGTTGCGGCGCAGACGCGGGCTTGTGGTTTTGGATTCGGTCTCTTCAACTGGAGTCAGTCAGACCTGCAAAATTTGAGACCCCGGGCTCCGACTGGGGACGGCTGCGGCAGGACGGGGCTTGTTCCCTCTTCGAGCAAGAACTTCGATGTAGTGTTCGCCACGGACGCTGGGTGCCCTAGGCGACAACAGATAAGACACGCCGATGAGAACAGAGAAGAAGGAATGCCCCACCGTACCAAAGGAGCACTTTCCCACGGGTCTGCTGCTTGAGGGATCAACAGGTTTCACGGTCCAGCGGATTTCAACACCTAGGGCTACAAATGACAGAAAATACAAAAAATGCACTCATGTTTTTTTATTTGTCTTCTGTTTCGACCTTTCGGGATAACCCGACGGTATTGATGACTGAGCGGTGGTGGAAGTCCAGAGGACAAGAAAAACAAACCGCCACGGGAAGCATCAAATTGTGCCAGACCAACCCTTCCAAAAAATATCACAATATCCAATATTTGGATATTAGTTTTCTTGGATATAGCGTGAAAAGGTATGAAATCGATCCAGACGAGGGAATATGCCTATATGGTGGAGCGTCTCCGAAAGGCCCGCCGTAGAAGCCGGGCTCACTCAAGTGCAAGCGGCCAAAAAAATCGGCCGCCCTCAGTCGCATATCTCAAACATTGAGTCAGGCCAGCAACGGGTTGATGTGGTAGAAACTGG
>CAWJQC010000005.1:0-13233 GCA_963844965.1 uncultured bacterium | reverse complement strand
ATGTAACAAAACAAAAAAGCCCTGGTACTTTATTCTAAAAGAGTTGAAGCTGATTTGACCCGCTTCTTATTGTCTGGTGGAATTTTGAAGTCCAGTTGTCCACAGGACTTTTTTGTTTTCTGGTCTATACTTAATGGGATGATCCCGTTAGAAGCCGCGGTCGCATTGCGGAAAATATATAACGGGATGGGAGTCAAAGTCTTTGCATTATAAACATAATCATAAGTGGGCGCTGACCGCGACCTGCTTCTAATGGGATGAAATCCGTCGTTTTTTGCACGAGTGTCCGTTTTAAAAAAGATTTGGCCGAATTCATAGCCGAGCTGCGCAAACTTGCCGCGGAAAAAGGATTGCATCCCGTCATATTGGAGCCGAATTTTGAAGAGCGGCCGATGGGATTTGAACAGCTTCACGAGAAGGACCGGCTCGCCGCTGACGCGAATTACCGCGAAACTGTCGCGGGAAAAGTGTACGACCATCTTTTCCGCAAAGTGCGCGTCGCCGACGTTTGTTTTATTTTCAACAAGGACGGCTATCTTGGTGCGAACACGAACGGTGAACTTTTCGCCGCGGCCATGGCCGGAAAAATGTGCTATGCCCTGCATCCGAAAACGCTGATGGGAAGTTATCCCAACGATTTGTACGAAGAGCCCTCCAGCCACAAACTTATCCATGAAGTCGTTTCCACGCCCGAGGAATTGCTAAAGAGATTGGCGTAGAAAAGAATTTTGGGAAAATAAATGCCCCATCTTGAAGGGGGCATTTTTTATTCTCAATTTTTATAGAGACAAAATCACATCAGCGAACTCTTTCCAGCCAGACACCACAGCGTAAGACTCTAGGTTTTCCGGGTAAACGCCATAAGGATCGAAAAGAAATTTTTTCGGTACCGAAGGCATTGTACGTAGCGTACTCGGTTCATCATCAAGAAAAATATCCAGCATGAGTTTGCGCGCAATTTCATCCTTTTCGACCCGTTCCTTTACAAAAAATGCATTTTGGCTGTCGAAATATTTTTCCCATAAACCGCGGTTCTTAAGCCACGCTATCGGTTCTTCGGTGGTCGGTCTTATGGAGATAAGGAAGAGCGGAAATTTTGCCGTTTTAAGCTTGGCCAGAACATTTTCCGCTCCGAGCATTATCGGGGCTAGCAGTTCTACGGAGAGGTCACCATATATCGTTTTTTTGATCTTTCTGTAGATCTGCGGGTCGACTTTCATCTTCATGATATTCGACGGTGTCTCTCGCGGAGCGAGTCGGATCCCCAATCTTTCGGCAACAGATATCTTATTCGCGGTATGGTCTATGACCACGCCGTCGAGGTCAAAGCCGATGCGCCAGGTGGTATGGTTTTTGAGTATACTGAATATCGCTTGTACTGCGTCGCCGAGTTTTCCTTCGGCGTTCGTAACTAAGTAGTCAAAATCGCCGGCACGCCGCATTTTATCTGTAATCGCAGCCATTCTTTTTTGAATAGAGTCGGGTGTTAACTCGGTACTGTTTGCAATCCGTTTTTCCAGTTCTTCCATTGAGCCCGGCCTAACGAAGACGGTGACGGCTTGAGGAAATTCCTGCTTGAGGCCGACGACTCCGCGAGTGTCAGTAGCGGCAAACAGTACAGAATTGCTGTCCATCAGTCTCGAAAGTTCAATTCTGGAAGTTCCATAGAAATGCCCGTATGATTCCACCCACTCGATAAACTCGCCGCTCTCTATGCCAGCTTTGAATTCCTCACGGCTCCGAAAATAATAGTCCACACCGTCCCGTTCTTTGGGTCGTGGTGGCCGCGTAGTCGTTGTTACGAATCGCGCTGAAGATGGCACAATCTCAAGAAGTTTATCGATGATCGTTGTTTTACCGACGCGAGAAGGACCGGTGATAATCACAAGCGTTTTCTTTGGCACGTAATCACTCCTTACTTCCTGTCATACTCGCCGCCAACTCCGACGTTTGTTAATCGGAAAACCTCAAGTGGTCGCATGAAGGAATATTCTTTCTGTCGCCTATAACGTTTTTTCACTGGTGGAACTTTCTTGTATAACTTTATTTCGGACCCATGCGCGGCGTAAGAGGTATAGAGGTATCGGCGGTCAAAGTTTCCGCTACAGACGATGCAGCGAAGCGGAATCTTTTCTTCATCCGCAAGAGCCGCGCGGTGCAATCCGTCGATCAAAATCGGCACGTTAAGTATTTGCGACGGAGGAGGTTCGCGATCTCCGTCAAGCGGTATGATCCTCACCAACTCCTCCGAAATTTCAACGTAAGGGGGAATCATTCCGATGATACCCTTTTCGGTTTCCGAGGTGCACGACCGCGGATAGTCGCAGCGTGTCAATTCCATACCGCTCCAGAAGATATTTCCGCAGTTCGCGCTGAAAAGCCACATTTTCTTCCAAGAGGTAAAGTGCGGCGGAATTCAGTTCTCTCGGATAAAGATCTTGAAGCTGCAATGTTTTGTCTTTGTAGAAAAAAATATTCTCACCGTCGGCTTTTTCAAGGACTGCTTCTCGTGCCGCCGCAAAAGCTTGCTCAATCGGCAGGACGCGTTCAAGCGTGATATTGGCCGTTTGCATGGCGTTCTCCCTTTGCAGGAAACCGCCAGCAGTCATCAATGGACACTTCTGGTTCGGCTAAGTTGTAAAACGAGCCAGTCGCTGAATCCGCACGATGCGGAAACGGACACATGCTCCTATCGGAAGATTAACGGAGAACAGTAAGCAGTGTCAAGGCCGAAACGAGCTATCTGCAACCATTGACGTTTTCAAAAAATTTTGTAAAATAGGGGCAGCGTTGATTTATAAGGGGGACGGTGTATATGAAGCGAACTGGAAGCCAGCGCGAAGCAATCGCTCGCATATTGAAGAAGCTCGGCATTATAAATATCACAAAAGCTGCCGATGGGCCTTCGCCGCTCGGGCATCTTATTGGAAATCTGTTTCGTAAAAGAAACATAGTCGTCCCGAAGATACAACTTTTACCTCTGAAGAATATCCGGATTCAGCAGCTCGTTGACGCAGGATTCAACTGTCCAGCTTTTCAATCTTGGCCGCGTGGTGGATTGAAGCTTGAGGAACTGAGGAGCTTCTGGAAGAAATACAGCAGAGTTTCTTTGCGTAATTATCGGGAGGAGAATATTCTTGAGGAAACACCGAAACTCCCCGTTGTTTATGACCAAGACGACTGGAACTTTATTGCGGACTTTTGCAGGCGATATAACGAAGAATATCATACGCTTGTGAATGAGGCATTGCCGCTTAAGGATTCATTGACTGCCGGCAATATCGTCTTGCTTGACGCGGAGCGCTATGCAGTCGTGTATTTCGAAGGATACGGCACGCCGAGAGACGTGGACACCGATGAAAAATCATCCAAGCTGAAAATGTATTTGCGCAGGTTCGGTGTCAAGCCGCCGGAGTGGGTGCCGGAAGGTGTTCAGAAACCCATCGGCCAGCTTCAAAAATTCTTGCCAGACTTTTCGACCCATAATCGTGGAATCTTCCACTTATCCGTATCCGGTAGGAATGCGCGGAGAGCGCGAAATACTTTGGGAATGGCGGTGCGGCTCAACGCACGAACTGTATGCGACAATCGTGCGGCTGCTTGAACGCGTCGATTCTGGCGAATTAGCGCTGAATCTTGAAGCGCGTGTTTAGTTCCTATCCCTCGGCGAAAGCCGGGGGATTTTTATAATTAAGTAGCCTTCTGTCAATAAAGATTTTTAACTAAAATGCCCGTTCTTGGCGAGCGGGCATGAGGACGATTAGATATAATATACGTCGTCCATGCTGAAGCATGGCGTGCAGATGCAGACAACGACCATGTGCTGTTCGTTGATGTTGCGAAGCGCGTGGATTTCGCGCGGCTTTATGGTGAGCCAGTCGCCGGTGACGATTTCATGGAGAATACCCTCGAGCTCTATAAACCCCCCGCCTTCGACCACGAAGATGCGTTCTGTTATTTCTTTATGGTAGTGAGGTAGTTTGTGCCGCGAAGTTTCGGCCATAACCCAGCCGAAGGCGACGCTCGCCGTGTCGGGAAATTTGTAGGCGACAATTTTGGCTCCGTCAAAACAATCGGTTACTAGCGGTTGTACGAAGGGTTGTGGTGCCGTGTCGGGATCCCGCCAGTCCTTAATCAGATAAACATCTGTCGGGTTGAACGGCGGCGTGGCTAAAACCAAATGTTCCAAACTAACGATTCCCGCATTCTCAAGTTTGTGGTGAGCATATTGCGGGATTCGGATCACATCTCCGGGTTTTACGACGAGCGCCCGCTCCTTTCCAGCGCTCCTCTTGACCAAATTCCCCGTGCCGCGAGTTATGATATATAACTCCTCCGTGTTGTAGTGTTGATGGGGCAGCGACGATGCTCGTGGGTTCATAAGGACGTGCGCCATGGACCATGCTGGCGTTTTATCAACCTCGCGCAGAAGTTGGTTGCAGACATTTGCCACGAGTGGCAGCTCCTCGTAGACGTTCATTTTGTTCATCTTGCAGAGCTCCTTTCTGTCAAAACCAAGATTGGGATGCTGATAGGATTTTATACGGTTTCTGTTTTTCGTCAAGCTATTTCCAAAACCTGCGCGGCGGTTTAGAATAGATTACATGGAACATCCGCCTTCGCTAAACCTGCGGCGGACAAGTAAGCCCACAACATGGATAAATATAAACCCACCATTGGTCTAGAAATCCACGCCGAGCTCAGGACGCGGACAAAAATGTTCTGCGATTCGCTGAACGACTCGGACGAGAAGCATCCGAACACGAATGTTTGCCCAATATGCTTGGGTCATCCGGGAACGCTTCCTGTTATAAATATGCAGGCAGTGGAGTCGGTTATCAAAGTCGGTCTCGCTTTGGGTGGGAAAATCAATCCCGTCGCGAAGTTTGACCGCAAAAATTATTTTTATCCCGACCTGCCGAAGGGCTACCAGATTTCGGAATACGACCAGCCGATTGTCTCAGGCGGGGAACTGAACGGCGTGCGCGTCAGGCGCGTCCATCTGGAGGAGGACACGGGAACATTGGTTCATGACGATAAAATCAACTCCAGTTTGGTTGACTTCAACCGCGCGGGCGTTCCGCTTATGGAACTTGTAACCGAACCGGACTTGAAATCGGCGGAAGAAGTCGTGAAATTCGCGCGGGAACTTCAATTAATTTTGAGGTACTTGGGCGTCTCGGACGCTGATATGGAGCGCGGGCAGATGCGCATAGAAGCGAATGTGAGTTTGAATATGGGCACGAAGACGGAATTGAAGAACATCAATTCGTTCAAAGCAGTCGGCGCGGCGATTGCTTATGAACTTAAGCGCCAGCAGGAAATTTTGGAGAAGGGCGAAAAGGTGGCGCACGAGACGCGCGGCTGGGATGACGTGAAACAGATGACGGTGAGCCAGCGGTCAAAAGAAGAGGCGCACGACTACCGCTATTTCCCGGAGCCGGACCTGCCGCCGTTTGAAACGAAAGTTTTTGATATTGAAAAACTGCGCGACGCATTGCCGGAGTTGCCGGATGTGAAACGCGTGCGGTTTGAAGAAGAATATGGATTGGGTGTGCAGAGAACAGATACCTTGGTGGGCGAGCCCGCACTCGCTGGGTATTTTGAGGAAGCCGTGAGCGAATTGAGGGAACAAAAATCGGACGGCGACGCCGTTCTGGTTTTCAACTATCTAACATCCGACCTTGTGGGCCTAATGAACGAATCCGGCATCGGTTTTGCCGATATTAAAGTGGAACCGGAACATCTGGCGCACCTCGTCGCGCTTATTGAGCAGGGAAAAATCGGCAGCCGCCAAGCGAAGGACGCTCTGAAAAAAATGTTTGAAACTGGCCTTGACCCGGAGGAGATCGTGAAGAGCGAAGGTATGGAAACGGTTTCGGACACCAGCGAATTGGAAAGAGTCGTGAATGAGTATCATAGAGAAAAATCCCAAAGCGGTTGAGGACTACAAAAAGGGCAAGGCAGCGAGCCTGCAGTTTCTCATCGGCCAGATAATGCAGAAAACGAAAGGTCGGGCTAATCCTGAGGAGTTAAGGAAATTACTGACTGAAGCTCTAAAGTAGAAAGCGATGCCTGCCCGGCAGTGAACTGCGATTTTGTGATGGCCGAAGGCCGATCGCAGTTCTACTGTCCGGGGAAGTTAAAGGGCCGTGGCAACCCAGCGGTGCTCAAAGAAATTTTTGAAAAATTTTTGAAATAGTCAACACATGAAGAAACAGGTAATCGTAATCCACGGGGTGCGCACATTCGGTACGTATAAGGAATATATATCCTATCTGAAAGCCCGCAGGATTGACATTAGGCAACTTAGAAAAACAGACTGGAAAGAGAATTTGTGCAGGGAACTTGGCAGTGGATTTGAAGTGGTAGCGCCGAGGATGCCAAATCCAACTAACGCCAAGTACTTGGAATGGAAGATTTGGTTCAAAAAACTCATTCCTCATATAAAAAATGGCGTTGTTTTCGTTGGCCACTCGCTTGGTGCGGTTTTTCTGGCGAAATATTTGTCCGAGAATAAGTTTCCGAAAAAGATAAGGGGAACGTTCTTGGTTTCTGCGTCGCACGATGACAGGGATCAAGATTATTCTCTCGCGGATTTCGTTCTGCCGAAAAATCTTAAATTGTTGGAAAAACAAGGCGGCGAGATTTTTCTTTATCACAGCGTAAACGACCCCGAGGTACCATTTGCAGATTTTGAGAAATACAGGAAAGTGTTGCCCCGCGCGCGCGTCAGGGTATTCAAAAACCGGGGACATTTTACGCAGGAAACTTTTCCAGAAATAGTGAGGGATATAAAAAGCTTATGTAAATAATTCGCGAGATTTTTAAGAAAATGATAAAATTATAGCAAGGTCGACAATTACAAATTTTTTAAAACAATGAAAGGATACGTAATAAACATAGAAAAAGCGTCTTTGGATAATGGGTATTTCCGCCAGGTTTTGTACACGGCGAAAAATAGCCAACTTGTGGTGATGAGCCTGAAGCCCGGTGAGGAAATCGGCGCCGAAGTCCACCACCTGGACCAGTTCATCCGTGTTGAGGCGGGCGAGGGGAAAGCGGTTTTGGACGGTGTTGAGCACGCGATTAGCGACGGCTTCGCCGTCGTCGTTCCCGCCGGCGCGTTGCACAACATAATAAACACCTCCAAGGCCGAGCCGATGAAGCTCTACACGGTCTATTCCCCGCCGAACCACAAGGACGCCGTTATTCACAAGACGAAAGCAGAAGCCGAGGCCGACGAAGGAGAGCATTTTGATGGGAAAACAACCGAGCTGTTGAAGTAAACGAGGAAACTTCTGGAAAGTAATTTTGGTGGCGGCTAATGAGCGGCTTCGTTCGGTAATTAACGGCAAGTCCCATGTCCTATAAACCCAGCCGGAAAATTATAAGCAAGTATGCTGACGTCCTTGTCAATTTCGCGCTCGGCGGCGGCCGGGGCGTGAGAAGGGGAGAAGTTGTCTATATCGTTGCTTATGAATACGCCAAACCTCTCTACGCTGAACTTCTGAGGGCTATCACGAGGGTCGGCGGGCACACCATTTCCAGTTATCAGCCGAACAACGACCACGAATTCAACATCAGTCGCGACTTTTACGTGAACGCCAAGGAGCGCCAAATAAATTTCTTCCCGAGCAGTTATTTCCGCGGCTTGATTGACCAGATTGACCACTACATTTTTATTGCGAGTGATACGGATATGGAAGCGCTGAAAGGCGTGGACCCCAAGAAAATTGTCGCGAGGAGCCGGTCCATGAAGCCATTCAGGGACTGGCGTGACGAAAAAGAAAATCTCGGCAAGTTCACCTGGACGATAGCTCTCTATGGGACGCCGGCGATGGCGAAAGAAGCCGGATTGAGCGAAGCGGAGTATTGGCGTCAAATAGAAGAGGCGTGCTTTTTGGATGCTTCAAATCCGATAGCCAAGTGGCGGAGCGTTGAACGGCAGATCAGCGCTATCAGGCGGCGATTGAACAGTATGAATATTGAAAAACTCTATGTGAACAGCTTGGACGCGGACCTTTGGCTTACGCTTGGCGAGAGACGGCTTTGGCAGGGCGGCGGCGGACGGAATATGCCGAGCTTTGAGATATATACTTCCCCGGATTGGCGCGGCACCGAGGGATGGATAAAATTCAATCAGCCAGTATATACGCACGGCCATCTCATGACCGGCATTGAGCTAAAATTCAGGAAAGGCGTCGTCGTTGAAGCGAAAGCGAAGCGGAATCAAAAACTGCTGAAGCAGATGATCGGCGTGCCCGGCGGGAATAAGGTCGGCGAATTTTCGCTTACGGATAAAAGATTTTCAAGGATAACGAAGTTCATGGCCGAGACGCTTTATGACGAAAATATCGGCGGCCCGAACGGCAACACCCACATCGCCGTCGGAGCCTCGTTCCACAACTGTTACAGCGGCAATCCGACGAAAGTCGGAAAATCCGGCTGGGCAAAGCTCGGTTTCAATGATTCCGCCATCCACGAGGATTTGATTTCCACCGCTCCGAGAACCATAACGGCATATCTTAAAGGCGGCCGCGCGAAAGTGATTTACAAAGACGGTAAGTTCACGGTTTAGGAGCACAATTTTTCACTTCACTGAAGCATCGGTTGCTCCTGCATCGGAAACACCGAAAAAGAACAAAACAGCGGCTCATCTAAGCCGCTGTTTTTAAATATGAAAAACAAACCCACAGAGAAACTACCTGCCCCCACTTTTGGGCTTAGTGCCGTCTCTCGTAACGCAGCCAGGCCTTTGCCGCTGCCGGTTCCGTCTTGCGTAGTCCGGCGAGAACTTTTTTCCGGAGCACCGCTACCCTGACCACCTTCCGCTTCGCGGCAAACCGCAGAACCGGGCCGGCAACTTTTGTTACTACCTTTTTTATGCAGACCGGCGACATGTGGGTGTCCCTGCAGGCGGCGCGAACAGACTTCCTCAGCTTCTCGGCCCGGAATGGCTCGCGTTTCCCCCCGCGCTTAATGACTTGTTTGGCCATATATAAATATTTTTTTCACGACCTTTACCCTCATATCAAACGAGAAGCGGCGTTCGGTATTCGGGAAACTTCTCGTTTGGTGTGGGGGGTCTATTACTATTTTACCATACGCATTTTTTGTTGTTTTCCGCTCGCTTGGCGCCTGTTTAGGTCTGGGAAGATGGACTTGCCTAGACGGACCGTGTTTTGTCGCCGCGTTTCAGTATGAGCGCCGGATAGATTTCAAGAAGCACAAGGAACAAGCTCAAGACGAGAGGCCCAAGAAGGAATCCGGTCGGGCCGAAAAGCGCGAGGCCGCCGATGACGGAAAGAAGAACGAGAAGAGGGTGGACTTTTGAGCGGCGCTCGATTAAACGCGGCCTGAGGATGTTGTCTATGAGCCCGAGCATAAGGATTCCCCAAAGCGCGAGACCGATCGCTCCGGCGAGATTTTGTGTGAGCACAAGCCAGAATATTCCGGGGATGACGACCAGCGCTGTTCCAATTATCGGTATAAATGCCGCTACGACGGCAACCAATCCCCAGAGTACCGGGTTTGTAAGTCCAAACAAGAGAAATCCAAGGCCGACGAGAATTCCGTGTATGACAGCCATGGCGACGGTTCCCGTAATTACGGAACCGGTCATCGTCTGAAGGCGATTTACGATTTCGGCTGAATTCTCAGGCGAAAGCGGGCTGATCTTTACCATTGCCCTTCTCAGTTTCAAGCCGTCTTTCAGGAGATAATACAGAGCGAAAAGCGCCAGCAGGAAAGTACCGAAGACGCCGACGATCCTGGAGAAGATCGAATCCCAGGTTTCCAAGCAGTGCGGAAAGAATTTGCTGGGTGTATTGAGTCAGGTCTAGATTGAGTCCGGGCGTAAGTTCCGCGAGTTTGCCGTGGAGAAATTCCAGGAGCGGTCCTTTGTCGCCCGAGGCAAAGCTCGTGTAAAGAGCCTGTGCTTCCGCGAAGATTTTGAATCCGAAAATCGTGAGCGGAACGAGAATAACTGCGATGGTTAGCATGACCGTAATCAGGGCGGCAAGCCATTCCCATTTCGGCATGAGACGTAGCAGTCTCGCATAGATGGGATGGAAAATGACGGCGAGCGCGATGGCGATGACAAGCGCGTTCAGACATGGATAAAAAACAAAAATCATGAGCGCGGCGGACAAAAGCAGGAGTCCCGCGAAGAATTGGATTTCAAAACGACCAGAGGCCATGTATTTATTTTACCCTATTCCGCGAAAAGCTACAGCTGCCCTGACCAATCAGAAATTTTTTCGTAAGTTCGAACGCCGCCTTTTCACCGCCGACCCAATGGATATTTTTGTCTTTTCTGAACCACGTCATTTGCCGCTTGGCGTAGTTTTTGGTGTTCTTCTTTATTAGTTCCACGGCCTCATCAAGCACGAGCTCGCCGTTCAGATAGTGGATAACCTCGCGGTAGCCGATGGAATCAAATGCTTTGTGACTTGGTCCGTATCTTTCCAGCAAATTTTCTGCTTCACCCACGAGATCGTTTTTGATCATTTCGTCCACACGCGCGTTGATTTTTTTACTGAGCATACCTCCCGGCGTTTTAATGCCGATTATGAACGAATCGAAAAGCGGCTCGCCCCTTCTTCGTTGTGCGGAAAACGGCTTGCCGGTTTTTATGGTGACCTCCAGTGCTCTTATCACGCGCCGCGGATTTTTGGGGTCAACGATATAAGCTGCTTCTGGATCAAGCTTGACCAGTTTTTTGAACAAGAAGTCCAAGCCGCGTTTCTTCGCTTCCGACTCCAACCGACGGCGGAGTTTTTCGTCGGCCACGACCGCGGGAATGTCCAAATTATCCGTGACCGCTTTAACGTAAAGTCCCGTGCCGCCTACGAGTATTGGGAGTTTGCCCTTGCGTAAAATTTTTCGTATCGCGGCGATTGCATCCTTTTTGTAATCGGCGGCGGTATAATTTTCGTCGGGATTTTTGATGTCAATAAGGTGAATTTTGGAAATTGGAAATTGCCTGCCCGCCGAAGCCTCGGCGCAGGCGGGGAAATTGGGAATTTTGCCAAGTGGTAACTTGGCAGTCCCGATATCCATCCCGCGGTAAATCTGGCGCGAATCGGCGGAGACGATTTCACCGCCGAATTTGTGTGCAAGCTTAATGGCTAGCTTGCTCTTGCCGGATGCAGTTGGACCTATAATTGCAACGATCTTTGGTCGTATTGCTTTAATCATTCCAAGTGAGGACTATTTTAGAGGAAGCTTTCGCAGGCGTCAAAAGTTTGGCCTTTTGCGGGGCAAAAGTTTTGACGCCGAGAAGCAGCGGACTTTGGCCGCAGGAGCCGAAGGACCGCGGTTCCGAGAAAATGGTCGGAGCGACTCTTGCCGCTTGCCGTCGGGCCTACTATGACCACTATTTTGGGCAGGGGATGTGGGCTTGACATTTTATTTTAGTTAGTATATAATGGAGACAGTTGTCTGGCATTATTGAGAAATCCATTCTGGAGGTGTGAGCATGCCAAACGTACCACCCATGTTTTTTTTAATCGCGTTCCTTGTGATCCTGGCTGGATTCATTTGCATCTGGCTCCGGTTTGGTCGGTCAGTGGGGATGAGCCCGCGTGAGATTTTCGCCGTCCCCTCTGCGGAGGAAGAAAACGGAAACGGAGATTCAGTGTCTGGCCCGCATTTCGATGAACCACCTCCTAGCGATGACAAGCAGTTCGTCATCCGGAAGGGGACAACGGTCCGCTACCGCAAGGGTCGGCACGGGTCCGGTAGGGCGGTCATTGACGGGTTTCGCTGGAACGGGAAGAGGGGGCTTTGGTTTGCAAGGATGACCAACTCCGCCGGTCAGCCCTTATCCCGGCCGGTGGCAGAACTTCTGCCGCCTAAGTGATTGTGTATCAAGTGGGAGGTCTGCGGTCGGCGGAAGGGCTTTAAGCTCGGTCGCCGACCCCTCCCAATTCAAGGGCTCCCTGCTTTCGCGGGGAGCCCAAATCAATTTATATGACCTTATCCTCTATTTCTTTTTTGATCTTTTCAATCAGCTTTTCGCTTTTAACTTCTCCCTCCTGCCCGCGGCGATAATGACGGACGTTAACCGTCCCGTTTTTTTCTTCTTTTTCGCCGACGACGAGGATGTAAGGAATTTTCATAAGTTCCGCTTCGCGGATGCGTTTGCCGACGGTAAGATTTTCGTCGCTCAGGTTCGCGCGCAGGCCGGCGTCGGAGAGTTGTTTGTGGATACTAGCCGCATATTTTCTTTGGTCTGAACCGACGTTTATGATCTCCGCCTGAGTGGGCGCGAGCCAAAGCGGGAGCGCGCCGGCCAAGTGCTCCAGAAGCACCATGATGAAACGTTCGGGCGAGCCCAATATCGCGCGGTGGATCATAACTGGCCGTTTTTCTTTTCCTCCCTTGTCAATGTACGATAACCCGAACCTCTCCGGCAGGAAAAAGTCAATTTGCACGGTTGAGAGCTGCCACTCCCTGCTAAGAGCATCCGTTGCCATGAGGTCCATTTTCGGTCCGTAGAAGGCCGCCTCGCCGGGGCCGTCAAAGTATTCAATGCCGTTGCGTTTCATAATTTCCTCCGCCCACTTTTCCAGCTTGTCCCACGTTTTCGGATCGCCTATATATTTTTCCCGATGCGCCTTGTCGCTTGTTGAAAGGCGATAGCGATACTTGAGGCCGAAAGTTCCTATAATTTCCTTTATCATGGCGAGCGCTACGTCAATTTCCTCGTCAACCTGGTCTTCGCGGCAGAAAATATGGCAGTCATCCTGGGAGAACGATCTGACGCGCGCGAGGCCATTCAGTTCGCCGGGTTTTTCGTCGCGGTAGAGCATCGCGAAGTCGGTATAACGCAGCGGCAAGTCGCGGTAGCTCCGCGGCTGGCTTGCATAGAACTGCGTGTGCTGGGGGCAATTCATGGGTTTCAGAAAGAATTCCTCGTCGGAGTAATTTGATTTTACGCGGAACATGCTTTCCCGGTATTTATCGTAGTGGCCGGATGTTTTGAAAAGTTCCGCTTTCGCGATCTGCGGCGTCCAAACTTGGGTATATCCGGCTTTTGCTTGTAGCGATTCTACATATTCATTCAACAATCCCCGGACCAGAGCTCCTCTCGGTGTCCAAAGCGGGAGACCGCTGCCGACCATATCTGAAAAAGTAAACAAGTCAAGACGTTTACCCAGTTTTCTGTGGTCGCGTTTTTGCGCTTCTTCAACAAGCTTCAAGTATTTTTCCAATTCCTCTTTCGTT
>CAWJQC010000004.1:0-216488 GCA_963844965.1 uncultured bacterium | reverse complement strand
AGCAGTTAAACTGGCTGTCGTCGTTGTAGTCAGCGACGCCGTTGGCGCTTGTTGAATGGAAACAAATTTTAACAAGAACCCACGGCTGGCAAAACGGTCGTGGGTTTTTTGTTTAATCTGCGACCGCGCCACAACCAAAAACATGATTAAGATTAAGAGAAAGATTAAGATTAAGAGGACGCCGTCACCGCGGCTTGATTCTTAATCGATAATCATAATCTTACTCTTAATCTCCCAAACCTATGAGCAAGACAACTGAAACCGCTGGAACGAAACCCGCCTTCGCCGCCAAAGCTGCTTCGGCGCGGCAGGGAAAATCCGCCTCCGCCCCGCGCGCCGAGGTCGGCCCGGCCATGGCCGGCTGCGACATCCTCGTCCAAGCCCTCGAACGCGAAGGCGTCGAGGTCATTTTCGCCTATCCCGGCGGCGCGAGCATGGAAATCCACCAGTCGCTCACCAAATCCAAAATCCGCACCATCCTGCCGCGCCACGAGCAGGGCGGCAGTTTTGCGGCGGAAGGTTATGCCCGCGCGACCGGCAAGGCCGGCGTGTGCATGAGCACCAGCGGCCCCGGCGCGACCAACCTCGTCACCGCCATCGCCGATGCCTACCTGGATTCCTGCCCGCTCGTCGCCATCACCGGCCAGGTCAACCAGAACATGATTGGCCGCGGCGCGTTTCAGGAAACCGACATCATCGGCGTGACGCTGCCCATCGTGAAGCATTCCTATCTCGTCACGGATGTGAACGACATTCCGCGCATCGTGAAAGAGGCGTTTTACATCGCGCAATCTGGACGCCCCGGCCCGGTGGTCATTGACGTGCCGAAAAACATCCAGCAGGCCAGGACCCAGCCGGTGTGGCCGACGCTCGAGCAAATCAAGAAAGGCCTGCGCGGCTACAATCAGCCCGACTTGCGCGCCGACGACCTCGCGTTGAACGAAATCATGGGCCTCATCGAGAAGGCCGAACGCCCGGTGATTTATTGCGGCGGCGGCATCATCAGCAGCGGCGCGGCGGAGGAATTGAAAAAATTTGCCGAGGCGGCGCAACATTCCCGTGACCACGACGCTCATGGGCATCGGCGGTTTTCCGGAAACGCATCCGCTGTCGTTGCGCTGGCTGGGCATGCACGGCGCGGCGTTCGCGAATTGGGCCGTCAACGGCGAATACCAGTTGCGCAAGACGTTCAACGACCCGATGGTGAAAATCAAGGACGGCGCGGATTTGCTGCTCGCGTTCGGCGTGCGGTTTGACGACCGCGTCACCGGCAAGTTCGAGGAATTTTGCCGGCACGGCACGATTGTTCACCTGGACATTGACGCTTCCGAGTTGAACAAAAACCGGCGCGCCAATCTCGCCGTGGTGGGCGACATCAAGGACGCGCTCACGCGGCTCAATGCGATGCTGGCCAAGCGTCCGCTCAACAAGAAGCACGCCGCGTGGCTCGAACAAATCGCCGAGTGGAAGCAAAAGGGGCCTTTTGCCTACACCATTACGCAGGAAATCGCCGGCAGCGACCACATGAAGGACCATCTCAAAGGCCATGAAGACCAGATCATCCTGCAACAGATGGTGGTCGAGGCGCTTTACGAACTGACCGGGGGCGACGCCTACATCACCACCGGCGTGGGCCAGCACCAGATGTGGGCCGGCCAGTGGTATAAATACAAGTTCCCGCGCCAGTTCATCACCAGCGGCGGGCTGGGTTCGATGGGCTTTGGCTACCCGGCGGCGCTCGGCATCAAGGTCGCGCATCCGGACAAGGAAGTGATTGACATAGACGGCGACGGTTCATTCCTGATGAACATTCAGGAACTGGCCACTGCGCACGTCGAGAAAATCAACGCCAAGGCCATCATCCTGAACAACCAGCACCTCGGCATGGTGGTGCAGTGGGAGGACAAGTTTTACGCCGGCAACCGCGGCCACACCTATCTCGGCAATCCTGACAAACGCGAGCAGATATATCCCGACTACGTGCGCGTCTGCAACAGCTTCAACGTGAAATGCGAGCGCGTGATGTTCAAAAAGGATTTGCGCCCCGCCATCCAGCGGATGCTCGACGCCAAGGAGCCGTATGTGCTCGACGTGATCGTGCCCTATACCGAACACGTGCTGCCGTTCGTTCCGGCGAACCGCACGGTGGCGGACATGATCTGGAAGGCATAAACACGGATTTTGGTGGGGCGAGGACGGTGGCCGTCTGCCAAGACCCCGCGAGCCGAAAGCTTTTTGCTCCGTAGCGGCGCGTCGGCAGACCGCCGCTGACCGAATTCAAAATGGCGGCGCTCTACCGAGTCGTCGCTACGCTCCCTTCCGTCCCGCCTTGCGGGACGCGACCCGTCCGCCTTCATCTGATTTCGGTGCGACAAGTCCGCCCGTTTCCCATGCGGAATTCGGAATGCGGATTGTAGCGTCGAGCCTGCCTGCCGCGCCGAAGCTTGGAGCGTAGGCTGGTGGCTCGCACCTTTCGGCGCACAGCGCCGACACTACACGTTCCCAGCGCCGTAGGCGCGGCATCTTTGTAGAACCGCAACCCAAACAAAATTTCAGCCCCGTCGAGGGGCGGCATATCCGGTGGGGCGAGGCTATTGACGAGCCGGCTCGCGAGGACGCTCGCCCCACCAAATTTATGATGCCGCTCCTGAACGAAGCTTGATTCGTTTTGTGACCGTAATCTACAAATATGCCAGCCCTACGGGCTTGAAAAATCCGTGTTCATCCGTGTCCACCCGTGGTTAAAATTCAAGCGCCACTTGCCTGATCGTTCATCACAAAATCATTCCCAGATTTCCGCAAAGCGGCGCGAGGCTTGCCACTTGGTTGTTTTTTTGTAAGGCTGACAACATGTTCGAAAACACCATCCGCCGGATGCCGCGGCCGCAGGACGTGAGCGGGATGTCCACACAGGAACTGCGCGACACGTTTCAAATCACCAGCCTCTTTGTGCCGGGCGAAATCACCGGCCACTTCACCGACCTCGACCGGCTGGTGGTCGGCGGCGTGATGCCGGTCAAGCCGGTTGAACTGCCGAATCACAAGGAAACCGGGCGGGCATTTTTCCTCGAACGCCGCGAATTGGGCGCCATCAACGTCGGCGGCGCCGGAGCGGTGCATGCGGATGGCAAAACCTTTTCGCTCGACCGGCTGGATTGCGTTTATCTGCCGATGGGCACCAAGTCGGTCACGTTCGAGAGCAAGGACGCGAAGAACCCGGCGAAGTTTTATTTCCTGAGTTGTCCGGCGCACGCGGCTCATCCCGCCGCGACGATGAAACCGAAGGACGCGTCGCCCGTGCCGCTAGGTTCGCAGGCGAACGCGAACCAGCGCGTGATTTACAAATACATTCACCCCGGCGGCATTCAAAGCTGCCAGCTCGTGATGGGTTTCACCGAATTGGCCGAGGGCAACGTGTGGAATTCCTTTCCGCCGCACACCCACCGGCGGCGCACGGAGATTTACATGTATTTCGACCTCGGCGAAAAGATCATGGTGCATCTGATGGGCGAGCCGCAGCAGACGCGGCACCTGTTTTTGCACAACGAAGAGGTCGCGCTGTCGCCGAACTGGTCCATCCATTGCGGTTGCGGCACGGGCAATTACAAGTTCATCTGGGGCATGGCCGGGGAAAATCAGGTGTTCGATGACATGGATGGCGTGAAGCCGTTGGATTTGAGATAGATATCAGGTTTTGAACTTGCAGAAATGAACGACGTTGCTTTTCCCCTCACCCCGGCCCGCTCCCTTGGGGAGAGGGAGAATGGTCGTCAGTCGGTTGGCGTTGCGGACAGTGTTGAAAGTTCAAGAATCATCCACAGGCTGTTCCCTCTCCTTGTCCGCCTTCGCCTTTGGCTTCGGCGCGATCGCGTCGAAGCGCAGCGAAGACGGAGGGGAGAGGGTCAGGGTGAGGGCGAAGCCATTTCGTGCATCCAACGGCGTTAATTTTTTTGAGATTTAAATTAAAAACCCAAACCCAAATCATGGAAACGAAACGTTTTAGCAGCAAAGTCGCCGTGGTCACCGGGGCCAGCCGGGGCATCGGCCAGGCCATTGCGCTCGCGTTTGCCCGCGAAGGCGCCCACGTCGTCGGCGTGGACATCGGCGACCAATCCGAAACCGGCGCGAAAGCCAGGGAGCTGGGCGCGAAGTTCAACGCCTACACCGAGGATTTCGGCAAGCTCACCCAAAAGGGCGCCGCCGATCTCATCGCCAAAATCGTCAAGGACGCCGGGCGCGTGGACGTGCTCGTGAACAATGCCGGCATCATCAAACGCGCGCCGATTGTGGACCATCCGGAAGCCGACTGGAATGCCGTGCTGCAAATCAATCTGACCGCGCCGTTTTTCCTGAGCCAGGCGGTGGCCAAGTGGTGGCTGACCGGCGGGCGCGAAAAGTCCCCGGCGGACGCGCGGCTCAAGGTCGTGAACATCGCCTCGATGCTGTCGTTTCAGGGCGGCATTTTTGTGCCGGGTTACACCGCCAGCAAGAGCGGCATCGCCGGCATCACCAAGGCGTTCGCCAATGAACTGGCCAAGGAACGTGTGAACTTCAACGCCGTCGCGCCCGGTTACATCGCCACGGAAAACACGAAGGCATTGCGCGAAGATCCCAAGCGCAGTCAGACAATTCTCGACCGTATTCCCGAAGCCCGCTGGGGTTCGCCCGAAGACATCGCAGGGGCGATATTGTTTCTCGCCTCGAAAGATGCCGATTACATGAACGGCACCATCATGAACGTGGACGGCGGCTGGCTGGCGCGGTAAAGTCTCATCATTGTTCACGTCCTCAAAAACTCTTTGAATCATCGAGGACGAGAAGGACTTAAGGCGTTGCCCCCCGCGACCAGAACTCGGTCTGATGCGGAGCGCGGTTTGTCCCAAACCGCAGCACTCACAAACGCAAATCATCCAACCATATTTTTGAACGTTCCCTTGGCAGTGGCACCAGCTGCGAGTTGAGACAACTCGCGCTCCGGGGGGGGCGTGAAAATTCATTTGGTCACGCAGCCAAAGTCTGGTAATTCCATCGAAACCACTTTTGCTTATGAAACAGACATTCAATCGGGCTCTTTTTCTACTAGGCACGGCGGGCCTTTTCGTCCTGGTTTCCTGCACCACCAATACGGCTTCACCCCGCGCATTTTCCGGCGCCACCCCGTTGCAATGGTCGGTGCGAATGGCGGACTCGGAAATTGCCCGGCGCGGTGACAGTCTGGTGTGGAAGCAAGGCGGCACGGCCAAATGGGATTACACCGCGGGCCTGTTCACGCTGTCGCTGCTCAAGCTGGATGGGCAGGTGCACAATCCGGACTACGTCAAGTTCGCCGAAAACACCATCGGTTCGTTCATCGCGCCGGAGGGCGGCATCCAAGGCTACAAAGTTGCGGAATATCAGCTCGATGCAATCAATCCCGGCAAAACGGTGCTGGCGCTCTGGCGGCTCACGCACGACGAGCGTTATCAAAAAGCGGCCGCCTTGTTGCGAAAGCAGCTCGACACCCAGCCGCGCACCAGCGACGGCGGGTTCTGGCACAAGCAACGGTATCCGCACCAGATGTGGCTGGACGGACTTTACATGAGCGGACCGTTTTATGCCGAGTATGCCAGGTTGTTCAACGGGCCGGTTTCCGACTATGACGACATTGCCAAACAAATCCGATTGGTGGCCGCGCACACTTACGATCCGGTGACGGGTTTGTTCTATCATGCCTGGGATGAAAGCAAGGAGCAGCCCTGGGCGATCAAGACCACCGGCACGTCGTCCAATTTCTGGGGCCGGGCCATCGGCTGGTATGCCATGGCCCTGGTGGACGTGCTCGACTTTTTCCCAACGAACCATCCAGCCCGGCCGGAAATCATCGCCACGTTCCAGAAACTCTGCGCGGGCGTGGTGAAATATCAGGACCCGAAGACCGGACTTTGGTATCAGGTGGTTGACCAGGGCAGCCGCAAAGGCAATTACCTGGAAGCGACGGCTTCGAGCATGTTCGTTTATGCGATGGCGAAGGGCGTCAATCACGGTTACCTGCCGCAGGATTATGTGCCGGTGATTGAGAAAGGCTACCGGGGAATTATTGGCCATCTCGTCAAATACGACGGCGACCGCAAATGGTCGCTCAGGCAATGCTGCTCGGTGGCCGGGCTGGGCGGGACGCCGGGCAACGGCCATGCGCGCGACGGGAGCTTCGATTATTACGTGAGCGAACCGGTGGTGAACAACGACCTCAAAGGCGTCGGGCCGTTCATCCTGGCGGGAATCGAGGTGCAGCAACTGACTGGAACAAAGATTCAATAACCATTTTATCTGTTCGACATTTAAAATCGCATCTGCATCCGATTAGGCATTCACCATGAAAAATCCTCTCACTCGTTCCGCCAGGTTCATGGCGGCAATTCTGTTCTTGACCAATTTCCAACTGTGTGCGCAGCAGCCCGCGCCAGACATTATTACACCAACGCCGCAGGTGCCGCCCAATTTGGAGCAGCCGAATATCCATCACGAACGCTTGGAAGGCGCACTCATCATGCCGCTTTCATCTCAGATTACGCCACACGCCGTTCTCAAGGCGATGCAGCGCGTGGCGGACTGGCAACTGGCGAATCCTTTGACCAACGCGGCCACCGGCTGGATTCAGGCGGCGGGCGACGCCGGCATGATGGCGCTGGCGGGAATTTCCGGCGACGCCAAATATCGGGACGCCATGCTGGCGCTCGGCGAGACCAACCAATGGAAACTGGAGACCCGGCTTTACGATGCCGACGACCATTGCATCGGCCAGACCTGGGCGGAGCTTTATTTTCTCTACCGCGAAAACAAGATGATCGCGCCGCTGCGCGAAAAATTTGACGCCATTCTCGCCAAACCCACTGAAGTGCAGAGCCTTGAGTTCACGAAGCCGCAGAGCAAGGCGCGCGAAAACTGGTCGTGGTGCGACTCGTTGTTCATGGGGCCGCCGACGTGGGTGCGGCTTTACGCGGCGACGGACGATTCGCGCTACCTTGATTTTGCCGTGACGAACTGGTGGCGCACAGCGGATTATCTTTACGACAAGGACGAGCATCTCTTTTTCCGCGACAGCACTTTTTTCAAAAAGCGCGAGGCGAACGGAAAAAAAGTCTTCTGGGCGCGCGGCAACGGCTGGGTGATGGCCGGCCTCGTCCGCGTGCTGCAATACCTGCCGACGAACCATCCCGACCGTACGCGTTTTGAGCAACTGTTCAAGGACATGGCGGAAAAAATCCTGTCGTGCCAGCAGCCGGACGGACTCTGGCGCGCGAGCCTGCTCGACCCGGAAAGCTATCCGCTCAAAGAAACCAGCGGTTCCGGTTTTTACACCTACGCACTGGCTTGGGGCGTGAATCAGGGCCTGCTTGACCGCGCAAAATTTGAACCCGCCGTCCGCAAAGCGTGGGCGGCGCTGGTCGGCTGTGTGGATGCCGACGGCAAATTGACGCACGTTCAGCCGGTCGGCAGCGACCCGAAGAAATTCATGGACGATTCGACCGCCCCTTTCGGAGTCGGTGCCTTTTTGCTTGCGGGCAGCGAGGTTTATCGGATGGCGGTTTTGGAAAACGAAAAGCCAGCGGTGGTTAAAGTGACGAATCCGGCGAACTTCCGTCGCGACGTTGAGACGGTCGAAATTAATTTGCCCGACCTCAGGATATATTTACAGCCGGTTCAGATATTGGGCGATTTGAAGGTGATGGACGGCCTTTCCTCACGCATATTGACTTCGCAATGTTATGCCAGCGAATCAAATTCAATTCCGGACAAATTAGTTTTCCAGGTTGACCTTGCGCCGGGCGAGACGCGGACGTTTTACATTATGGAGCTTTCCCCCCTGGTCGCCGTGCCGCCGCCGATTGTGAAGACGTTGGCGCGTTATGTGCCGGAACGGATGGACGATTTCGCGTGGGAAAGCGACCGCATCGCGCACCGCACCTACGGCCAGGCGCTCATCAAGGGTGAGGGGACCATCAGCAGCGGCCCGGATGTCTGGATCAAAAAGAACCGCGGCCTCATCGTGGACGTGATGTATGCCACCAAGCATTATCACGAGGATAACGGCGAGTTCATGGACGATTACCGCGTGGGCAAAAGCCGCGGTTGCGGCGGTGTGGGCATCTGGGACGGCCAAAAACTTTATGTCTCCAGCAATTACCGCAACTGGCGGCTGATTACCACCGGCCCGATCCGGTCGGAGTTTGAATTGACCTATGACGCCTGGGATGCCGGCAACGGTCGGAAAGTTTCCGAAACCAAACGCTACAGCATTGACGCCGGCTCGTGGTTCACCAAGGCGCAAAGCACGTTCAGCAGCGAAACCAATTCGCCGCTGACCATTGGTATCGGGCTGGCCGAGCGCGCGTGCCCCACCAACCGCGAAGAATTCATCGCACATGACCAAAGTGAAGGCTGGATGAGTTATTGGCAACCGGAAGACAAACCGAAAGGCATCATCGGCGATGCTATTGTTTTGGCAAAGGGCAGCGTGGAGGCATTTACGAATGACGTTCCGGACATGCCGGAGTCAAAAATCCATGCCGTGGTGCCGCAACCGACACACGAAGGCGCGCCGCCAATCCGTGATCTGCTCGCAATTTCGCAGGCCGAGCTTGGCCAGCCGTTCTCGTATTACTTCGGTGCGTGCTGGGATCGCAGCGGCGATTTCACGAATCACGTTCAGTGGGAGGATTATGTTCGCCGCTTTGCCGAACGCCGCGCTGCGCCGTTGCAGGTGACGATTGGGAATTAATGTAGCGCAGGCGTCTCGCCTGCGTGTCATACAAAGACTGGCGCAAATAATTTTTTGACGCTCGTGCTGAGCGTTCGCTGGCAGGCGGGACGCCTGCGCTACTTTGCCTGCGCAACAACTTTCATCGCTTCAGCGGTCAGGGCGGTGATTTTCGACCACGCCTTTTCCACGACCAGTTTGCGTTCGGCCATCCAGGAACCGCCAATGGCCGCGACCTGCGGAATCGCCAGATATTCCGGCAGATTCGCGGCGTTGATGCCGCCGGTGGGGACGAACTTGACGCCCGTGTGCGCGAACGGTCCGGCGAGCGCCTTGAGCATCGCCGCGCCGCCGACTGGTTCGGGCTGTCGTGGCGCAAGTTGTCGGGCGAGGTCTTACCACCGGAAAGATTAGCCGGTTGTTCGAGCGGCGTTAATCTCACGAAAGAGCCAGGCGCGGGCGTGGGCCCAGTAGTTGTCGGCGGTGCGGGCGGAGATGCCCAGCACTTCGGCAGCTTCTTCGAGGGTCATGCCAACGAAGTAACGCAGCTTCACCAATTCGGCTTCAAGCTTGTTCTGCGCGGCGAGTTTGTCGAGCGCTTCGTTTACAGCGAGGAGTTCGTCGTCGTCGCCCGGCGCGGCAACTTCCACATCTTCCAAGTCCACGCGCTGCTGATCGCCGCCATGACGCACGGCGCGTTTGCGGCGAGCCTTGTCAATGAGGATGCGGCGCATCGCCTCGGCGGCGGCAGCGAAAAAATGCGCGCGATTTTCAAATTTTGGTTCCGTGTTGCCGACCAGCCGCAGCCAGGCTTCATGCACGAGCGCGGTGGGTTGCAACGTTTGGTTGGGTGCTTCGTTGGCCATGCGCGATGCCGCGAGCTTGCGCAGTTCGCCATAAACCAGCGGCAGCAGTTCATCGGCGGCCTTGGGGTCGCCGTGCTCGATGGACTCCAGAATGCGGGTGACGTCGCTCAATCAGCGACTAATACCAGATTCTCCGGCGTTTTGCCAGAAAATTGGGCATCTGCGCAACCCGCAACTTCACGCCGTCCATTTCATTGTTGGAGCCGATAAAACATCAGGCTTTAAGGCGATAATTGGGCGCGGTAGAAACGCTGGACGTTGGTGGTGGACTGCGGATCGGAGAAATAGAGCGGCCCGCTGCCGAGCAGATTGGTTTGCAGCGGAATCCAGGTTTGCAGGTCCGTGCTGGCCTGAATGACCACGTTGGTGCCGGATGGGCCGGACACGTCGAAACCAAACACGCCGCCCGTGAAGCCAAACGCCGCGTTGGTGGTGATGATGGCAAGGGAAGTCGGCTCAGGAATGGCCAGGTCGTAGCCGATCACGTCCATCTCACGGATGTCCACTGGCGACATCAAGTTGGCAACGCCGGAATAAGAGTATGCATTAAAGGAGTCGTCGGTTCCGGGGCCCCAATCCTTATCGTCTTCGCCGTTGGCGTGGTTGTTGTAGAGTTTCAGGGGCGTGATACCGCCGTCTATGCAGAAATAATTATTGTCCTGGTTCTGGGCAAGGTTGAGGACTCCGGTACCCGTGCCGCCTGCGCCGAATTGATACCCGAACAAGTCAAGGACTCCGAAATTGCCGCCATCGATGTTTGCATTTCCCACTCGACCCATGACCTCGGAGATTTCATGTTCCGCGCTGCCGATGAAATCGTAGGAACCGCTGACCGCCCGATTGTTGGGGTCGAATGTGTAGGAATAGAGATAACTAAGCGTGATGTTGCCATCCGTGCTTGGGTTATTGGCGGCACGAACACCCAAAGCCTTCGCCTGAGCGTCCGCCAATATAAAGTTCCCACCGCCAGTCGGATCTGAAATCGGAAGATTGGCAATCGAGGTGGCGTCATCGGGCGACTTGGCATGAGCGGCCAGAACCGCCTTCACGGTGGCATAATTGCCAATGGATTGACCGTTGAAGCGATTTTGTCCGAGGTAGCCTGGGATCGCACCGGCCTTGAACGTAATGTTAATGGTAATCGGGTTGGTGAAAAGCGACGCAAATTGCCCGTCAGCATAGTTGATTGCAGATTCCCACTGCGCCGCGTTTGCGAGGTTTGTCAACGAACTGTCAAAGGTCGGATTGATCACGAGGGCATGCGCGGGAATGGCCATACCCAACAGCGCCACTACCGATGCTGGAACCAGCGACCTTCGAGTGCTTCGCAATGCAGCACCTGCCAAAGTCGCGACCTTGGCACGATGAAGTAAGTTCAAACGATGCATTTAATTCTTCCTTTCACTGATAGGAAATTGCCTTTTCGCGCCCGCATGTAACTCAGTAAGCCAATACCAGAAGGAGGCTGAACCAGCGGCCAGCTTGGGCGGCGGCGGACGAGGAGTGCGGTGACGCCGACGGCCAGCAAGCCCAAAGCCGACGGTTCCGGCACGGGCAAGGTTACGTCTTGAAAGGCGAGAA
Source organism: uncultured bacterium (assembly GCA_963844965.1). GTDB lineage: Bacteria > Patescibacteriota > Minisyncoccia > UBA6257 > 2-01-FULL-56-20 > REEB91. The sequence goes on along the minus strand of CAWJQC010000004.1, from coordinate 205,304 downwards.
AGGTCGGACTACCCCCCACCCCGGAGGCAAAGGTGCTTTGCGCTCCGTCCGGCGTGAATTCATAGATGTTGCCGCTGCCGTAATCCGCCTCAAACAGATCACCCGCACTGTTAAAGGCCAGTCCATTAGGATCGGGCAACCCGGAGGCAAAGGTGCTTTGCCCTCCGCCCGGCGTGAACTCATAGATGTTGCCGCTGCCTTCATCCGCCTCAAACAGATTGCCCGCGCTGTTAAAGGCCAGTCCCCGAGGTTCACTCAACCCAGTGGCAAAGGTGCTTTGCCCTCCGCCCGGCGTGATTTCAATGATGGTGTTGCCGGTTTCATTCGCGACAAACAGATTGCCCGCGCTATCAAAGGCCAGGTCAATAGGTCCATAAGCAGGCAACCCGGAGGCAAAGGTGCTTCGCACTCCGCCCGGCGTGAATTCATAGATGTTGCCGCTGACTTCATCCGCCTCAAACAGATTGCCCGCGCTGTTAAAGGCCAGTCCCACAGGAGCACTCAACCCGGAGGCAAAGGTGCTTTGCACTCCGCCCGGCGTGAACTCATAGATGTTGCCGTAGGCTAAACCCGCCACAAACAGATTGCCTGCGCTGTCAAAGGCCAGGCCTTGAGGATCATACACCCCAGTGGCAAAGGCGCTTTGCGCTCCGCCCGGCGTGATTTCAGTGACGCCGCCATCGGTGCCAAAGGAAGGGTAACCAGGGTTGCCTTGTTGGGTCACAAACAGATTCTGCGCCGGCGCGCTGGAGGCAATCAGCAGGAGCGCTCCCGCACAGACCGGTGCGCCGAATGGTTGACACGCGGCACGAATGGTGGATTTGAATTTCGTTTTCATAGGTTCAGGTTTTTATTCTTATATTCCTTATATTATTTGGTTCTACTATGCTGTTGACCGCTGGCCTCCCGCGTCTGTGACAAGGAAGTCAAACTCTTGCCAGCGAGGTCGCAGCTCATGTTTCCGCGCGTGAAGCCGAACATCTGTTCATCGGCCAGCGATGGCCGGGCGGACAGGCAAAGGGTGGCGCAGCCCGCTCCGGCGACAACCGATCTCCATTTGACCCGCATCCTTTCCACTCGGGGAAAATCATATCGCTTGACCGGCTCGTCGTGTTTCATCGCTTGAGCCGGAAGAATTGCGCGCCGACGGACATCGAATTGGTGACGACGAAGGAGGCGCCCGAGACGGCTGAGCTGGCGCAGTCCGTCCAATTCGTCGAGCCGAGGTTGGTTGAACTTTGCAGCGTGCAGCCCGTGTAGTTCGTGCTCCAGGAGAGCACGAGCTGATGGGCTGTGGACGACCAGGAGTTGATACTCAGCACCGGGCTGCCCACAATCAACCCGGGCAGGGTAGCGACGAAGCCAAACTCAAGGGTGTAATCGGAAGTGGATAAGTAGTCGGTGCCGACGATCGTGTTGCCGTCGGCGCTGATGCCGGAGGCTATCAGCAGCTCGGCAGGGTCAAAGTTCAAGCCATTCGTTGCCAGCACGTCCCACAGGCTCTGCATGCCGGAGCCAGCGGTCCAGCGGAAGGCTTCGTCGTAGCCATCATTGCCTACGCCGTTGCCTACGACGACCGAGCCGTCGCCGCTGACGGCGGTGGCGCTGCTGGAATTGCCGCCCGGCAGGTAGCCCAAGCCGACCATGCCGGAGCCAGCGGTCCAGCGGAAGGCTTGGCCGCCGGAGGCGGAGGAACTTGTGTCAACGACGACCGAGCCGTCGGCACTGACGCCGGCAGCGGAGCTGTTCGTGCCGCCCGGCAGGTGGCCCAAGCTGACCATGCCGGAGCCGACGGTCCAGCGGAAGGCTTGGCTGCCGGAGCCGGAGGAGCTTGTGCCAACGACGACCGAGCCGTCGCCGCTGACGCCGGTGGCGGTGCTGTTCGTGGTGCCCGGCAGGTGGCCCAAGCCAACCATGCCGGAACCGGCGGTCCAGCGGAAGGCTTGGTTGCCGGAGGTGGAGGAGCCTGAGCCGACAATGACCGAGCCGTCGGCGCTGACGCCGCTCGCGTAGCTGTAACTGCCGCCCAGGGCGACGCTGCCAGAGCCAGCGGTCCAGCGAAAGGCTTGGTAGAAGTCGCCGTATCCGGAGGTGTCATAACCGCTGGTGCCAACGACGACCGAGCCGTCACCGCTGACGCCGGTTGTATTGTAGTTGAAATTGTCGCCCCCCACCCAGGGTAGCGAGGTGAGGCTGGCGGCGGCATCTGCGCAGGAAGCCGTCGTCAGAACCCAAAGCGCGCAGACGACCGCCCGCATTGTCCTGTGAATGTGACTAAGATGGAAACCGGCCAGCAGGAACAGGTAACCACCGGCGTGCCGAACGGCTGCCGGCTTTCGGGAAGGGTTCAGGCCATTCATAATTGTGCCTTTTCAGCAATTTTTCGTTTTCAATGGGTGAGCTGATTGGCCCACCGTTAGCCAATGCGGAATTCCGGGGCCAAAGGCGCAAATTAATTTGCAGAGGGAAGTTCGAATCACGAACGGACGCCCATTGACGCGAAATCAAGCGGTAAATGAAGGATTTTTTTAAGAAGCGGCCCGGGTCTGAAGAAGGGCGGACGGAATGTTGAACATGGCAAGTCTCGCCTGCGCTACTTTCTGGTGACTGCGCCCTCACCTTCGATCAGCGCTTTGGCTTCAGGCAGAAGGACGGGAGTGATGGCGTCAGCCTGCGATTGGGGCGCGTCGGCCTTCTTCCCGGTTTCGGCCTTGTCGAACTCCGCCAGCTTCTGCTTCCATTGGGCGGCTTGATCGGGTCGGTCCGTGGCTTCGTAGAGTTGCACCAGGCGCTGAAGGGCCTTTTTCAGTTGAAACTTGCCATACGCTGGAATCCTGTCCTCGCGTTGTTTCATGCCCTCATAGCCGGAGAGGAGCAACGGCTCGGCCTCCGCGTATTTCTTCTGCCCCAGGAGACTGCCGCCCAGCAGGCTACGACTGTTGAAAGTCCACCAGAGATCAGGAATCATCTTCTCTCTTATGGTCAGACACTCGCGAGCCGGCGGCTCGGCGTCTGAAAATTTGTTTTCGTCAAGCAGGATGGCTGTCAGTTGGGCGAGCGAATCGCCCACCCGCAGGCCCTCGTCACCCTGCAATCTTCTCTGTATCATCAACGCCTCGCGCTGCATGGTTTCGGCCTCATTCAGCTTACCCTCACTTTGGAGAAGGTAAGCCAGGTTGCCGAGCAAGTCGGCTGCCTCAGGAGTCTCACGGGCCTGCGACTTTCTTAGCATCGCCAGCGCCTCGCGAACCATCGTTTCCGCTTCAGCCAGCTTGCCTTGCCTTTGAAGCACCCAAGCCAGTTTGTTGAGTGACTCGGCCACCTTTGGATGATCGTTGCCCAGCAGTTTTCTCCGCATTGCCAACGTCTCTCGACACGTGGCTTCGGCCTCGGTCAGTCTGCCTTGGTCGAGGAGCACGTTGGCCAGATTGTCGAGGGTAATGGCGATCTCTGGATCCTCGTCGCCCAACACTTTTTTGTATATCGCCAGCGCTTCGCGAAACATCGTTTCCGCTTCAGAGAACTTGCCCTGCCACCGGAGCACCAGCGCCAGGTTGTTGAGTGAAATACCCACCATTATATCTTTGTTGCCGAACAGTTTCCTGTTCAGGGACAACGCCTGCCGTTGCATCGGCTCCGCCTCGTCCAGCTTGCCTTCATAGCGGAGCACGTCGGCCAGCATGGAGAGCTCTGCGGCCACGTCCCGATTCTCATCACCGCGCAGCTTTCTAAAAATCGTTAGCGAATCACGAAGCAAAGTTTCCGACTCGGCAAAGCTGCCTTTGCGCCGAAGCGCGTCGGCCAAGCCCCAGAGCGACACGGCGACGTACAAATTCTCGTGGCCGAACAGTTTCATTCGTATCGCCAACCCCGCGCGCTGCATCGCTTCCGCTTTCTGATATTCGCCGAGATCCAAGTAAACGTCGCCGAGAGTGTTCCACAGATTGGCTTCCACATCCGGCTGGTCTTTCAAGTCTTTACCCACCCGCTCGGCGGTCTTGTCCAGAATCTCCCGCAGCATTGTCGTGTCGCGACCCAACGCCACGCTCGGTCCGACGCCGTTGAGCATGTCCTTGAGGAACTGCGCCACCTGCTGGCTCTTGGCCGCTTCGGTCTGGGCTTGCTGGCGCAGACGCGCTTGCTCCCGCTCCGCGCGCCGCGACCGTATCATTTCCGACCAGCTCACCAGCACGCCGATCGCGAGCACTGTGATGAGTGCCGCCGCCGCCGCGAAGCCGAATTTGTGGCGGCGGACCGTCTTTTGAAACTCATAAAGCCGGCTGGGCGGACAAGCGAGCACCGGTTCGCAACTCAAATGCCGCCGGAGGTCCATCGCCACGGCGTTCGCCGTCTCGTAGCGCCGCCCGCGGTCCTTCTCCAGGCACTTCATCACGATCCAGTCCAGGTCTCCGCGAACCAGATGAATCAGTTTGGGCGGTTCCGTCTGGCGGTGGCTGGCCGTGGTCGCCCGTTCGGCATCCAGCATCGTGCTCAACCGCGCTGAAGGTTTCGGCGGTTCAACTTCCCGAATCGTGCGGCGCATCGAGTCCAGCCCGGATTGAAGCAAGGTATTCGCATCGAAGGGGGTTTTGCCGGTGAGCAATTCATAGAGCAGAACGCCCAGGCTGTAGATGTCGCTGCGCGTATCAATGTCCAGACTGGTCAATACCGCCTGTTCGGGACTCATGTAGGCGGGTGTGCCGATGAATTGCTCGAACGCGGTGAACAAAGTTTTGTCGGTGAGCCGTCCCTGTGTCGCCCTGGCGATGCCGAAGTCAATGACCTTGGGCACGGGCACGCCGTCGTTCACAGTGACGAGGATATTCGACGGCTTGATGTCGCGATGGATGACGCCTTTCTGGTGCGCGTGCTGGATGGCCTGGCAAACTTGAATGAACAGGTCCAGCCGTTCCCGCGTGGAAAGATTGTTCTGGTCACAGTAATCCGTGATTTTGATGCCGCGCACCAGTTCCATGACGTAATAAGGCCGTGGCAGAAAATATGGCAGTCATCCTGGGAGAACGATCTGACGCGCGCGAGGCCATTCAGTTCGCCGGGTTTTTCGTCGCGGTAGAGCATCGCGAAGTCGGTATAACGCAGCGGCAAGTCGCGGTAGCTCCGCGGCTGGCTTGCATAGATCTGCGTGTGCTGGGGGCAATTCATGGGTTTCAGAAAGATTCCTCGTCGGAGTAATTTGATTTTACGCGGAACATGCTTTCCCGGTATTTATCGTAGTGGCCGGATGTTTTGAAAAGTTCCGCTTTCGCGATCTGCGGCGTCCAAACTTGGGTATATCCGGCTTTTGCTTGTAGCGATTCTACATATTCATTCAACAATCCCCGGACCAGAGCTCCTCTCGGTGTCCAAAGCGGGAGACCGCTGCCGACCATATCTGAAAAAGTAAACAAGTCAAGACGTTTACCCAGTTTTCTGTGGTCGCGTTTTTGCGCTTCTTCAACAAGCTTCAAGTATTTTTCCAATTCCTCTTTCGTTTCAAACGCCAAGCCATAAATTCGTTGCAGTTGCGGATTTTTTTCGTCGCTGCGCCAGTAGGCTCCGGCAAGCCGGTCAAGCTTGAAGGCGTCGGGATTTATTTCTTTAGTGCTGTCCACGTGACCGCCACTGCAAAGGTCAAAAAAAGCGTCGCCGGTCTTGTAGATTGAAAGCGGTTCTTTTGCTTTGGTGAATTCTTTGATGAGGTCAAGTTTGAATGGCTGGTCTTTGAAAAGTTTTTTGGCGGCGGCGGGCGTCAGTTTTTCGCCGCTGAACGGCAAATTTTGTGCTATGAGCTGCCGCATGGTTCGTTCAAGTTCCTTGAGGTCGTCAGGCGCGAAGTGTCCCTGACTGCCGTCAGGCAGGCTCGGCAGGAGGAAATCATAATAGAAACCGTTCTCAATGACCGGACCGATGCCGAGCTTCGCATCCGGAAATTTCTTGAGGACGGCGGCGGCAAGGAGATGGGACAGAGAGTGGCGGATGTTTTCAATTTTAGAAACTTCTTGTTTGGCGGGCATTTTTAATATTATAAACGCGGAGGCGGCGGTTTGACAAGCTTGCCCCCGGCTTTTTGGGGAACAAAAGCCCCCGTGCGCGTGCGCGGGGGTGCGGGAATCACCAGACAAGGTTCTTCCTGTCGGGATATCTTTCTTTGAGGAACCCGAAGAATTCCTCTTCTCCTAGGAACAACTCGGTGCGGTATTTGACGAGGAACGGGCTGGTCTTATCGCCGCAGAACACCACCCAGACATCTTTTCCTTCGCCATACCCCTCGTGAGTTTCGTGGTCAACGCCGGGGGATGCCACGCTTTCCGGCCAGCGTTTGAAAAGCTCAGGATTTTCTTCAACCTCTCTCGGCACGGCGATCCTCGGCCAGTAGACGATTATCTTTTGGCTATTCCGCACGAACCAGTAAAGATCGCGGTTCACAATGTGGTGATAGACGAGTATATCTTCGTCGGTCGATTCGTGTTTGTCGAAGTGAACGGCGCCGACGACTTCCACGGAAAGTGGGTTGAAAAGCGCGAACAGTCGCAGTTTACGGAGTTTTTCTATGAACTCGTCCACCGGTTTTCTGGCTTCCACGTCGCGTAGGTGCGAGATGGGTGTGGCAATATAAGCCGTTTCGATCTCCGGATGAAAAACCAGAGGATAGAACAATTCCGCCGGCGATTGCGTCGTGGCGACAGGAGCAAATTGCCTACCGGCGAACTTGGCGAGCATGGACGTTGTCATGACCTCGCTGTTTTGCCAGTTGAGGATGGTTTGGGCATCCAGTTTTTGATTCCTCCACTGTTCGCGTGATTTGAGGTGTTGCAGTATCGGCCTGAAGTCGTTGATAAAAGTCACAAGGAGTGGATTCCATTCTGCTCGCAGGAAATTATTGAGATACGTGTCGTATGCTTCGGTTAACACGTCGTCCCAGTAAAAGTGCGCGTGGATGTTGATTACGACGGCGTCGTATTTGCCCGAGTCGTAGGTTATTTCACCCAGGATGCCCTTGAGCACTGCCGATCTTGCCACCTGCCGCGTGAGCGGCGAAACCTGATGGATATTTTTCCTGTTCAGGTTGATACCGATGCTTTCCATATGCTGGAACATCAGCTCGCCGACGTTAAAAATTTTCACGTGTCTCTGATGTCTAACGCAGTATTCCTCCCAATTTGCGAGGAATTCCTTTCGCCCGCAACCCGAAACGCCAGTTGTAATGACCAGTTCTCATTTCCGTTCCCTCCAGATGTTCAACATTTCTGCTGTCTTTTTATTACCACAAGACCGGCGGCAATTCAATAGTCGTTGGTTTGGCCCACCTGCCGCGGTCTGTTCGGTTGCTAATTGGCCTAGTTCGTGCTTAAATGTAATTTATGATAGATATAAAACTTTTACGGGATGACCCCGAGAAAATTAAAAAGGGTATTGCCGCCAAGAGCGGCGATCCGAAGGTTGTTGACGAATTTCTGGCGGCGGACGCGGAATGGCGGGAGGCGACGGCGGAACTGGACGCTCTGCGCGCCGAGCAGAAAAAATTGAGCGATGCGCGGAAAGTTGACGAAGCGAAAAAGAACAAGGAAGCGATAAAACAGGCGGAAACGAAGCTCGTGGAGCTGGACAAGAAACGGCTCACTCTGATCTACTCCATTCCGAATCCGCCGCTTGATATCGTGCCGGCGGGCAAAAGCGAACGCGACAATGTCGTCATGCGTGAGGTCGGTAAGAAGCCGGAATTTGACTTTAAGCCGAAAGACCACGTGGAAATAGGAGAATCACTCGGCATCATTGACTTCAATTCGGCGGCGAAGGTCTCCGGCTCAGGTTTTTATTATTTGAAAAACGACGGCGTTCTTTTGGAATTCGCCCTTGTGCGCTACGCTCTGGATTTTTTGAGCGAGAACGGCTTTGAGCTTGTGTTTACGCCGGATTTGGTCCGTGAAAGATTTTACCTGGGGACCGGCTACCAGCCGAAGGGCGCGGAAGCGCAGACCTACGTCATAGAAAATTCCGATCTGGGACTCATCGCCACGGCAGAAGTGACTCTGGCCGGCATGCACGCCGACGAAACGCTGGAAGAAAGTTTCCTGCCGAAATTGTACGCCGGTTATTCCCACTGCTTCCGGCAGGAAGCCGGCGCTTACGGGAAATACTCCAAAGGCCTTTACCGGCTTCATCAGTTCACGAAAGTGGAAATGTTCGCCTACGCGAAGCCCGAGGAATCGCAGTCCATTCACGAAAAATTCCTCGGCTTTGAGGAAAAACTCTGGCAGGGTTTGGGCATTCCTTACCGCGCCGTGGAAATGTGCGCGGGCGACTTGGGTTCGCAGGCGGCGAGAAAGTTTGACCTTGAGGCCTGGATGCCGGGCCGGGGCGAATATGGAGAGATAACTTCAACTTCCAACACGACCGATTTCCAGGCGAGGCGGCTCGGCATCAAGTTTAGGAGAAAAGACGGCAAGACGGAATACGTGCACACACTGAACGGCACGGCAATCGCCACTTCGCGCGGAATAATAGCGATTCTGGAAAATTACCAAAGGAAGGACGGCAAAGTGAACGTTCCGGAAGCGCTGCAAAAGTATATCGGGAAAAAAATTATGGGATAGTAAGTAGTAGGTAGTAAGTAGTAAGGAAGGAGATGGGGTATATGAAAAAAGAATTTGAACAGCATCGCAACGAGGCGGAGACGGAGAAAATTGTCTACGAGATAAGCGACGAACGCCGGGTAATATTGTTTTCAGGAAGCCGTGAAGAAGTCATGGTATTTATGGCCAAGTTTGCCGGCCGGATATCTTCTGCTGATCTGATTAAACAGCAACGCGCCGAGGAAGATTTCCGTGGTCATTGTGAGGGGTCGGTTAGTCGGCTTTTGCATGAATACAAAGAAACCTACCGAGAACCGCAACCACTTGAGATGACGCTGGAGCCGTTTCGCTTTTATGTCTACCCCCAACCAACCCGTCTTTATCCATCAGCTCTTTCCAGTCCTGGTATGGCTCGGTTGGGGATAAATGCGAGAAATGGACGGTGGGCGGTTTCACTTCTTGAAAATACGGTTCCGCACGACGAAAAAGAGAAAGCCGAACAGTGGGAGAGGTTAAAAAAACTTTTTCTTGAAATTAGAAGTGAAATTATTTCTAGTGGTTAAAGATTGTTACATTTTCTAATTCGCGCGAATTAGAAAATAGTGATAAGATGGAAAGATGAAACAGCTGGAGAAAATTTTTAAAGGGTTAGCCAATCGGCGGCGACTGGCAATTATCCGGCTTCTTGGTAGGAAGAAAGAGGTTTCGGTGGCCGATATTGCCCGGGGTATTAATCTTTCGTTCACCGCCACCTCTAAGCATCTTGGCATCTTGCGCCAGCTGGACATTTTAGACCGCCGCCAGGAAAGTTTGACGGTTTATTATCGTTTGGCCAGTCCGCTACCTCCTGTCGTCAAATTGCTGATCCTTACCATTTCTAATTCGCGCGAATAGGAAAATATGAGAGTAAGAGCGAGTCGTTATATAAATAATTTTCTGCGAATTTCCGCGTTTGGTCCGCGTAATTCCGCGCTATGATGAAAATCGGCGTATTTGATTCGGGGCTTGGCGGGTTGTTCGTTATGCGGGCACTGGCCCGCGAGCTTCCACGCTACGATTACGTTTATCTCGGCGACACCGCGCGCGTGCCGTATGGAAATCGCTCTCCGCGAACGGTTTATCAATTTTTGGAAGAGGCGGTGGAATATCTATTCAGAAAAGATTGCGGGCTTATTGTTGTTGCTTGCAATACGGCGTCCGCGGAAGCGCTCCGAAAAATTCAGCGGCAGTATCTTCCGCGCCATTATCCGAAGCGCAGGGTTCTCGGCGTGATTATTCCGACGGCGGAAGAAGCATTGAAAGACCCAAAAACAAAACGAATCGGTGTGCTTGCCACGCAGGGGACTGTCAATTCCGGCACCTATGTGCGCGAGGCGAAGAAACTCAATCCGCGCGTGAAGGTTTACGAGAACGCGGCGCCGATGCTCGTCCCCTTAATTGAGAATGACGAATTGCGCCGGGCGGAGCCGTTCGTGCGCGTGTATCTCGCACCCCTAAAGCGGAAAAAAGTTGAAAAAATAATTTTGGGCTGTACTCATTATCCGGCGTTGAAATCCATGATAAAAAGGATTTCCGGCGTACCGGTTGTTTCGCAGGACGAGCTAATCCCGCGCAAATTGAAAGATTATCTAAAGCGCCATCCGGAAATTGACTCGCGCTTGAGCAAAAAAGGCAGAAAGGAATTGCTCGTTACGGACATCACGCCGGCGTATGTAGAAATTACGCGCCGCTGGTTCGGTAGCAATGCGGTACTGAAGAAGGTCAATTTATAAAAGTGCGTAGCCCGGTGGTGAGCTTTGCTCTACTACCGGGGTTCGGGAGGAAAGCGAAATTGAGGAGGGTTGGGGTGTGAATTGGTGGCTGTGCTTGGCGGGGGTTGGGATTACGCGCGGCTTGCTGTCGTTCCCAAAACGCGCTCTTGACACAATAAGTGTTTGGGTGTATAATTAAGGCGTACCTTGAAAATATGACTACTTGTGCAATGGTTACAGCTTTTAGCGCGTGAGGGGCAATATGCGCTGAAAGCTGTAACCATGCGGTTCATCTGGGATTCCGACAGCACGATTTGCCGGAACGAGGGGTGTGCCGCCAAAGGAGAAGTGCCATGTCAAAACCATCTACGGTGGTAAGCGGAGCAGGATTTGCGGCGAGTTTCTGGGTCGCTTTGGATAGGGCGCGCCAGGAGCGCGGCTTATCCGACGAACAGTTTTACGACGCGTTGAAGGATGGGAGTCCGCTCTTCGGCAAAATCGTTGACCTTGTCGCGGAAATTGTCGGTCGCGTGAAGCGCGCGGTGTTCCATGTCATTATTAACAATGACGAGCCGCTCGAAGCCAAGACGGCGAGCGGATTCAACTACGTCAACTCCAATCTGACCGACAAGAATTTCAAGAAAGTTGTCGGCAAGGGCCGGGTTGAAGCCGAAGCGGTTCTCGTGAATTTCGGCGAGTATGTTGAGTCCGACGACGCCGCCGTTCGCCTGGACAAGATGGGTCTGCGACCGGGTATTCCGAAAGAACTTGCGGATCTCTCTAAATCCAATCCCGATTCGGCCGAACTGGCTGCCCATTTTCCGTTAGCCGCCCTCGGCGATTCCTGGCAGGACCCGAACGACGATCGCGGCGTGGCGTACCTGTACGGCCGTGCCTCGAGCCGCGAGCTGGACCTCAACTACTGGGGCGGCAGGTGGCACGACGACTGGTGGTTCCTCGCCTTCTGCAAGTAGCAGTACTTTGCACTTGGGACATTTGAACTTTTTGTCCCTTGGGCACTTGAGTTTTGTTTTACCCCCCACGTGAGTATATGCGCCAGCATATGTTTGCGTGGGGGATTTGTTTTTGAATAGGTAGTAGAATTAATTTGGATAGTAGGCGACACTGTCCGCGGCTACGGCTTCGAACGGCCGAATTCCGGAATTTACGCGCCCGGAATGGAGACGGGCACGCTTGTCTCCAGCGCGGCCGTGAATTTCAAAAAATAAAGCTACTTGGTGCGGGATGTTGGCGGATTACTCCGATCACAACCGGAGGAGATCCCGAATACGATTCAACCCGGAGATTATTCAACGGGCGGTGGTACGGATGATATTCCGCATATTTCCTGGCAGGATCCCGAACGACAATCGCAACGTGGCGTACCTGAACGGCAATGCCTCGAACCGCAAGCTGAACCTCAACTACTGGGGCAACAGGTGGAACGACAACTGGTGGTTCCTCGCCTTCTGCAAATCACTTTATTTCTCCGGCATCAAGCCGGAGTTTGTTTTTGAGATTGCCGCAACCAGCCGCCGAGCATTTTTCCGACCCCGTCAAATTTTTCGGAAAGCACTATGTACTTTTTATTGTCCAGCGCCCCGATTTCCCAGAGAGTTTGCAGAAAGAATTTGACAAGGTCCAGTTTGGCTGCGGCTCTTTGCAGATACGGTAATTTTTTCTCGCCGCCGAGATAGCTCGCCGAAAAAACGGCCTCAATCGTTTCTATGAGCGAGACGTCAATTTTGCTTCCCAACGTGTAGCGGGCGTCTTTCGGTACGTGCGGCAAAAATTCGTGCCAAAGTTTGTACGTAGCGATAAGATGTTGAATGATGGGTAAGCTACTCCGTCGGGGGGTTACGTGTGAATTTTTGTCCATGAAAGCTCAATTTGGCGGCGGCTTGGAAAAAATCGCCGGAATGGAAAATTTTTTGGAAACTTGGCCGGAGTTTTTGAAAGGAAAGCGCGGCAAGCGTGATGTCCGGGAATTACAGTTCTGTCTAATGGACAATCTTTTCGCCCTCCGCGCCGATTTGATAAATCATACCTACCGCCACGGCGGATATCAAGCGTTCAATATCTGCGACCCGAAGCCGAGGAATATCCATAAGGCGAGCGTGCGCGACCGTTTTCTGCACCATGCCATCTGCGGCCTCCTCCGCCCATTTTTTGACCGGACGTTTATAGCCGATTCGTTTTCTTGCCGCGTTGGCAAGGGCACGCACGCCGCACTTGACCGCTTCCGTTCGTTCGCACGCAAGTCCGGCGCCAGACAATACCAGAACCTGTTGGGTCCTGAAATGCGATATCAAGAAGTTTTTCGCGAACATCGACCACACAATTTTGCTCGAGATTCTTTCTTCCTACATACCGGATGGCGATGTTCTTTGGTTGCTCCGGGAAATTATAGGCAGTTTTTCTTCCGGCAGGCCCGGCATAGGCCTGCCGCTCGGCAATCTGACTTCGCAACTTTTCGTGAATGTCTATATGAATGAGTTTGACCAGTTTGCAAAACACAAATTAAAAGCAGAATATTACATCCGCTATGCCGACGACTTCGTTTTTCTTTCCTCCGACCGTACCTGGCTGGAATCGCAAATCACGAAAATTCGGAATTTTCTTGAGAACCGCTTGCGTTTGCGCCTGCATCCGCAGAAAGTTTTTATAAAAACCTTGGCTTCCGGCGTCGATTTCCTCGGCTGGGTTCATTTTCCAGACCATCGCGTACTACGTAGCGCGACGAAACGGCGAATGATAAAAAGATTAAGCAGGGGTCCTTCGGAAGAAACGAGGGCGTCGTACCTTGGGCTACTTGGTCACGGCAATACGCATAAACTGAAAAAGAAATTATTTGTGGATTAGCGCGCTAACAATTTTCTATGGACAAACGACCCTCCGTATCTGCGCGGGGAGGCGGATAAGAAATTCGTAGGGAATCGTCCCGCAGAGCTTCGCCATATTTTCTATTGAGTTCGGCGCACCGCGGTCGGCGCTCACGACCAGGACCTCGTCGTCAATTTTTGGATCGGGAACTCGTGAGATGTCAATGGAAGTTATGTTCATATTGACGCGGCCGACAACGGGACAAATTATGTTCTTGACCCCCACACCAAACGGCGAGCGCGTGTCCTGTGTAGATAAACTCGCCGTTCTGGTGCGGGGGTTTGAGAGCCGGCGGTCAAGGCCTTCGGCGTAGCCGACGGGAATCGTGGCGATTATCATTTCGCGTTTGGCGGTAAATGTCGCGTTGTAGCCAACGCTTTCGCCAGCCGCGATTTTCCGCACGGAGGTTATGCGAGTTTTCATTTCTAGGGCGGGCAGGAGATTTACCCCCACACCAGAACGAGGATTTACTGAATTCTGCGTCGAAGGCGCATATCCTCGTTTGGTGTGGGGGTCTATCCCATATAAGCCGATGCCAAGGCGCATTACGTTCGCGTCAATTTCTTTTGAATAGCGGCTGCCGGCGGTGTTCGCCAGGTGGAAGTAGCGCACGCTTGGAATTTTTTCTCTGATTTCGTGCGCGGCGGCGTTCCACCGCCCGATTTGTTTTTTTGTGAGCGCGGATTTTGGGGTATCGGCATCCGCGAGGTGAGAATAGGCGCCGTCCAAAACAATTTTTTTGCTTTGCGCCATGATGCCGAGCGCTTCTGTGAGCTCTTCGGGAAAAATGCCCTGCCGGTGCATGCCGGTGTCAATTTTGAGATGAATGGCGACGTTCTTGCCTGCCTGCGCGGGCAGGCGGCATCTGGAGTCCAGCCGCCGCAGTTCTTCCATGCTCGTTATGCTGAACGACACGTTTTTCAATCTGCTCCGCTCAATATTTTCAAGCGGCGTGTAGCCGAGAATGACGAGCGGCGTGTGGATGCCCTCGTTGCGGAGGATGAGCGCCTCAACATATGAGTCCACGCAGAGGAAGGGAAGCGATTGGCCCATTAGTATGTGCGCAACATGGACAAGGCCGTGGCCGTAGGCGTTGCTTTTGAGCACCGGGGCGACATTGACATCCGGGTTCATCTTCTGGAATTGCAGGAGATTATGCAAAATCCGCTCGCGATGGATGAATATCGTGATTAGGGTTTCGTGGCGGAACCTTGAGTCCCTGATTTTACGGAATAGCGCCCTCATAGAGTTGTTATTATCATTATATATGTTTATATAGGAATATGGAGTTTGATTCATATCTTCCCGAGAAGCAGAAAAAGCGCAAGAAGCGGCGGCGGTACTTTTTCATTCTCCTCGCCTGCCTCGTCGTCTACATTCTTCTCGTCGGCGCCGCGTGGTTTGTGCTTCGTTCGCCGTGGCTGCGCGTTAAAACCGTCTCCGTGGAAGGAAATAGCGCGGTATCTTCCAGCACCATTGTGGCGCTCCTCCAGTCCAGCGTGCTCCGCGGCCATGATTTATGGAAAGCGCTTCTCGGATTCGACAATATCCTCGCGTGGCCGAAAGAACTTTCAGCGGCGGATTTGGCGTTCATTCCGGAAATAAAAAGCCTCACGATCGAGAAGGGCTATCGCTCCGCGACCGTCTCCGTGAATGTTGAGGAACGCAAGCCGTATGGCATCTGGTGCCTTCGGGAACCGCAGACAGACGCCGACGGAACGCAGACAGACGCGGAAGAGACGCGGACAGTGGCGGATGAAACGCAGACAACGACAGAGGGTCAGCAACTGTCAGCGTCAAGCCTGCCCGCCGAAGCGTCGGCGCAGGCGGGTCCGCAGCTGTCCGCGTCGTGTTGGTGGTTTGACGAGGACGGCGTTCTTTTCAAGCGCGCGCTTGCGGCCGAAGGAAGTTTGATAACGACGGTTGACGATTATTCGCAGAAGAATATCGGATTGGGTTCGTCAATTCTGCCGCAGGAATTCATCTCTAACGCGTTCTCGGTTTTTGAGACGCTGAAATCAAGCGGTTTGAACATTGAGGAAATTCGCCTGAATAACCTTACCAACGAGGAGGTTACGGTTCTGACGTATGACGGCCCGGAACTTTATTTCAGCCTGCGTTTTTCGGCCGCGAACGATCTCGCCGTTATCAGAGATCTGATGTCAAAACCGGGATTCAATAATCTGGATTACATTGATTTCCGCGTGGAGAACAGGGCGTATTATAAATAGAATGTAGAAAGTAGTAGGTAGAATGTAGTAGGGGAAAGCGGCTACGGTTTTCTCAAAACGAAAGCCTCCGCGCTGGGAAGACGCAGTCGTGTTATAAGTAGCGAATCAGCCGATTGATCTTGATTGTCCTGATTGGTTCGTCCCCTCGGGCGGTATCAGTTCTCTGGGTTTTCTGTTGTATCTTCTGGAATTTTATATTCTCGCCAAATCACGCTCGCACCCTTCTTTTCAGCGTCATCTATGGCGTCTTTCAAACTACTTTCATTTTCGTTTAGGCGGGGGTGTTTTCCAGATTTGACCTCAAGAAAAACAACTTTGGTGATTTTCTTTTCATCCATTCCTTCAAAAAATAAATAGTCAATCGGCCCGCCCATAAATCTGGCCTCAGAAAGGTTCAAATCCGGAAACTGTTTCTGAAAATCTGGAATCAGCAGGGCAAAATTTTCAGAGACCTTTCCCTTGGTAACCGCCCTCGATCCCTTTAGTGCCTCTTCTTTCTTCTGCGGAAATTCACCTTCAGCCTTCTCTTTCTCCAGTAAATAGCCCACAGCCAAGCCTACAATCAAAAACACAAGTGCTGCAATTATTATTAAAGTTATTTGTGCCACGCTGGTTATAGTTAAACTTTTTGTCGGCCTTTATAATATTGATCCGTTTTAATCTTAGGATAAAAGGTGTTGGCGGTTGGCTGTTGTGAATTCAAATCACTACAACTTATAGATGAATATTGACGTGCCGACTCTGAAATCCGGTTCGGGTACGTTGCCGAGTCCCGGCGCGGGCTTGCCCGCCGTGGAGGCGGGCGGCCGCAGGGCCGTGAGCCAGCCGTACTCATCCTGCGGATTTCTCTGCTGTCCAGCCGCGAGCGGCTGGATTGCGCCCTGTAGGTTGTTTATGGACACTGCGAGCCAGTGAATGCCCGTGTCGGCGGGATTACCTTTTGAAGATTGCCAATCTGTTTCTTTATCGCCGAGATAATATTTAGGATTTCCGCCGCCGAAATAATCAACAGCGATTTTGTCTATCTCCGAATGCGCCGAAACGAAATTCTGCAACCGCAGGAGATCCTGTCCCCAGTCATAGTTTGAGTCCGTAACGTAACGGTAGCCGCCCCAGATACCGCCGCCGATCTCGTTGAAGTATGAAAGGAAATAAGGTGCGGCGAAGGCAGTTTCCGCGGCGAACCACAGGAGAAGTAATACGAGAAGAAAATATTTGAGCAGGTTTGTAAAAAGCGATTTGAACGTGGACCACACGAAAGCAAATCCAAATAGGCCTGCGGCCGGCCGTATTCCCGTTACCCATCGTTTCCAGACGCCGGCGGTTAGTATGTATATTAACGGAAGTGTGGGCAGTAAATGACGGAAGCCGATATTCAGGGGACTTTGTATACTCCAGCCCCAGTAAATGACTATAAAAACGATCATTGAAAATTCCGGAAAGTTCACGCCTAAATAATCAAGAAAATTGTTTTTGATTTTTGCCAGCCCCGCGGCGAATTTGTTCCGCTTTGGGGATAATTGATTTTTGATCTTTTTGGCTATTCCCCACAGGCTCACGGCGAACGCGACGAGAACCATAAGTATCGTAGGCAGAGGTTCTTTCAATAAATAAATTAGCGGAAAGTAGAGCGGCGAGCCGGCGGCCGAGACCTGGCCGAGAAAATAGCTCGTGTTACCGCCGGCTGAGCGTTGCAAGGTCATCAAAACACCGAGCATGTATTCAGCGAGCGGGCGCGTTACCGGATTTTTCGTGAGCCAAATATCCAGATCCGCCAGACAGCGCGCCGGTTTGCAAATTTGGCCGGTTGGCGTGGGGCCGCTTGCGAAAGACGTCAGGATAAATTCGGTATCGGCCGTTTGTTTTTGGGGCGGGTAGTTGACGGTGAAGAGAAAGTACACCGGATAGACGATCAAAACATAACCAATGACGAAAATTGCCACGATTGTTTTAAGGTAATTCCAGGCGCGTCTGGCGAATCGCCGAAATCTCCGGCCCGCATCGGTTTGGTTCCAGTCCCGTAAAACTCCCGCGATATAATACACAAGTAACAGGATTATGAAATAGGGGACGAGGAGCGCTGTTGAAAATTTGGTGATGGTGGCAATGCCGAACGCCAATCCTGCGTAGATGAGCCGTTTGCGCGACGGTCCCTGAAGTAATTTCAGGAAATAATAAGTCGCAAAGACGGCGCCGAATGCCGCTCCGATATCGGTTGTCACGTAGTGTCCGTGAGCAAGGACTGTCGGCGATAATCCGAAGAGGAACGCGGGCAAAAGTCCCCACCAATTACCGAGAAGTTCCCGCGACCAGATGTATATAAGAACGATTAGCAGGATTGTGAGCAACGTGGGACCCACGCGCGCCAATCGCAGGATTTGATTTGCGTCATTGCCGGATTCGTAGAGGAATTTCGTTCCCATTGCCCACTGGCCGTTTACGTCGGTTGTCCAGGCGGTGTCCTGCGTTGGATAGGTTGGATTAAGAAAAAGAACCGGCAGCATCGCCAATGCCTTTACGAGCGGCGGGTGTTCGGGATTCAGGTCGTAGGAAAAATTATGTACATAGCCGTAGCCGGCGGGAATGTGCGCGAGTTCGTCCATGATGGCGGAGTCGGTACGTGCGCCCCAGAGCATGAGCGAGAAAGACACAAGGCAGATTAAAATGAGAACCCAGATAGCCGAATAAGACGAAATTTTTTTGAGGACGCTTTCCATTGAAATCATTATATCAAAATATGTTCCGATAAAAACTCCAGCGTTCAGAACTTGCGCCTTTCCGCGTTTTGCTGTATAAAGTTTAGAGGTCAATTTTTGAAGGAGGAAGCAGATGCGAGTGAACAGAGAGAACGCGAAAGAGTTGGCTAAATGCCTGCTGCGCGCCTGTTTATTGGCTGGGGTTGTGGTCGCGATTTTTTATGGCTTTGAATGGCTGGATAAGGTTTTTATAGCGCCACGCTTTCCCATCCCCGCAATTTCGCTAGTAATCACTCACTTTTGAAATAATTCCGCCCATTTCGTCTATCGGATAAAAATAGTGGCTGCTCGGTGAACCCGGCAGCTTTTTTATCTGTTTTTCAGACAAATTTTTAAGTTTTCACGGGTTGAGGTAGAATTGTTTTAAAAGAGAAGCTTACGCAAAATGCCCGAAGAAAATTTGCCGCGGAAAAATTCCCTGCCGAAGGGGATCATTTGGGGAGTGGTTGCTTTGATTTTGATTTTCGCCGTGTCGCTCGCGGTGCATTTATATGATAGTTCCAGACAGGCGGCGAGTTTGGCGGCTAATAATTTAAATAAACTGGAAGAGGGAGTTAGTGACCTCAAGAACTTTAATTACGGCGCCGCCGAAAATAATTTTGGAGCGGCGGGGAGCGGTTTAGAGGCGAACGGAAGCATTTGGGGAGAGATGGGGTCATTCTTCGGCGGAGCCGGCGATTTGATTTCCGGCTTGGGCGGCGTCACTAAGGAAGGGACTACGCTCGCTGAAGAAGTCGGATTTTTTGAGAGCAACCTTCCCGACCTTCTCTTGAATCGGAAGGGCGACGAAATTATTTCGCACCTGGAAACGGTTGACGATTCGCTAAAAGGGATCTCCGAACAGAGCGATGAGCTTTCTTCCGACGCCGCGAAACTAAAGTCCCTCGCTTCTTCAACTTTTGATTTTTACATACCGCTGAAATTGGATCTGGCGCGGTATGAGTCTTTCCTTGATTCGCTTCTCGGTTGGCTGAAGTCCGATTCTCCGCGGCATCTTTTGGTGATGTTCCAAAATCCGTCCGAGATAAGGCCGGCGGGAGGATTTTTCGGAAGTTACGCGGACGTGACTTTGGATAAGGCGAACATTGCGAGCGTGGATGTTCACGATATAAATGACGCCATGAAAGATTTTGGCGAGAAAATAATTCCGCCAAAGCCATTGCAGGCGGAAGTTACGGGCTGGAAAGCGGCGGACGCCAACTGGTTTTTTGATTTTTCAAAATCGGCTGCGCAGGTGATTAAGTTTATGGAGGCTTCAGGGATGCACGCGGCTTCGTCCACGACGTTTGACGGAGCGATTGCCGTTTCGCCCGACGTCATAAGCGACATTCTCCGGATCACTGGCCCGATCGTGGTTTCAAGCACGCGCGTCGCCTTGAATGAGGATAATTTTCTTTTGGAATTGCAAAAAATGGTTGAAGAGGGGCAGACAAGCCGCGCCACTTATCCGAAAAAAGCGCTCAAAGAACTTGCCGCGGGAATTTTGGAAAAGCTTCAGGCGCTTGACGCTTCGCAAAAGCAGGAATTTTTCGGCCTCGTCTACAATTGGCTCCAGAGCAAGGATATAATGCTGTATTTCAAGGATGCAGAGTTGGAAAAATTTTTGGATTACTACGGATTTTCTGGTAAGACGTATGAACTTCCGTCCGACTTTGAGGGCGACTATCTGGCGCTTGTGGACGCGAACCTCGGCGGCGGCAAGTCGGATATTTTCGTTAAGCAGGACGTTGAATTGCAAAGCCAGATAAACGACGACGGCACGGTTTCCGATCATTTGATCATTTCGCGCGAACACGATGGCGCGAAGGGAATATATTGGTGGTACAAAATGCCCAACCTGGATTACATCCAGCTTTTCTTGCCGCCGACAAGCGAGCTTGTTAACGCGAGTGGTACCCTGGACAAGAAAATAACGCCGCCGATAAATTATGCGAAGAACGGCTATGTCGCGGACGATTACGTCGCGGCGATTGAATCGTCAACGGAAAAGGTTTTCAACTATCCGGCGGTTTCCGAGCATCCCGAATCCGGGAAAAACGTTTTCGCGACATGGTCAAAGCTCGCAGTCGGCCAAAAATCACAGATTGTTTTTGATTACAAAACGAGGTTATATCTGCCGCCCGCGGACGGCATGAAGTACCAATTTGTTTTTGATAAACAGGCCGGCACCGCGAGAAATTATAGTTTCATGATCAGTGCGCCGGTCGGTTTCAGATTTGAGGAAAATAATTTGCCGGTTTTTGAATACGATAGTACGACAACCCTGCCGTGGCTGAACGGTTCCTCAACATCAGCGACGGAGAATATGCCCGGTCGGCTGATTTTGAACTTGACGCTGGAGAAGATATAGAGCATTGTTTAATTGGCACTGGCATATAGATTGTTTCAGAATTTGGGCAGGAGGATGTTGTTGTGAAACCAAATGGCAATGATTTTGAGGAAAGAGGAGAGCTTAGGGCAGAACTTGTATTACAGAAAGACCTTTGCTTGGAGGGCGATGTGAGGGTTTCTATGGGCGGAGCCGAGCGGATATTCCGCGCCCGCTTGGACATGAATCCCGGATGCCTGGTTTTGTCGGAAGGGGGCCGGGAGATAGTGATGGTGAAAATATGCGAAAGGCCAGCCGATGAGCTCGCCAAGTGGGCTCATGAAACCATGGTTGAAATCGGAGGAGGCGTCGCTCCCTACTATCAATCTCATGCCAAGGTGGGCGAAACACTCGGCTACGCCGGAACTATAAAGGGTAGTCCATTCCTGCGGCAATTGTGTGCCGGAAAGATCGCTGGTGGCCGTTCCTTGTGAACGGCCGCTTTTTTTTGTACACTGCAACAATATGGAAGAGAACATCAGAAATTTTGTTATTATCGCTCATATCGATTCCGGCAAGTCCACTCTTGCCGACCGTTTTTTGGAACTCACGGGCACGGTGGACGCGCGGCATATGGTGCCGCAGTATTTGGACAAGATGGAACTTGAACGCGAGCGGGGGATAACCATCAAAATGGCGCCCGTCCGGATGGCGTACCATCCGCAATTTTCAATTTCTAATTCTCAATTTTCAAACAATTTGGAAATTGCAAAATTGAAAATTAAAAATTCAAATTCAGAATACATTCTTAATTTGATAGATACGCCGGGACATTCCGATTTCTCTTATGAGGTTTCCCGCGCGCTTGCGGCGGTTGAGGGCGCGATACTTTTGGTTGACGGCACGAAAGGGATCCAGGCGCAGACCTTATCCAATCTCCGCGCGGCGCGCAAGACCGGGCTCAAAATCATCGGCGCGGTGAACAAGATTGATTTACAGCTGCCGCATTTGAATAAAATCGTAAAAGCGACCGCCGAGCTCTTGGGCGTCGACGAAGGGGAAATTTTCAAGGTTTCGGCAAAAACCGGCGAAGGAGCGAAAGAACTTTTGGAAGCGGTAATTCGCGAGTTCCGCCCCCGAAAGAAATTTTCCATGCCGAAGCGAGCGCACTCATTTTCGATTCGCTTTACGATGACCACAAGGGAATACTCGCGTTCATCCGTGTGTTCAGCGGCGAATTCCGAAGCGGCGAGGAAATAAAACTGCTCGCCCAGGGAACGAAAGTAAAGATAAAAGAAACCGGCTGTTTCGCGCCGGAATTGAAGCCGGAGGATAAAATTTCCGCCGGCGGTATGGGCTATATTGCGACTGGTCTCAAAGAGCCGGCGCTCATCAAAATCGGCGATACGGTCACAAAACCGGATGCGTCAGCGAAACCGCTTCCCGGCTACCGTGAGCCGGCACCGGTGGTTTTTATTTCGTTTTATCCCGATGGCGCTACTAAGTTTGAGGATTTAAAAAAAGGGCTTGAGCGCTTGCGCCTAACCGATGCCGCTTTGAGCTTTGAGCCCGACGCGAACGAAGCGCTGGGGAGAGGATTGAAAGTGGGATTTCTCGGCCAGTTGCATTTTGAGATTACGGCGAGCCGGCTGCAACGGGAATTCAATCTGGATTTTTTGACGAGCTTTCCGTCCATCGCCTATCACATCAAGGACGGCTCGCGCGAGTTCATTGCTAAAGAGGCGCATGCGTTTCCGGATAAGCCGGAGAAGGTTTGGCAGCCGATGATTAAAGTGGAAATACTCACGCCGCAGACATACCTGAACCAGATCATGAACCTGAAAATGGTTTTTGATCTGGAAATCTCGGAAATCCAAAATATGGGCGAGAACCTGCTTCTGGTCGGCCGGATGCCACTTGCCGAACTTATCCGCGATTTTGACGATAGGTTGAAATCGGTTTCCGCGGGTTATGCCTCTTTCAACTATGAATTAGCCGGCGAGGAAGAAGCGGACGTGGAGAAATTGGAGATTTTAATTGTGGGCGATGTCGTGCCGGCTTTGACGCGCATCGTGCCCAAGAAAGACCTGGAGCGTGAAGGGCGCGCAACGGTTGAGCGACTGAAAAATCTTTTGCCCAAGGAGCAGTTCGTGCAGGCGATCCAGGCACGGGCGCAGGGGAGAATAATAGCCCGTGAAACGATCCCGGCGATGAAAAAATTGCTCGGCAATTTCGGCAAGACCGGCGGCGATAGGACGCGCAAGATGAAACTTTGGAAGAAACAGCGGCGCGGTAAGGAGAAATTGCAGAGTATGGCTAAGGTGGAGCTGTCGCCGGAGGTGTTCCGGGAGATTTTGAAGAAATAAAAAACGGGGGCAAGGTGCTAGTTCGTCCCCGCAGAAGAGTTGGGCTTGGGTATCGGGCGTTCAGGCATCGGCACAGATTCCCAGGCTTGGTTCAACGACGCAGTCGCATTTTGTGCAATAGTCGCGCCAGATATTGTCTCCAGGAATAACGCCAATGTTTGGTTCTATGGGCGCGTTGCAACATTTGCTGAGTTTTTCTGTTTTGGTGGATGGATTTCCGTTCGGCATTGTCGTCGTATTATCCTCCCCGTATGATTGGATCACGTTTACGTTTGCCGATGGCGGCCTTCGCCGCTTCGGCGGCCGCGATAAGAGTCTCGGCGAGAAGTGTTGCCTCGTAGGGCTCTAACTTAAAGAGCGGCGGGAGCTTTTCAAATTTCGGTGGCATATCGTTCCGATAGGTATCGTCGTGCTTGAGCACAATACGCGCGGAAGGGGTCACGCCGCCTTCAACAATAACGATGGTTGTTGCTTGGACGTGGCCAACTTGCCCGCAAAACACCATTCTTTCTTCCCGCTCGTGTCCGTCTGTTTCTTCCATGTTTATCTCCTTATGCGAGCTGGATGTATTGTATAAAACAACATTTTTTATGTCAATGACTTGGCAATATAAATTTATGAGTTACCATAAAAGGTGATAGGAATGAATCCCGTTAGAAGCCCTGCCGGCAGGCAGGCGCGATTGCTTGGTGCGATTATGAAATTTTTATCAATGAATGGACAATTATCGCAAATCAAACAAATTGTTGTGCTGGTCGCCAATCGCGATCTGCTTCTAACGGGATGAAATTAACCGCTTCCATAGTTTTATCAATTGTAATCGTGCTGCTCGGCGTCCAGGTTTATAAGTTCTGGGGCGAGGCGAACACGGCGATGAAGGAATATTTTTCCTTGGAGGATAAAGTCAACGCGGCGAAACAGGACAATGCGGAGCTTCAGGCCGAACTGGATTACTACTCCAACCCCGCGAATTTGGAAAAAGAACTTCGCGCGCGCTTCAATTACAAGGCGCCTGGCGAAAAGATGATAATCATCGTTCCGCAAAGCTCAACAGCGGCGATGTCTTCCACCGGTCAACAATAAGCGCTACGCAAGCGCTCTTTGTTTGTTATAATTACTTTCGTGCCCCGTAGTGAAAACTCAATTGGCCGCAAAGTGGCAGAAGGAGCAAATGATGAGCTTTCATTAGGAGGTATTGGCTGCGGCGGGAATTCGACTCGGCGCAGGCGATTAAAAAAATAAATTGAGTTTCTACTACGGGGCGTGCTTACGAGCGAAGAAAAACTTGCAATTGAAGAATTTTTTGCGTCAAAAGGCCTGCCGCTCGGCCTTGCCGCGACGTACAACGACGTTGTTCTCCCGGAGGATTATTCGGATATCCGCTCACGCGCGGAAATTTTTGATTTCAAAACGAAGCTGACGCCGGCTATTGAACTCGCCGCGCCTATCGTGAGCGCGAACATGGAATCGGTGATGGGATTGGAATTGGCGGTCGCGCTTGAACGCGAGGGAGGGTTGGCCTTTCCGCCGCAGACGTTGCCGATAAAAGAACGCCTGGACTTGATACGCAGGATTGGACGCGTGGATTCCGCCTTGATCGACGAGCCACTGACCATAACTCCTACAAGCGGCCTGAAAGATGCCAAGGAGCTTATGAAAGAATTCAACGTGCGGAGTTTGATCGTCGTTGACAAGGATAAACGTCCTGTCGGTATTCTTTCCACCCGCGACTGGCTTTACGAAAAAGAGAACGGCAAGCTGGTGCGCAACCTTATGACAAAAAAAGTGATTACGGCTCCGCTCGGAATAAAATTCACCAAGGCCTCCGAGATCCTTCGCGAAAACAAAATAGAAAAACTGCCGCTCGTCCAAAAGAACGGGAAACTGGCCGGTTTGATAACGGCGAACGGACTTTTTTACAAGTCCCGACATCCGCGCGCGACGCGCGATCTTAACGGGAGATTCGTCCGCGCCGGTAGCATCGGAGTCGGCAGGGTTTTTACCAAACAGCATCTTTATGAAGTTGAGGCGCAATTGAAGGAAGGAATATCCATGCTTCTCATTGACACGGCGAGAGCATATTCTGTAAACACCAAGGAAGCCGTGGAGAAAATCAAAAAAGAATTTTCGGACCTGCCGCTCGCGGTGGGCAACGTTTCAACGGCGGAAGGCGCGAAGTTTCTTTTTGAGATTGGCGCGGACGTCGTGAAGGTGGGGCAGGGACCAGGATTTGTCTGCCGGACGCGCGCTGTTGGTGTTGGTATTCCGCAGCTTGCTGCCGTTGCGGAATGTGCGGTCATAGCGCGTCGCTATAGGAAAACGATTATCGCCGATGGTGGCATAAAAGATCCTGGCGATCTGGCTAAGGCTCTGGTTGCCGGCGCCTCGGCCGTAATGTTGGGGCAAATGCTCGCGCGCACAGAGGAATCGGCGAGTCCGGAATTTTTGGATGACGAAGGGCGGCCGGTAAAAAATTATGTCGGCTCCGCTTCATTCTTTGCTCAGCTCTATCGGTACAAGCGCGGGGACCTGGAAAGAATCCGGCGGCCGGAGGGTGTTACAGAGACGGTGCCGGTTACGTGCACGGTGAACGAGCTTGTTGATGACCTCCTGCAGGGCCTCGCCTCGGCGATGGCCTATATCGGAGCGAGAAACCTTAAAGAGCTCCATGAAAAAGGAAGATTTGTGTCGCAAACCGCCGAAGGATACATGGAGGGAGTGAAACACCCATAAGCGGGTGAATTTGACGTAATCCTTCCAAAATTTTCTGGTCACGCTGAGCAAGTTATGCACAGAAAACAATTGCTTGTGGTTGGCATACCTGTGATAATGAGGGCAGAATAATCACAACTGAATATGAAGGAGGTGTCGAATGACACGTCAAAAGATATTGGCTCAGGCAGCGAAAATTCGCGAGATCGTAAAGGTATGGTACGCGAAAGAGGGGCCGAAAATGGTCAGAGAGACTCCGGAAAGTTGGTATTCGTGTGTCAGTAAGCACGATCTCTCACACGGCCGGTGAACTTGGGATAAAGTACCAGGATCCAGGCGCTAAGGCAAAGATAATCCGCGAAGCCGTTAAGAAGTATTATGAACGCTTCGGCGCGCGTGGCGTGCTAGAGCATGTCAAAAACGCACACGGTGTTGAAACTACTCAGGAATACATTAAATCTCTGGCTAGTAATTTGCGTATCAGCTATGAGCGCGGCAATGCGCAGGAAGAACCGCTCGAAGGCGAGCTGCGTGAGCTGATAGTTCACGGCGCTTTGCTCGATGGTGATAATGCCATAGCAAAACTCCACGAAAAACTCCGCAAGGAAGCCGACGTGGCGAGCATCAAGCCGAATTTTCTCCAGAACCGCGAAGATTTTACCGAAAAGGTTTCGGGAATTGTCTGGGACAGCGAGACGCTTAAGGCGTTTGAGAAAGTGATGCGGCGCGGCATGCCGATAGAAACCTTCCTGAAGTACTACTCGTATATTCCGCAAAGATTTGCGGCAGCGAAGGTGAGAGAACTCCGTGGCATAAGCAACCTGAAGCACCCGGCTGAGTTCATGCGCGGCATCGGGCGCGTAACCGACGTGAGCAAGATCGATCCGAGGGATATCGTACGGTTCGAGAAAAACTCCATCAAGCATCCCTATATATCGGGCGTCACGAAGTCTCATTGGACGGGAAGGGTCATTAACGGCGCGAACATCGGTATCAAGCACACGCCTATCATTGAAGAGAATCCCGTCCGTTGCGCATTGGCCAATGCTCAACGCAGGAAAGAAGATTTCGTGGTTCTCGTGAGCCTCATTGACCTTGACCTTAAAAAGGCCGGAGGCACTCCGCAGATTTACCGTTCTCAGATCTCCGGTTACAACACGAACGTGGATATCCTGTCGGAATCTTACCAGCCGCGGGCCAAAGCGGTTCTCGCTGGTGATGAGGAAGGATTCATCTACGAAACGGTTGCGGAAAAATTCCTGAACATTCTCTCCGGATGGAGAAAGAACGATATGCGCCCCGACGGCAAGCCGGAATTTCAGGGTTCCGTGTTCATTATTCTCGGACCGAAAGAAGATGACTTCATCAAGACCGCGACCTATTGGGAACTCCGTTACAAGACGCTCTTACGGCAGAAAGACCTTGCGGTTGAACTGTCGCTTGCGAACAAGGAGCTCAAAAAGGCGTTGGAATCCGGCGCGGCCAAAAAGAAAATTGAGGAACTTACCGAAAATCGCAACATGATTGCCGAAGAACTTTCCCGAACGAGGGTTTCGAACCATCGCCGCGAAGACATGGAAGATTATGCGCGACGCATCCGCACATTTGTTGTTCAAAAGATCGAAGAGGCGATCCCCAACTCGAAAGTCATCGGACAGGGTTCTACCTACATGAAGATCGGCGACGAGATGGTGCTTTTTGAGATCCCGCCCCATACTCGGGTTACCGACGAATTGCTCGCGGATTTTTCCGACCACTACGGACCGCGCGTTCTTCGCGGTGAGATCCCGAGGACGGTTGTCCGCTGCCATCCGCACTCGCTAAATTTCCGCAGGACGACACGCGAAGTGGATGTCCGCGGCAAAAGGGGCTCTGCGCGGGTATATGTCGCCCCCATTCTTATTGACGAGAAGTTCCTCCGATCGCAACTTCTGGAGACCACAAAGAGAGTTCATCCTCTGGAGAAGGCGATCTGGGCCGGCCAATTCCAGGCGGGCGTGATAGATCTTGCCTGCATCGACGGCGTGGTGCACGCCGAGCCTTTCACGGTCGGCGCGCTCATCAAGAGCGAAGTGGGACATGGCATCTATTCTAAAACGAAAGATGCACCGAGCGATAAGTATATTTGGGCAATGCTTCCCTCCGACCCGCACTGGGGCTGGGGCTGGAAAGAATTTGTCCATCCCGAAAACGGGCGAGACCTCGGCATGTGTGAAGCCGTCATCGAAATGATGCGGCGCGCAAAGCTTTTTGAGAAAGGGAAAATGCCCCTGCATATTTTCGCGATAGCGGACGACCCTACGCAGGGCAACCACTTTGAAACTCAAAAACAGCCTCATCAGCACAAGATTCCCTTCCACAAGATCGAAGGAAGATGGCTCGCGGCATTGAAAGAGGCGGAGCGCGGTGACGCGGCGAAGCGGCTCGAAGTTCTGCGCGAAATGCGGCGCTTCAACCTTTATCAGTTTCAGGTGCGAGGCGAGCACTGGACGCAGGATCAGGTTGACCAAGCTATCGAGCGCCTACTTGAGCCGAATATTGATTTCTTTGATGCGCTCTTGACGCGTACGGTGGACGCGGGAATAGTCCTGCGCGGCGTAAGTGCGTTCAACGACAACGACCATTTTCCCGCGGGCACTCCCGACACGAGAGATATTGGCGCGGTGAATTTTTCCACGGGAAATCATTTCCTCAATACCGTGGAGTGGGCGATCTTGGAAGGCCCGATCTACGCCAAGAATCTGCGGCTCATGCTTCGGGCAAGGCCTCAGTGGAATGGCAAGGAGGAATTGCTCGACGAGCTCGTGAAGGCGCCGGTTTACGGCAACATCACGGTCGGCTGGGGAACTGTTAAAGCCCCCGGCGGATATGAGTGGGGCCTTGAAGTGCGGAACAAGCCCACCAAGCTCTCAAGCTGGGGTAACACGCTTCTTGCTGCCGTTCGCAACGACGAAAGGCGCGGGAACTACTCCCGCATCTTTGACAGGCGCATGACGCTCAAGGTCTACGGCGACAAGCACTTCGACGGCGCGGTTCTCACCGGACATACTGTCTATGTCATGGCAATGCCCGGCGTGCCGACGGAGGTGTACGGCGAGCTTGGTTTCCCGCCGAACAACACAGGTGTTTCTTTTGTCGGACTTCCCGTGTCCGGTCCCGATGGCGGGCCCATACTTATCCGAACGTTGCCGTTCGACTTCCTCCGTGATTATTGGAAGAAACCATTTGACTTTGATTGGGCGGAATTCCTGCCGAATCCTGTCTGATCTTTTGAAATCCGGCCTGGTGATTTTTCCCCAGGCCTTTTTCTTTTTCCTTGACTTTCTCGTCTCACCTGTTAATATAAATTTTGGAATTGTTAAAAACTGAAGGAGGTTCTGAATGAGAGTGCAACCAGTACAAGAAGAACATTATGGAAAGTTGGTATGGGTCAACCCCACGACGGAGTCGGTGCGGCGCGAAGAATGTCTTTGTTTGAACTGCGGTAATATGAAGCCCGGAAGTCCCGACCATTGTCGCGTCGCTCAGGCACTGTACCAGATTTGTGTCAACGACAACGTTGCGCTTACGATTACTCGTTGCCCGATCTGGAAACCGAAATCCTGATTGTTCGCATGGAGCGGCTATCACCGCTCCTTTTTCGTTGACTTTTTCTTTTTAGGCCTTAAACTATAGGGAGAATTTGAAACGTTGAAAAGGACAATAACGATGAACAACTCGCTTCTCTTCCTGGACCTGGAAACGACCGGCCATGACCCGCTTAAAAAAGTTAATGGTTATCTTGTCCCTTGGCACGAGATTATAGACATTGCCGCGCTTCTCGTTGAACAAAAAAATCTTAAAGTTCTGGGTTTTTTAAAGACAAAAGTGCGCCCCGAACATCCCGAACGGTGCTTGCCCAACCTCGTTAATCATTATCCGGAACGCGCTGCGCGCGGCGAGTGGGATGAAGCGGTGCCGCTCAGACACGCATTGGACGAACTTCTTCCCTTCGCTTCAAAATACGGGACAGTTGCGGTCCCGGGCGGGCAGAACTGGTTCTTTGACTGGAGTTTTCTCACTGTCGCCTTCGCCTGGTGCGATATTTCCGAAAGCGAATACAGCAAGCACTTGCATTACACCCGCTTTGACACGCGTTCCATGGCCGTGCAGGAACTTCTTCGACCGGGAGAAGTTTACGACCCCGCCGAATTCAGCATCCGGAACGGCCGGCTCCTCACGCGTCTAGGTCTTGAGCCGGAGCCGGAAGTCCACGAAGCCATAAACGGCGCGCGGAAAGCGTTTGAGGTTTACAGGAAGCTTATGTACAAAAAACTGGAAAGAGTATCAAAAAACGCTTCCGGAAAAGACACTTGCTGGCCCGGATGCGCCAAGGATTGGTCGCTGGAAAGACCCGCATGGGGACACTGTGTGATGTTTGCGCTCTATGCCAACGAGGCCTTTGGGGGAGAGATCGTTTTCGTTGAAGCGGTTTTGCCTGGCGGCATCGTTGCTCCCCATTATTTCAATTGTTTAAGCGGGGAGGATGTTGACTTCTCGTCCTCGCAATTCGGCGAGGGAACAAAATTTCGCGGCAGGAAAATCGTGACGAGGGAAGAAGTTTTGTCGTTGCCCGATAACGAAGCGGGCCGGTACGCGATATTCAGGAAACGAGTGGACAGAATAGTAAGATTGTAGGTAGGTCAAAAGTTGGCCAATTTGTCCCCGATGTAAAAGTCGGGGAGTTTTTTTTACACCCCACTTAGGTGCGAGGCCTTTGTTTTTATAGCGGCGTGATCGCGTAACGTGCAGAAGTCACTGTGGATAACTTTTATTGCATTGCCCGTTGTTTTATTGATACTCTGTTAGTAGCTTTGAGACAAAAAAGGAGGACTTAATGCGCGTACCGATTTCAGTGTATCTTTCCGGCGGGATGCACCCGAAGAAAGATGGAGACAGGGTCATATACTGGCACGATGAGATTATGAACGCCGTACCGCCCTCGAGGATGATTCGTTATTTTGACCCGCGCCGAAACCGGCCGGAGAGCACAGACGAATCTCTTCCGCACGACGGCTGGGGGAGCTTGGATTTATGGATGGCGGCGGAGGCCGATATCATTTTCGGCTATCTTGAAAGAGACAACCCGGGCGGAGAAGGAGCCATAGGTGAGACCTACCTTCACAAAGGCAAGAATCCGCACGGTCTGCGCGTAGTCGTTCTTGAGGACGCGCTGAATGATTCGAGGGGTGAGATTCGTGAGATTGATATAAATCTGAAAGGCGTGTTTGAAAAAGCATTTGTCCATAACCGCTCAAGGTATCGGAGATTTTTCATGCTCGCCGGCAATCCGTACATGCCCATCACGGGCTCCGGAGAATTTCCTTTCATGGGATATCGGACCTTTGAAGAGGGACTGGCGTTCCTTGAGAGAGCGGCGCTGCAATTTTCCATTCCCGATTACCACGAGCCGGTGTTCGTAAATCTCATCGGGGATATCTCCCTTGCTTACGGTGACTCGGACTGGTTTGCCTGTGTGGACGATGAAGTTGTACGTAACGGAAAAGTGCTTCACATCTTGCACCATGATTCGTTCCCGAAAAATCAATCAGTTGAAGGCAAGCCCTTCAATGTTTATGAAAGGCGCGCCCTTCGGGATTTCCTTTCTTGGGAGGCAGATCTTGTTATTGCTTACGCCGAATCTGACGGCGAACTCCACGACTACGCGAATTTCTTTACCGGCGTCGCCGCGGCAAAGGCAATGAGACCGGCGCGCCTCGTGATCTCGGTTTGCCCCGACCGGCAGATCCTGGATATGCTGGGCGACCATAGTTTGACCTTTACGCAATTTGAAAAAGCCATTGAGTTCATGCGAATTTGGCTGAAGCAGTTTTCGCAGGGCGTCGGCATTCGCCGATAGCCGCTGTCCAACTGCGGCGGGCCGGAGGTAAAACCCCTCGGCCCATTTTTTTATCCTCGTTATGGCGCGGGGGGTTCACCCCCACACCCATGCTTAGGTGTGGGGGTTTACTCTTTTGCAATCGGCGTATAAAATTTTTACATACGATGACAGATAAAGAATTTTTAGTACAGTCCTTGATAAAAGACAGATACCTAAAAACACCCCGCTTGATAGAGGCGTTTGAAAAAATTGACCGCAAGGATTTCATTTTGCCGGAGACGATGGGAGAGACTTACGGAAATTATCCTTTGTCCATCGGTCATGGGCAGACGATTTCCCAGCCACTTACCGTGGCGTTCATGCTGGAGCTTTTCGAGCCGCACGCGGGAGAAAAAATTCTGGATGTCGGTGCGGGCTCCGGCTGGACGTCGGCTCTGCTCGCATACTGTGTGAGCAGAGCCGCGCGGATAAACGCGGACAGTACGCAGAATAACGCAGAAAAAATTCCTAGCAATGCTGCGCGGCTTAATGCGAAAAAAATTCCGCGTAGTTCCGCGTCAGTTCAGCGTACATCCGCGGGATGCGTGATAGCCATAGAACGCATCCAGGAACTGTGCAAATTCGGCGAGGTGAACGTGCGCAAATACAATTTTGTAGAGAAGGGGATTGTTAAATTTCATTGCGGCGACGGCTATCGCGGCGCGCCAAAAGAATTTTTGCCGGTCGGAGGATTTGACAAGATTCTCGCAAGCGCCGCCATTGAGAATCAGCTTCAATCCGCGTCTTATCCGCGTTCATCCGTGCTTGAGCTGATACCCAAAGAATGGAAGAATCAGCTCAAGATCGGCGGCCGCATCGTCGCTCCCGTTGGACAAAGCATCGTCGTTTTGGATAAAATTTCAGGGAAAGGTGTTTCCGCCAAAGGCGGACCAGCCTCCGGCTGGAAAGAGAAAGAGTATTTCGGTTTCAGTTTTGTGCCGCTCGTTAGCGACAAGTGACATGTAACATGTAGCATGTAACAAAAAACGCGGGTATGGTTCAGTGGCAGAACCTGCCTGCCGGTATGCAGGCGAGACCTTCCCAAGCCCCGCACCAAAGAAGGACTTAGTGGGCTATCTTGCGGGCGTAGTACAGTGGCAGTACGATAGCTTCCCAAGCTATAGACGAGGGTTCGATTCCCTTCGCCCGCTCCATAACACAACTTAAAGGTTTTTTATTCACCGAACAATGGGCTTCCACAATGGAAGCCCATTGTTTTTCCGCAAAACCGCGCGCTTCGCGCGCGTGGAGTGTCAGGTTCAATCCGAAAATTTTTTGAGCGAACGATTTTTTGAGGGGTAAGGGGGTCGTTTCCGTCATTTCGTTCAGCGTTTGAGCGTCTTTTATCCAATCGCGCAGGGGTTCAACCCAAGCAATCGCCCCTTGCTCCAAATTGCCGATTTTCTCCTCCAACGACTTCTTGCGGGAGAGAAGGTTTGCCTTCTCGAAGCGGTAGCTTTCCCGCTCAATATCTTGGTCAAGATATGCGTCAAGAAGGCGTTGGAGTTTTTGAGAAATGGCCTGTATCTCGTCCCGCGCCTCTCGGACGAGGGCGGTCGTTGATTGGGCGGCTTCCTGTTCGTCCCGCTCGGACATTTTTAATAGCTCCGCCGCCCAATCGTCCGGCAAAGCATACTTTTTGATAAGGTTCGATAACTGCCGATTAAGCGCGTCCTCGCGGATAGGCGGCTCGGAGCACCGGATCGCTTTGTTCTTGCGGGTACAACGATAATAAGTGTATTCGTGGACATTGCCGTTTTTCTGGTGTTTTATCTTACGCTCGGCGGTTATCATCATGCCGCAAGTGCCGCACCGGATAGCCCCGCAAAGAGCTTGCGGGTGATTGGCGGGACTTGAGGGCGGCTTGCTTCGCGCTTTCAACGCCGCCTGAACTTTGTCAAAAAGTTGCTTCGTAATTATCGGCTCGTGATTGCCTTCGTAAAGTTCCCCGTTGTAGCGGAAATTGCCGTAATAAAAAGGATTGGTCAAGAGATAAGAGATTCGGTCGCGCGACAAGGGTTTGTCGCCTTTCGTTTTAATACCGTTCTCCAAAAGGAATTTGGCGGCGTCTTCCAAACGCCAGTTGCCCTCGGCGTAGAGTTCAAACGCGCGCCTGATAATTTTGGATTTCCTTTTATCAACGGCCACGAGCTTTACGCGGGTGTCGTTGATGTAGCCGATGGGAGCATGGCCCGGATAGTCGCCGCGCTTGGCTTTGGCGTCAAGGCCGCGTTTGGTGTTCACTTTCAAATCAAGGATAAACTGGTTCGCCATCCCGAACTCTACGCTCGTCATCAAAACATTGTCCGTAGGATAAAAGCTTCGGTCGTGCGTTTGGATGTGCCGGATAACGCCCTGCTGTAAGAGCCAAGATATGCGGCCGCTATCAACCGGATTGCGAGCCAAGCGGTCAAGTTTCCAACAGAGGATTCCTTGCGCTTCGCCTTTTTCAATCAAGGCGAGCATTTCGTTAAA
The DNA here is from genome assembly GCA_963844965.1 of uncultured bacterium. Classification (GTDB taxonomy): domain Bacteria; phylum Patescibacteriota; class Minisyncoccia; order UBA6257; family 2-01-FULL-56-20; genus REEB91. Next base: position 171,329 of record CAWJQC010000004.1, on the reverse strand, counting down.
AGCGGGGCGGCCCGGCTTCTTGGCCGATTGCCGCTCAATAAACTCTCTGGCGATAGTTAGTCCTTCGCCTTTGGCCAACGCCCGCAATACGGCAAGCTGGTCCTCAATAGACCGGACTTGCTTGTCTTCAACGTCGGTGGATTTGCGGGCGTAGAGAAAATAGGTATTTACGTGCGGTGTATTTTTTGATACCATAGTAATAGATTAAACAAAATCACTCGCTATTAGTTCAATCATACTACTATATTACTATGGGAGCAAGCAACAAATCAAGGATTGCCGAGAATATCAAAAAATACCGTAGTAAACTCGGCATTTCACAAGATCGTTTGTCCAAATTGGCGGATGTTACCTATAACACCATGATTAAAATTGAATCGGGTGTTAATAAGAATCCGACAATAGAAACTTTGGCGAAAATAGCCAAAGCCCTAAATGTCGCAGTTGATGACTTAATAAAATAAAACCATGAACCATTGGACAAAATTAAGTATTGATTACGCAAATCAGCGAAGCTACCTCGATGATTTGTTTCAAGTATATCCAACAATTCCAGAGGGAATTCGCGACATTAACAAGGCGCTTTGGAAAAACGTAGAACAGGCGTTTGAAAAAAGGAACAATGTTGCGCTTCTTGAAAATCTTTTGAAGCTTGATTTATTTCCTATTAAAGATTCCTACATTGCTTATCTTAAGCGCGACAAAGAAGCATTAAAGCGCAATCCGGCGACGGTTGCTCGTCTATGTGGCCGATTGTATGAGATGGGTCTTAAGCAAATTTTCTCTCGTTCATCAGAGCCAAAAGAAACAAACCGACAAATTGGCCCACTTTTCCGCCGCTGGCTGAATAGAAAAACTCTCGGAGTGCAACCGCTGAAGATGTCGGAATTTTTAGTGGCAAAAGGAAACGCAGTTCTTGATGCGGGAGATGCGGAAACGATGGCCTTTGCTAAAAAATACTTGAACTACAATCATAACAAAGGACTTGATTTGATAGGGCGTTTTAACGGGAAGTATGTTATTGGAGAGGCAAAATTTTTAACCGATTTTGGGGGTCATCAAAATGCTCAATTTAACGACGCAATCGCCACTATCAAAGCGAAGGGTGTTAAAGCGGTTAAGGTGGCCATTTTAGATGGGGTACTTTATATCAAGGGCAACAACAAAATGTATAAAGCGGTCGCTGGCGAGTTAAAGGACGAGAATATTATGAGCGCACTCGTCCTGCGCGAATTCTTATATCAAATATAATTTTATATGCTTCTTAGTTATGAAAGCAAAAAGGGTGAGCGTGAAATTCTTGAAAGCACTCCAAGAGCTAACTTGAAAGTGCTTTCCGGCAAAGGGGCAAAAAATAAACTTGTTCATGGCGATAATCTTTCCACTCTCAAAACGTTACTTGATAATTATGGGGGTAAGGTTGATTTGATTTATATTGATCCACCATTTGCAACCAATGGCCATTTCAAAATAAGCGAGGGGCGTGCCAATACAATCAGTAGTAGCAATAGCGATGAGATTGCATATAGCGATACGTTAATTGGTGCGGAATTTTTAGAATTTCTACGCGAACGCCTGATTTTTTTGCGCGAACTTCTATCCGAGCGTGGGTCAATTTACCTTCACATTGATTATAAAATCGGCCACTATGTGAAACTTATAATGGATGAAGTTTTTGGTCGCAAAAGTTTTCGTAACGATATTACTCGCATTAAGTGTAACCCGAAAAATTTTCATCGTAAGGCCTACGGCAATATCAAGGATTTGATACTTTTTTACTCCAAATCAGAAAACCCGATTTGGAATGATCCACACGTTTCATTCTCCGAGGAAGACGAGGATCGCTTGTTTAAGAAAGTTGATAAAGACGGACGGCGATATACAACAATCCCACTCCACGCACCCGGAGAAACATCAAACGGGAATACAAGTAAGGAGTGGCGAGGGCAAAAACCACCAAAAGGACGCCATTGGCGAACTAATCCGGCTATTTTAGAAGAATGGGATAAGCAAGGACTTATTGAATGGTCGGCAAGCGGAGTACCACGCAAAAAAATTTTCCTCGATGAGAGAACAGGGAAGAAAATGCAGGATATTTGGGAATTTAAAGACCCGCAGTATCCCAATTATCCAACAGAAAAAAGTTTGGACTTGTTAAAGTTTATTATTGAAGCTTCGTCAAATAAAGACGATTTAGTTCTTGATTGTTTTTGCGGCTCTGGGACAACCCTCGTTGCCGCCCAAGAGCTTGGCCGACATTGGATTGGTATTGATAAATCAGAACAGGCCATCAAGGTTGCTAAAAAAAGATTGTCTAACTTACCCAGTAATTTATTTTCAAAGATTGAGTACGAGTTTTTGAAACAAAGGTAATAATTTATGAATTCACCCCGCGGTTCAATTTGGAGAAAGTGGGATTTGCACGTTCATACCCCGTCTTCTTATGATTGGGATAGTGGCTGTAAAGACAAAGCGGAAGACATAGTGAAAAAGGCAATAACAGAAAATATATCTGTTATTGCTATTACAGACCACCATACCGTTAAAGGAATTGACGAGGTTCTAAAAGCTGCTAAAGGAAAAGATATAACAATTCTCCCCGGCGTTGAACTGCGCACCGATAAGGGCAATAAAGGGATACATATTATCGGAGTTTTTGATTCTTCCACTACTTCAAAAACTATTTACGATAAATTACTCTGCCCTCTTAATTTTTCGGAAAACGATATTAAGGGTAAGGGGGATAAGGAGATTTACTGTAACTTTGAAGACGCGTGTCAAAAAATACACGAGTTAGACGGGCTTGTTTTACTCCACGCGGGTAACAAGTCCAACGGGATAGAACAATTGGATAGTGATGTCCGTGCGACACTAAAAAAAGATTTAGCGTTTTTGGTTGATATTTTTGAAGTATCGGCCATAAAACAGGTTGAGGATTACAGAAAAATAGTGTTCCCAAAGATTAAACAGGAGTTTCCGTGTATTATTACTTCCGACGCTTGCGATAGATCAAAACTTCAATACAAAAGCGGCCACTCAACGGAAGTAATTGGTAAGAAGTATAGTTGGATTAAGGCCGATCCAACATTTGAAGGTTTGAAACAAATTATTTATGAGCCAGTTATTAGAGTTTGTCTTGATGATAGTCCGCCACTTTATCTTCATCCGCAGATTGTATCCGCAAAATTGCTAAATCATCAAAGTTATCAATCAAAGAGAAGTATATTTCCACCAATTACTCTAAATCAAGAACTGTTTTTTAGTCCGAATTTAACCACGGTTATCGGGCCACGAGCCGCCGGAAAGACCGCTTTAGCAGAATTGATTGGATATGTAGCTAACAAGTTTTCATCCGATAAAGGCGACAAAAAACTTTCCTTAATTGAATTTTTGAGTAGGGAGTTCCCCAATCTTGAAGTTGAGGTTATCTTTCAAAGTGGAGCAGAAGACCCAGTATCTCTAAAGCGTCAAGTCAAAGAGTGGAATGACCCATTTTATACTTCGTCCTTTCAAGTTGAATACTGGACACAAGGAGAAATTGAGAAAAAAGCCGATAGCCCAAAACAGATAGCGGATTACATAGGAGGCCGTCTTCATTCCGATCTACTCATTAAGACAAAAGAGGAAATAGAGGCGTTGGCTGTAGAAATGGAAACTACCCGTAACAGTTACGCCGATAAACTCCAAGTAGAAATAGACAAAAAGAAACTTGAAGCGGAACGAGAACAAATTGAATCTTACTTTAAGAAGTTAAAAACAAAAGAATATAAAGACCTTGCCGAAAAAATTAAAAGCAATAGAGCCAAACGCCAGTTGATTGATGGCTTGATCCAAGATATTGAAGCCCAAGCCGTCCTCATTAAAAAATTCGCAGGGCAACTTAAACTTTCTACTACTGTTGATAAAGATAAAGTTTTAGAACTTTTTGCGGAGAAAAATGCGCTAAAGAAAAAAATTGAAGATTTTTATAACCTAAAAGAATCTCAACTGGATTCCGTAGTTAAGAATTTAGAAGGAGCAGTAAAGGAAGTAAGAGAATCCGATGTAAAAAAAGAACTGGATAGAGAAAGCGCAGAACTTACAAAGCAGTTTACCGATTACTGTAAGCTAAACGGCGTTACTATAACAAAGAGTGAGGTAGAAAAGCGAAACAACAGAATTAAGTTTATTGACCAGCAATCATCGCAACTTGAAAATCGCCTAAAAAAGTTTGAAGGCGATAAGAAACAACACAGCCAACTCGTGAATCAACTGGCGGCAAAACTAAAACTCTGGATAAAGGAAAACCAAAAACTTATTGGCGGGTTCAACGAATCTTTTAAGGATACAACAATCACTGCCGTATGGGACGATCCAAGTGGTGATATTGCTCCGTGGATAAAGGAGCAGTTCCTCCAATCAAACGACGAGTTAAAGGGTGTCATTGAAAAGAATTTTAAGATAAAATCTCCCGTCAGAGAGGATTACGTTAAAGATGTAATAAACGAACTTGTCGGCAAAGCTACTGGTGATGTCGCAAGGGAAAAGATAATTTCCACTATTAAAGAAAATAGAATACCAAAATTACAAGATAGTAGCGGAAAGACAGAAACTCTGCGGTGGTTTTTTGAAGACCCGAATACTCAAATTATTAGAGAAGACCTAATAATGCGGCTAGATGAATATGCGGAAACCGGAGAAAATCACATTAAATATGGAACTAAAATACTCGGCAAAGATAGTATGTCGTTCGGCGAGCGATGCGGCACTTTGGTGGAACTTATATTGTTGTCTGGCGACCATCCACTTATCATTGACCAGCCGGAGGATCACCTTGACGCAAAATTCGTAGCAGAGAAGGTAGTAACTTTGGTTAGAGAGCAAAAAGTGAACAGGCAGATAATTATTTGCACCCATAACGCCAATATCGTTGTCTTGGGCGATTCAGAATTGATAACTGCTTTATCCGTTGATGATAAAAGTAAGGTTAATGCCCTACAAGGTTCGTTAGAGAATATAGAGATGCGGAAGACAATCTATGACGTTCTTGAGGGCGGCACAGAAGCTTTCCAGAAACGAGAACAGAAATATGGTCTGAAAAGGTAAAATCGTTATAAGGGAGTTGCCGATTTCAAAATCGGCAAAAATACATAATGCGCGCACGGGAAGGGCGGGGCAAGCATTATATCTTTATCTGCGACCCCCTTACCCCTCAAAAAATCGTTCGCTCAAAAAATTTTCGGATTGAACCTGACACTCCACGCGCGCGAAGCGCGCGGTTTTGCGGAAAAACAATGGGCTTCCATTGTGGAAGCCCATTGTTCGGTGAATAAAAAACCTTTAAGTTGTGTTATGGAGTGTATTTACAACACCGCTTGGACTTATTTTAACCAAAATCTCTGACTTTGGCGAGGCCCGAAGGAGTCGTTGAGGGGGTCGTTCCAGAACGACTACCCCGTGAATTGAAATTACTCCGCTGATATTGGCTTCTTCGCTCCGCCTCGGACCTTTCGACACCCCCGACAATACCTCCTTTTGGGAGGGTGAAGGTTTGCCCCTTCGCCCCTCGCTGCTGCTCGGGGCTCGGGACTTACTATTGTATGCTGGGCTGTCTCTAGCGTATTTCCTCGGCTCCGCTCTCCTTGGCCGAGTTGAAAAAACCGAATCGTATTCTACGCGCGGGTGGGAAGGAAAACAAAAAAAGAAAATCCGCTCAGGCCGCAAGGCCGAGGAAAAAAAACATGAAAAATGGTTTACTTTGAAAACCATTTTTCGATTTTCTCCGTCATGTCCTCTCGCTTTGACGCGAAACGCTCCCGTGAAACTCTAATGAGCGTTTCTTTCTGCGCCTCGTCGCCCTGATGGGCGAGAGGCGGGAGCGTTTCGGCGGAAAAAGGAGTGGATCGCTTCCCGTCTATCATCAGCTTGAGGTAGGCGTGATAGTTTTCGGTGTGTTCCAGGTCTTCTTTGGTGAAAGTCGGGCTGAACTCCTCGGCCAGTTCGCGCGCGTCGATGCTTCCGACGCGAAAAGACGCGAGCGTGCCGACGTTGCCGAAAACCGAGTGCTTCACGCTCTCCGAAAGCTGATATAAGATATTGATGGGCGAGAATGAGGTTCAAGCCGATATTTTCTGGCTTCCGACAAGATAGACGGGAAAACGTCCGTGGAGAAGTTCTGAAACTCGTCAATGTACAGATAAAAATCCTTGCGTTCCTCCTCCGGCATGTCCTGCCGTTCAAGCGCGGCAAGGTACAGCTTCGTAACGAGCACCGAGCCGAGCAGATTTGCCTTGTCCTCGCCGATCCGTGCCTTTGGCGAGGTTCACAAGGAAAATTCTCTGGTTGTCCATAATGAAGCGCAGATCAATCGTGCTCCGGGACTGGCCGACGATGTTTCGCAAGGGCGTGCTCGTGAGAAGCTGGCCGATTTTGTTCTGAATCGGCGAGGCGACTTCTTTTTTGAAGTTGCGGCGGATACTTCTCAAAATCCTCCTTCCAAAACAATCTCACGACGGGGTCTTTGACCTGCGCCGACGACTTGCTGCCGGTATTCGTCGTCCGCGAGCATCCGGTAAATGCCGAGCAAGGTACTGCCCGGCGTGTCCATCAAAGCAAGTATGGCGTTATGGAAAACGTGCTCAAGCCGCGGACCCCAAAACCCTTTCCACAAATGCTTGAATACCGAGATGAGCGACGAAGCGACGAGCTGTTTTTCGTTCTCGTCGCGGGCTTCAAGGATATTCAAGCCGATGGGGTTTTCCGTGTCCGCCGGATTGAAATACACGACCTCGTTCGTGCGGCGAGCGCGGCACGAAGTTCAAAATGTCTTCCACCAGTTCGCCGTGGGGATCAATGACCGCGCACCCCGTGGCCGAACCGCAAGTCCTGTATCACCATATTCTTCAAGAGCGTGGACTTGCCGGTGCCGGTCTGCCCGATAACGTACATATGATGGCGGCGGTCTTTGGGCCTGATGCCGAATAAAACGCCCTTCTCGTGGAAGGTGGTTTTGCCGAGCGGCTCTATTTCGGTTGCGAGATGTTCCAGTTCAAAAAAATAAAAGGACGTCCCGTGACGTCCTTTTATTGTACTCTTTATTATGAAAAAGTTTCATTCCTTCTTCTCGGCGGTTCGAGGAGGAGCCATCCAAGGGAACGGGCGAGAGCGCGATCTCCCTCGCGTTCCGCTTTCCCGCCGCACCGCTTTAGCGCGGACGGCGGGGGTAATGAAACTGGGGAGAAGATACCATTTTCAAGTCCGGTTTGTCAAATAGGCGCGGTTAAACCTTCCGCTCCCAGAAACTCTCCGGCTCGTCCATAAATCGGAGGGCCTCTTGCCTCGACCGATATTCTTTCTCTATGTCCTCGCGCTTGCGCATGTACGCGCCGCCGGTATTCATCGCGGCCAGTCCCTCCGAGAATTTCTTTTCGTCCATCTTCGCCCATTCCCAAGGGGTAGGCAGTCCGATGGTGTGGACGGCAATCACGCCTCCCGCGATTTTATGTTTTATCACGCACTCGCGCCTCGGCAGTTCTTGAAGCGAGCGGACGTAAAACTCCCAGCCGGGCGGCTCTTCGTAAACGGAAGCGAGAGATTCCCTAGCTAGCATGTTCGCGTCGTCGCGCGAGATGCGGAAGTACGCCTGCAAGCCGCAGTTGGAGAGTATCGACGCCCGCAGGGACGGCGGTAGCTGGGCGAGATTCTGATGAGCCAGCGTAATCGACAGGCCATACTTTCTCGCTTCGGCGAGCGTTTGGATAAAACTCTCGGTCGCAAAATTCTGAAACTCATCGATGTAAAGATAAAACGGCACGCGTTCGGATTGCGGAACGTCCGTCCGAGAAAAGGCGGCCATCTGGATTTTGGAGAGAAGCAAAGAGCCGAGCAGGTCGGCGTCGCCCTTCAATTTTCCGCGATTCAGCTTCACCAGCAGAATTTTCCGGTCGTCCATTATGTCGCGGAAGTTGAAAGTGCTTTTAACCGCCGAGAGCATCTGCCGCACGTGGTCGTTGGACATGAAGGCGCGGGCCTTGTTCAGAGTTGATTCCGCCCACTCGTCCTGCAACGACGACCTCAAAGAATTGAACTTTTCAAAATACTGGCGGCAGACGGGATGGATGACTTTTTTCAGAATCTTTTTTCTCGCCCCGATGTCGGAAAGAAACAGGGGAAGTTCGGCGAGGGTGAGGTCGTTCTCGACGAGGGCTATCAGAGAATTTTTGAGCAGGTCTTCCATTCTCGCGCCCCAAGCGTCATGCCAGATTTTCTTGAACGCCTCCACTGCTTCGCTCGCGATTCCGGCGGGCGAAAGCCCCTCCACTTTTTCAAGCGGATTAAAGCAAACAGTTCTTTCCCTGTCGGACGGGTCTATCAGCACGACGCGTTCGCTCAAAAATCTTTTAATTTTTTTGAGGGCTTTTTCCGAATCTTTTTCAAATTCGGCGGTTTCCTCCGGTTCGTTTGGGAAGGTAAGAATGAAAAGATAGCTCTTGATGTCTTCCGTCAAATCGCCCTGCGCGTCCACGATGCCAAAGCCGTGCGCGTTCATCGCGTCCTGCAAGATTAGGGTTTCCAAAAATTTCGTCTTGCCCGTGCCGGTCGCTCCCACCACGTAAAAATGGGTCGAGCGGTCGTCCTGCGACACGCCCTTTGTCTTGCCTTCTGCCTTGCCGTCCGGCCCTTTGGTTGTCGTACTGCCGAGAACAAGCTCGTTGGGCCTCGGCAGTTTGAATTTGTCCGCCATCGGTTCCTCCGACTGCTCGGAAAAAGAGGCAAGTCCGGCTCCGGCGGGGGCGGGAGCGGATAACGCCAGTCCAGTATCCAGTCCAAAATTGTTTTTAAAAATCCGTTTTTCATAGTTAGTTGATGTCAATAAATCCCTTCGCGCCGCCAGCCACGCCGCCGCCGATACGAACTTCGTCCGCCATCCGTTTTACCTCGGCTCTGACAATATCGCGCACCAAACCAGTGCAGTTGTCCCACTCCTGCTTGTCGAGAGCGGTCATCTGTTCGGGAAATACCCAGTTTTTCTCTTGTTGGGCTTGGGCTTCAAGAACGCCCGACGAATCGAGCCCGAATCTCTTTTCCCGTATTTCCGCCCCTCTCAAGGGCAGTTGGTCGCGGTCGCCTTTATCAACTCGCCACCAAACATCAAGGCGGTCGGTGTAGTCTGTCGCGTCAATCAGCATTTGATAGCCCTTTATTTTCTTGTTGGTTATCACAAGAACCGGTTGCCATTTTCGGCGCAGATACGGCCAGACAATCCGCTTTCTCACCACAAGCCGGGGAATGTTTTCGTCAAGCGCGCGGCGAGCGACGCGCTCCAAAAATTCTTCGCCGTATCCCGCCGCTCCTTCGACCATAACCGACCACTCCTCGTCCGGCTTGTCCCATTCTTCTATCCGGTCTTGTATGTCCCATCCCCAAACCGGCCCAACAAGATACCGGTCTTTCCTTTCCCTGACGATGTTTGCCACCTCGTTTACGAAGCTGAACATTTTTCCGACGAAGCGGAGCGCGTATTTGATGACAAAATAAGCCGCGACGCAAAAAAGCGCGGTGGCGATGACCATGAGCGCGCCCACGATTATTGTCGTTGTCGTCGGCGTATGCGGCATAAAGTATAGGGAACTTTTTAAAAAACTGGCGGCCGCTTCGACCTCGTGGCCGCCGCTAATTTATTCAAGAAACGAATGTTTCAATCCGTCTCTCGGCGAAAGCCACACCGGAGACAACACCGCCTCCGGCTTCTTCAGCGAAAACTCTTTTTCGGAAATAAACAAAAACATGTTGCTCCCTTGCCTTCTCGGGTCGGCGTTTTTGGCGACGCGGAGAAGGTTCTCCTTCCGTTCTTCGGAAATGGTTATGGTAAGCACGCGGAAGTGCGAGATGCCGAGCTGTTCTTTGTATTTTTCCTCCCACCACCATTTCCAGTATGTTTTGAGCTTTACCAAAAACCGGTCAAGTGTCATCGTGGAGCGGTCGGTTTCCAAAAACAAGTTCCAGCGTCTGTCGCCCTGTTCAATCGCGAAAAACGCGTCCGGCATGAGTTCGGGAGTTCCGCCGCGGAGCTTCAAATAGTTTTTCAATTCAAAGCCCTGTCGCCATCTCGCAACTTTCATCTTCCCTCCGGTTTTTTCCGCCGCCAGTGTCAAGGCCGCGCGGAACTGGGAAATCATCAAAGCGTGGGCGATGTAGGGAAACGTTGTCTCGCGGTTCAGCTTCACTTGCCGGAGTTTTTCGGCGCGCTCCTCCCGATTTTCATAAAGAAGCTCCGCACCCTTCGCCCCCAAGCCGTAAACGATATGACCTTTCGGCAGAGCGGAGATGTTCTGCTGGGGAGGGCGTTCAAGATACCCCGCGTGGTACAAATCGTGCAAGCGGCGTTGGAGGTTGCGCAAACCTCGGTGGTGCAGGGCCAAAACCTGCTCGGTGTTCAGGAAACGATATTCCGACAAATCGCGGAGGAGCGCGACGTCGCTGGGCTGGATGCGCAATCGGCCGCCATTGTCTGGGCTTCTGACAAATTTTTTGCTGGTATGTTTCGGCATAGCATTATATATTCATTATATCAGTAAGAGGCCGATTTTCCGAGGCCTCCGCTCCTCCTTGGCTCAAAGTTTCTCTCCCACCCGCGCGCATCAACTGCGGTTCGTGTTTTTCAACTCGGCCAAGGAGAGCGGAGCCGAGGAAAATTAGCGCATCCAGCCCACAACAATATAAGCCCCGAGCCCCGAGCCAGCAGGCGAGGGGCGAAGGGGCAACCTTCAACCTCCTCAAAGGAGGTATTGTCGGGGGTAAGAAAAAACTCCGCGAGAGGCAGAGAAGCCAGTGCTCGCCGAGTATTTTCAATTCAAAAGGTAGTCGTTCTGGAACGACCCCCTCAACGACCCCTTCCGGCCTCGCCAAAGTCAGAGTTTTTTGTTAAAATAAGTCCAAGCGGTGTTGTAAATACACTCACGGAAAAAGCAAGCAGTCCTTCTTATGGTGACGGAGCCAAGGTTGACACACGGGTTCGATTCCCGTTACCCGCTCCAGTTTCAAAGGTAAGTCAGTTTCAGAAAAATTTACGCGCGCTTCGCGGAGCGAAGCGTAAGGTTTGATGGGGTTAAATTCGATACGACGGTTTTTAAGAAAGAGGTTCAATCCGAAGATTTTTTGGAGGGAGAGTTTTTTGGAGGGGAGGTCGAAGTTTTTTGCTGTTTCGTCCAGTATTGAAGCGTCCCGAATCCAACTTCGGGCAGGTTCAATCCACGCGGAGGGGGTTCGTTCAAGACGGGCTATTTGCTCCTCGACGGACTTCTTTTCCGACATGAGCGAACGACGCCTCTCAAGGTAGTCATCTCGCTCTATGTCTTGTGCAACATAGACATCGGTAAGTCTGGCGAGGTCGCGGGTAAGGTCTTGCACCTGCTCCCGCAACTCTTGAACGGCCACCGACGCCGTCTGTTTGGCGTTTATGGCCTCTTGGTCGAGCATAGCCGACAAAGGGGCTACCCACTCTTTGGGCATGGCGTAGTCGGCGATAAGAGCCGACAACTGCCGATCCAGTATCTCGCTCCGCACGGGTGCTTCGTGGCACTTGTGCGTCTTCGATTTGCGGGTACAACGGTAATAAACGTAGTGGTGGACGTTGCCGTTCTTTTGGTGCTTTGTCTTGTCCTCGGCCGTAATACCCATACCGCACTCGCCGCACCGCAGGAGGCCGCAGTAAGGGCTTGGGTCGTTCTTAATGTCCGGCACACGGCCTCGGCTTCGCAGGACAGCGTTCGCTTTATCGTAGAGGTCTTTCGTAATGATTGGCTCATGCTTGCCTTCGTGTATCTCGCCGCAATAACGAAAGTGTCCGTAGTAGAAAGGATTTTGCAGAATGAAAGACATTCTTGAAATATGGACGCGACGGTTGCCTTTAGACATGACGCCCGCCTTCTCCCAAAGATCGGCAAGATTTTCAAGGCGGACTTTGCCCGTCGCGTAAATCTCAAAAGTTTTTTTGACGAGCTTTGCGTTCTTGCGGTTTACGATAACGGTCTTGGTCTGTGGATCGTTTATATATCCGAACGGGGCGAGGCCGGGGTAGATACCCAAGCTTGCTTTGTATCTCAATCCGCGCGAAGTGTTAGCACTTAAATCGCGAACATATTGGTCAGCTATGCCGAACTCTATGCACATGAGGAGCACGTTGTCTTGCGGATAGTAACTGCTTGCGAAGGCACGAATATGTTGGATCACTCCTTGTTTAAGGAGTTCAATGGTCTTTCCGCCGTCCTGCATATTGCGTGCCACTCGATCTAGTTTCCAACAGATGATACCCTGCGCCTCGCCCCGCTCAATGCGGCGGAGCATGGGGATACGATGCCCCTTTTTGTTAGTCATGACACAATGGTACTTGGTTTCGACCTTTGTGTCTAAAATAGCGGGTCCAGGTCATAGCTACAATCCGGAAAACAACGTCATTGTGCTTAGCCGTGTTGATGATTATTCTGACTTGGATCCGAAAAGGCGGAAGTCAGCAAAAGCGAAACTTGAAAAATGCGGAGGGGCAGAGTTAATACAGCTTGCTGTGCTGGCACACGAGGAAACGCATGCAGTAAGTCGAAATATCTGTATGTGGAATACCTACGAACACCCAGATCGAAGAACCGAAGAATACGTAGACTATAAACAATCCGGCCTGTTTCGAAAGTTGGGCGAAGAAGGCATCAACTTCCGAAGGTCGGGCCGAGTCAGCAGCATATACCGCAACAGTAATTTCGGCTGCTTGTTCGATGCGCTTAACGAGGGCGTAGTGGAAAAGCTCTCCAGGGAAATCACCGTGGCTTACGCAGAGCGATCAAGATGGCCCGAGGATCGGGTAAGTGCATACAAAACGGCAGTCGCAAGCGATCAAGGATTTTCCTATAACCTAGAAGTTTCTTTAGTCAATGCCATGGTAAAGAGGTTGGCAACTAAGAATCAGCAGAGCGAGCGCGTGTGTTGGGAGGCATTGGTGCAGGCTTTATTGAACGGGGAGACGCTTGAAAACCAGGACGTTGTTAAATTATTTGAGGAATCATTTGGTCCGAGTTTTCTTGACAACCTAAGTAAGTTGTACAACACCACAGCTTTGCCTGGCGCTAGAGAGGCGATAAAAAGGTTTAAGCGAAAATATCAGCTTTAATACAAGTGTGTTTACTTATATAAACTGGTATAAACTGGTTCTCTCCTGCCTAGTAACCAAGGCAGGAAGTTCTACATCCTCCGGCCGCTGGAACATTTTTTCTTCAACATTTCTTGATCATGAACAACTCGGCACCTGAAAATGCTGGATTTTTTGCACAAAACAGGTTCTATCGTTATTCACTAACCCGCCCCCCGCGTTAATTTTCCAAAGCCCGCACTTCTTTGTTAAAACAAAGAAACGGGCAAAGACATCCCGCAGAATATGGCTATTTTACCGCGGGCGTGGTAGAATAAGGTAAATGACAACAACGGAAAAAGTCAGGCTGGTTCTTGATCAAAAACTCAAAATTGTCCGTGAAACTCCCGCGAGCTTTCCTTTTTTCGTCTCACTCCACGATTTCGTCCAATATATAGAATCCACGCCGTCGTTTGCGGTCTTTTTCAAAGGCGCGAAAAGGGGTAGCCGGGCATCCGAGCTCTCTCCCAAATATTTCATTATGAAGCAGGTCTATCAGGGGATTGAAGATATAGATATCCGCACCACGGACGATCTTGGGCACGATCGTTATGTGGCTATCCGCGAGCTCGGCCTGATCCGGAACAAAGAGGTCTCCGAGAACAATTCTTTCTGGAAGCGCCGGGAACTTTTACGGAGGATGGCGGGCGAGATCCACGAGACGCTGTGCGGTTATCTTTCCGAATCCGCCCATAATTGATACGCTTCCGCGCCTGGCGAGCTTTTGGGAGCGGCAAGTAAGCCGCTCTTTTTGGTTTTTTTACTCCTTTTTTTTCAGTAAGCTCAAGACGAAAAGCGCCGCGGCGACGACAACGACTGTCGGGCCGAGCTCCGGTCCATAGACCGAAGAAATGGCGTAGCCAAGCACCATTGATAGCACCGAAAGAGCTACCGAGGAGGTGAGAAACCAGCCGAGGGTGTGCGTGAGCTGCCTCGCGGCGGAGGCCGGGACTATTATCAGAGCTCCGGCTAATAGGGCGCCGAGAAATCTAAGTCCCAAAAGGATGGCAAGCGCGAAAAGAAGGAGAAACCAGAGATTCAAAGCGCCCAATTTTATATTTGTCGCGGTTGCCAGGTCCTCCGAGAACAATCTGATGATGAGCCGGTTGCGGAGAAGCCAAAGTGCTACGACGATGAAAACGCTTGCCGCGACGCCGAAGACAAATTCGTTCAGGGATAAGTTACCGAAGCCACCGAAGAGAGCGTCTATCAGTTCTTCCTTTGAGTTGATGAGAAGCGCGCCCAGAGCGACCGAACTCGCGAAAATCACGCCGATCGCCGCTTCCGACGACAGTTCCGCTTTCCTTTCAAGTTGCGAAATGAGAATCGCACCAACCAAAAGAGTGAGTCCGCCGCCGAGCAGGGGATTCAGGTGCCAGATGATGGCGAGTCCCAAACCGGGAATCGCGACGTGCGACATTACGTCCCCGGCAAGCACGGTTTTTTTCATCAACGCGAAAGCGCCGACGAGGCCGGCCGCCGCCGCCGCGCATATCGCCAAAATTATTGAATATGTTTCGCTAAGCATGTTTTGAAACTTGAATATTGTTGGAAATTACTGGCCGTGTTCGTGGTGATGCATGTGGTGGTAGTATTTGTGCTGTTCGCCGTAGAGCTTGTGCAAAATTTCCGGCGTCAATGCTTCTTCGGGAGTGCCGTAACAAAGGCCGGCTTTGTTGATGCACAAAACTTTCGTTGCGTAATGGTTCACGAAATGCAGATCGTGCGTGACGAGCATGACGGTGATGCCGTATTTGTCCTGAAGCTCGTGTATCAGTTCGTACACCTGTTCTTCGCCGAGCTGGTCAATGCTCGCGGTCGGCTCGTCAAGAAGTATCACGTCGGGGCGGCCGAGAAGCGCGAAGGCGATGAGCGCCAGCTGAAATTGTCCGCCGGAGAGGTGGCCGATGGGCGTCGTCATTATTTTTTCGGTCAGCTTCGTCGCTTCAACCACCGTTTTTATATCCGATTTCGGCAGGCCAAGAACACTTGCTTTAGCCGCGAGAAGATTTTTCAGATTGATGGGTAGGTGTCGGTCGGCCTCTATCTTTTGCGGCACGTAGCCTAGGCGTATTCCCGTCTCCCAGGAGATTTCGCCGTTGTACGGGATCATGTTCAAAAGCGCCCGCAGGAGCACGGTTTTTCCCGCGCCGTTCGGTCCGATGACCGCCAGATTTTCGCCTTTGTCCAGGTCAAAATTTAAATTGGCGAGCACGTTCTGTTCGCCGAAGCTCACGCTGAGATCTTTAACCGTCAGGATTTTTTGCATCTCTCTTTCTTATATCAATCATTTTAACCCGTCGCCGGCTTATGCTCAAATGCCGCCACGCGGGGCCCGGAACCATTCATTATCTGCTATAATTTATCTATGGCCGAGGAGGTTTCACATCCGCGAGGCAAATTGCGCAATAAGATATTTTTATTGATGATGCTTGTCGGTTTGCTGCCGATTTTGATCGCAGCATTTTTGTCCATATACAGCGTCACATTGTCGCACCGCATAGACGTGGCGAATCTGGAGAACGCGCTGATTGAACAGAAGTACAACGAAATAGAAGATTTCATAGCCGGCGCGGAGGGCGGGATAAAAACATACGTTCCATTCCCGGTCACGCTGGAGAGCGTTGACATGGACGGAGTGAAGATCGGCGCCATTGCCGCTATGAATTCTCACCAGGAATTGCAGGAATTCGCCTGGCTGAACACTTCCGGAACCGAAGCTTTCGTGATAAACAGGAAAAATCCCAGCGGCATTGCCGGCTCCGATCTAAAGGACGAAAGCCAAAGCGAGGCGTTCCTCGCGGCGATCAAGGGCGACGACTACGTAAGCCCTCTTTACTTTACCGCGAACGTCCCGATGATGACCGTTGCCTTCCCGGTTTTGAACAGCGAGAAGAAGATTATTTCCGTGACGCGCGGTGAGATAAGTTTGGCCGGTATTCAGGCGATCCTTAAAAATGTTTCCTTGGGCAATAGCGGTTATTTGTACCTCGTTGATGGCAAGGGCGTTCTTGTCGGCGGAGGTCTTAGGGTTCCTTTGTACACTTTTGTGGGCAATATAGGAATTGTTTCCGAAACCGTGAATGGGATGGATTTTCTCGGCGCCGACGGTCAGCGTCGCTACAAAAATTATTTTGGCGAAGAGGTCGTTGCCGCCGGCAAGTATCTGCCCGATTTTAAGCTGGGACTGATAGCCGAGTGGCCGGCTAAGGAAGCGGACGCGAGCGTCAACGACCTCATGTATAAGGATGTCGCCGTTTCGGCCTTCGTGCTTTTTGCGGTCATTATCGCGAGCATAGCGCTGGCCGTGGTTATTGTCCGCCCCGTGCGCAAACTGGAGGAAGGAACGAGACTTGTCGCGGAGGGGAAGTTTGATGAGAGTGT
The DNA here is from genome assembly GCA_963844965.1 of uncultured bacterium. GTDB lineage: Bacteria > Patescibacteriota > Minisyncoccia > UBA6257 > 2-01-FULL-56-20 > REEB91. The sequence goes on along the minus strand of CAWJQC010000004.1, from coordinate 154,789 downwards.
TGATATCAAAAGCGGAGACGAGCTTGAGGAACTGGGACAAGCGTTCAATAAAATGATTGCCGGGCTGAAACAACTGCAGCAATTGAAAGACGAATTCGTCTTCATCGCCGCCCACGAACTTCGGACGCCGGTTGCGGCGATGAAGGGATATCTTACCCTCATACGCGACGGCCTTACGGGGCCCATCACGGATAAGACGAAGGAATTCGTGAATAAGGTTATCAATTCCAACCAGCGCCTGATCCAGCTTGTGAACGACCTTCTTGATGTTTCCCGTTCGGAAGCGGGACGGCTCATGATCAAGGTCTCGCCGGTGGACATAACCGAGGCGATTGATTCGGCGTTAGGCGAGCTGAAATCATTGGCCGATCAAAATAAGACGGAGATGCTTTACGAAATACCGGAAAACATTCCGAAAGTTATGGCCGACTCCGAGCGGTTGAAGGAAATTATTGTTAATTTAGTGGGTAACTCTATAAAGTACAGCGATCCCGGCGGAAGGGTCATCATCACTCATGAGATCTACGGCGATAATTTAATAACGCGCGTGAAAGATACGGGATTCGGCATTTCCAAGGAAGCGCAGACGAAACTTTTCCAGAAGTTTTACCGCGTGCAAACGGACCAAACCAAGGGCATCACGGGGACGGGCCTCGGTCTTTTCATCGTGAGGGAAACGGTGGAGAAAATGGGAGGGACGATCTGGGCGGAATCCGCCGGGGAAGGCAAGGGTTCAACCTTCACTTTTTCGCTGCAAGTCGCGCCGCCTGAAAACAAGAAGTCAACGGACAACTCCGCTGGTTAGTATATTTTCGCTCCAATTTTTACTGATAGAAAATTTCCGCGCGGCGGCAATTGCCACGGCGGGTTGCGGGTATTGACACACGGTTTTGCTTTTTCACGTGTCCTATGGTAGAAAAACGGAGTATTCTTGAACCATAATAGGTCAGAGCGGTCTATGTTTCACGGCCGCTTCGTAACTTATTTTGGTTAAGCAATGGGATGCTCTAAAGCACTCTTGGTTTAAAAGAGTGCTTTGTTCCTTGAAAATATTTTTCGTCCTTTGAGAACTGAATATAAATTCAAAGGTCGAAAAATAAATAATAAAAATGAATATCCATGAAAAGAAAGATTGCGATTACAGGTCTGATTATTACTGGAATTCTTCTCTGGTCGGCGATCCTCGCGGCGACAAAAACATATGCATGCAGTTGCGGCGAGGATTCTGATTCTTGCGCCAAGCTTACAGTTGTCGTGAACGTCGTGAACACCGGTGGCGGCACCAAATCCGCCTCCGATTTTACAGTGATGGTTTCCGGCGACAATCCTTCTCCGTCAACGTTCCAGGGTTCCGCTTCCGGAACCTTGGTCTCAATGGGAACCGGAACGTACCACGTTAGTCAGGCTTCAAGTTCGGATTACACTGCTGGTTTTTCCGCTGACTGTTCGGGAACGATGGAAAGAAAAGACGCGAAGACCTGCGTCATCACCGATACCTTCGTTCCTCCCGCGCCAACGACGGGGTCTATAAGCGTCTGCAAGGCGATTGTGAATGCGAGCGGCACGGTCGTGGACGGCACGGCGTTTCCGGGGCAGACCTTTACGGTTCCCGGCTTCGTTTCCGTGCCCTCAACAACGGCCGCTGCGGCAGGATTACTGCCTACCGCGGTTTTCACGACCCCACTTTCCGCGAACGCAGAGCTTTTCGGCGCGTCCGCGGCGAACGCCCAGTGCGTGACTTACAACAATCTCGCGCTTGGCCATTATTACTATGGCGAGGAGCGGATTGCGAGCTCGAGCTACAACTGGGCAATGCCGCTTTACAACGACCAGGACACAGTTACCGCAAATGCGACATCCGATTTTTTCTCCTACAGCGGGCAATTGTTTGACAACGATCCGACGAACGATGGTCTAAGGAATACGAACGCCGACGGAGACATCTATCTTGAGGCATCGCGGCCCACGCGGCAGCTTATCGTTCTCAATCGGTTCCTCGGCGCGATTTCAACCTCCACTCCCACCTCAACCATTCCTTCCGCCGACATCTCCATCGCTAAAGTGGCCGACGTGACTTCAACCGTTGAAGGCGGCACCGTTCACTATACGCTTACCGTGACGGCGCTCGGCCCTTCTACGTCAACCGGCGTAGTAGCTACCGACACTCTGCCTTCCGGTCTCACTTTCCTGAATGCCACTTCTTCCAATTCCGAAGGAAGCTACGTGAGTTCAACAGGAAGCTGGATGATAGGCGACATGCCTGTGAGCTCTACGGCGACATTGGCGATCGCGGCAGTGGTGAACGCCACGGGGACGATAACCAATACAGCTTCGGTCGGTGAGAATTCTTCAACCACCGATCCGAACACGACAAACAACAATGCGACATCGTCTATAACCGCGACGCCTGCGCCGGCTGCTACTTGTTCGGATGTCATCGTGAGCGATGCGACGAACATGGTAAACGGCAGCTCGGCGGCGCTCGTCGCGACGCCCTACGATTCGCGTTGGACCGCCTCAATTCCTGGCGCGACGTGGATTTGGGCGACGCCTTACGTGACTGACCCGGCGCATAACCAGACATTCACATTCACTAAGGACTTTATGGTGACTGGCGGTCCTCTCGCGGCCCATCTTGATATCGCGGCAGATAATTCGTACGATGCGGCGCTGAATGGGACGGACGTGGCTCTCAACTCTGGTGAATTCAACTATTTCCTCGAGAACGAGGGGCACGTTGACGCGTTATCCGCGGTGCACCAGGGTGTGAATCATCTGGCGCTTACGGTGACGAACTTTGGTCTGGCGAGCTCTACGGCTCAGTCAAATCCGGCCGGTTTGCTTTACAAGCTCACCGTGACCGAAGCCGGTTCTTCATGCGGCGCGCCGGTTCCGACTCCCACCTCAACCATTCCTTCCGCCGACATCTCCATCGCTAAAGTGGCCGACGTGACTTCAACCGTTGAAGGCGGCACCGTTCACTATACGCTTACCGTGACGGCGCTCGGCCCTTCTACGTCAACCGGCGTAGTAGCTACCGACACTCTGCCTTCCGGTCTCACTTTCCTGAATGCCACTTCTTCCAATTCCGAAGGAAGCTACGTGAGTTCAACAGGAAGCTGGATGATAGGCGACATGCCTGTGAGCTCTACGGCGACATTGGCGATCGCGGCAGTGGTGAACGCCACGGGGACGATAACCAATACAGCTTCGGTCGGTGAGAATTCTTCAACCACCGATCCTAATTTGGGGAACAATTCGTCAGACGCAACTGTATTGGTGGGGACCGGAGGATCGCCTGCCCTAAACACGACAAGCACACTCTCGGTTTCCGTGAGCGGCCTCAACGCGAGCGATACCGCGACGATCACGGTTTTGGATTCAACGGCTTCCGCAACGCAGTCAACGTCCACCGGTAACGGCACGGGATTGTTCGTTCTTCCTACAAATGACCTCTATGGCGTTACGGCGGCGAGTTCCAACTACGTGGTTGCGACTTCCAGCGGTTGCGCAGGGACGCTTTCCGCGAGCACGACATGCTCTGTGACCTTCACGCCAACGGCAATAGCAAATAACACGGCGGACGTCGCGATCACAAAGACGGTGGATAATGCAAATCCGAAAGGCGGCGATACGATAACATATACCCTAACCGCGACCGACCTCGGTTCCGTGACTTCCACATACGTTGTAGTAAACGATATCCTCCCGATCGGCTTGAGCGTAAACTCCATAACTTCATCACAGGGTACTTCCAGTATGGGCGCTACCATCGGATGGAGCGTCGGAACAATCTCACCGAACGCCACGGCAACACTCGTTATTTCAGTGACGGTTCTCCCGCAGACTGCGGGGACAACGCTCACAAATACCGCGACGATCAAGGAATTGGATTCACTTGTAGATGACCCCGCCAATAATTCGTCTTCAGTTTCGATTGCGGTTCAAGCCGCACCCTGCACGTCAAATTGTGGTGGAGGCGGTGGCGGAGGTGGCGGAGGAGGCTCTACGGTTTTGGGTGGCGGCGGTGGATCGGCATATAGCATCTCCATTGATAGTGGAGCTCCTTCAACCGCGACCACGAGCGTGACGCTGTCCCTTTACGGAACAGGCGCGTACACGATGGAACTCTCCAACACTCCGGATTTCGCCGGCGCCACATGGGAGCCGTACGTTACCACTAAGCCGTGGGTTATCGGGTCCACACAGGGTACGGAGACCGTGTATGTTAAGTACCGCTCCGTAACCAATACTGATATCGGGACTGCCGATGATTCAATTCAGCTTTTGGGCGGACAAACAGGCGGACAAGTACTCGGCGCTTCAGTGAGCTGCGGCATGTACCTCAGAGATTACATCAAGCTTGGAGCGAACAACGATCCAAGTGAAGTGAAAAAACTTCAGGAATTCCTAAATCAGAATTTGGGGATTAACCTTCCCGTCACCGGATATTATGGAAGTTTGACGTACAACGCCGTGATACAATTTCAGTTGAAGTACAACATTAAGGTGCTTGAGCCGTGGGTACCGCACGGTCTTAAGAGCAACACCATCGCCACAGGTTACGTCTACAAGACAACGAGGTGGTGGATCAACATGCTCATGTGCCCTTCTCTGAATCTTCAGATCCCGCAATTGCCGTAACGACTGACTGTAAAAATCAGCAACCGCCCCGTCATCCATATGGATGACGGGGCGGTTGTGTTTTCAAGGTTTATGTGGTATAATATGGCCATGGGTGGCATAACGAGGAAACTGAAAAAATATTTCATTCCCCACGAAGAGAACGATTACAAGCCGCATATTCTGCGGCCGCGGATAGTGGCGTTCGTGATTATCATTGCCCTCGCTCTGGAGTCGCTTTTTATTTTCGGCTCGTCCGCCGTCATCACGCGTTCAAAGTTTTTTGGCATTGTCCTCGTGAACGCGCTGATTGACGAAACCAATGCCGCCCGGGCCGCGAACAATTTGTACGTGCTCCGCGAGAATTATCTTCTTGATGCGGCGGCGCAGGCCAAGGCGAACGATATGGTGGCGAACAATTATTTCGCGCATACGAGTCCCTCCGGCGTCACTCCGTGGTATTGGTTTGAAAAAGTCGGATACAATTTTCTCGCCGCCGGCGAAAATCTCGCCGTGAACTTTTCGGATTCGCAAAACGTTACCGATGCCTGGCTTAGTTCTCCCGAACATAGGGCGAATATTACGAACGCCGGCTTCACCGATATTGGTATGGCTACCGCCCAGGGGGAATTTAACGGCCAGCCAGCTGTTTACGTGGTTGAACTTTTCGGAAAGCCGGCGCCGCCGTCCGCGGTCGCACCGATTGCCGCGGCAGCCGCGCGCCCGCCGGAGGTGTCCGCGAAGCCCGCGCCGGAACTCATGATGGCTTCAACGACCGGCGGAGATCTCTTTGTTGCCGTGAAAGGAGCCGGAACCGGGATCGCTTCGGAAGCGACAGCAACGCCCGCTCCGCTTGCACATGCGGAGCAAGTCAACACGGAACAGGCCAATATCGTCCAGCGCGCGGCCGCGAATCCGCGCCGCACCATTGATTATTTTTATCTGGCGGTTGTTTTGATTTTCGCCGCCGCTCTCGTCCTTAATGTATTCATAAAAATTCACATTCAGCATTCGCAGGTGATTTTGGGCGGCATGCTCGTCATTCTCATCGTCGGATTGCTTATCGTGCTCAATCAGCATTTCGCCTATACAGGCGTGATTATTATTTAGTTTTTCATTGTTGGTAAGCGGTTGGTCTGATTTGGCTCCGGATTGACGCGGAGGTCTGTCTGCGCTATGTTTTTATTGGCTATTTTACGTTGACAGGAGAGGAGGATAACCAATGATAGCGATGCTTATCGCGGCAGCGGTCTATCTTGCATTGCTGGGATTGATGGAGCTCATCGTGAAAAGTTCGCCTTTGAGCAAAGATGTCTCCCGGAGAATAATTCATATTACCGCAGGGGTTATCTCAGCATTATTGCCGAGATATATGTCGTTTGACCAGATCGCCTTTCTTAGTTCATGTTTTGTGGCGATAATATGTTTATCCATAAGGTACAATGTTTTCAGCTCAATGCATGGCGTTAGGCGCCATACCTACGGCGAGATTTATTTTCCGCTTGGAGTTCTTGTAACAGCCCTATTTTTTCCAAATGTGTCGCAATACGTATACGGCGTGCTGGTTTTGGGAATAAGCGACGCCTTGGCAAGTATTATTGGCCAAAGGTATGGCATAAGAAAATTTCGCCGGCTTTTATGCGCCGATAAGTCATATGCCGGAAGCGCGGCGTTTTTTGCAAGCGCCGTTCTCATCGGCTTCGTGATTTTGGCTCTTGCCCACGCGTCGCTTATTGAAGCGTTTCTGTTTAGCCTGCTGATGGCTGGTGTTCTGACAATTGTTGAAGGAAAGTTGACGGACGGTGAGGATAATTTGTGGTTATGTCCCGTCGCTGCCGGTTTAATATTGACCGCAATGAATTTATTTGTGCGTTGAGACGATGATTGTGCTCCGACCGGCGTCGGAGCTTTTATTTTATTGTTTGTGTAGGAAAAATGAGCGGAAAAATCTGGGTTGAATCGGAAGGGAAGAGAAAGGGATTAACACTTAATTTTTCGTTATTTTTCGTTGCCGATTGTTGTGTAATAAAAAACGGCCCGATTCTATCGGACCGCGGTCAAAATTTGACGTACACTCGGAATGCGACATAACGCCGCGCCTTGCCCAAAAGCAGCCGATTCATCTTTATCGCCTCAGCCCTGTTTTGCGCACGAGGTTCAATTTTTTGCCACGGCACCTTTTCAAAAATTTCCCGAAGAGCGCCGAAAACAACTTTACCGACGGTGAGTCCTTCAATGCGCGGGCCATTATAGCCGCGCGAGAGTATTGCCTTTTTACCGCTAACAATTTGTCTTTCGTTCCATTGCCGTTCCGCCTTCCGCAACTCCCACGACTTCCCGCGCAGAAAATCTTCAAAGGCGCTTTTCGTAAGAGGAACGAAAAGGCAGCCAGTTTTTCGTTTCATGACCCGCCTCCTTAATGGACTTCCATGATTCTAGCGAAGCCTCGGGCATGCGTCAAGATGATTGACCTATCTCTTGCCCAAGATACGCACAGAAACCAATTTCCAATTTCCAATTTACAACCTACAATGAAGACAAATGCCTTCCTCCACCACCGAGCTTATCAAGGAGAAATTGGACATAGTGCAGTTCCTGCGCGGGTATTTGAATTTGCAGCCGGCCGGAAAAAATTTCAAGGCATCCTGCCCTTTCCATAAGGAGAAGACGCCTTCTTTCATGGTTTCGCCGGAACGGCAGTCCTGGCATTGCTTCGGCTGCGGTTTGGGCGGCGACATTTTCGGATTCGTCATGCGCTACGAGAATCTGGAATTCGGCGAGGCCTTGCGGATTTTGGCCGAGAAGGCGGGCGTGGAGTTAAGGCGGCTTGATCCCGCCGAACACAAATATACGGGACTTTTATTTGAACTTCAGAACGCCGCGAAAGAATTTTATATCAAAGCGCTCACGAGCACTCCCGTCGTGAAGAAGTATCTCGTGGGCCGGCAGCTAAAACCCGAAACCATAGACGAGTTTGAATTGGGCTGGGCGCCGAACGAGCCGGAAGCGCTCTCCATGCATTTTTTGAACAGGGGCTACGCGCCGGACGATATTTTACGCGCCGGGCTCGCGGTGAAAACCGAGCGCGGCCTGCTTCTTGACAGGTTCCGCGGCCGGATAATGTTTCCCATCCACAATCATTTCGGCAAGGTGGTCGGCTTTACCGGGCGGCTGCTTCCTCAGTTTGAGAACGAGAACGTCGGCAAGTACGTGAATTCGCCGGAGACGCCAATCTTTAACAAGTCCCGTCTCCTCTACGGATTTTGGAAAAGCAAAAATTCCATACACGACGCCGGCTCGGTTTTCCTCGTGGAGGGGCAGATGGATTTTCTCGCGAGCTGGCAAGCCGGAGTGAAGAATGCCGTGGCGACTTCCGGCACCGCGCTTACGGCCGACCATCTTAGAGTATTAAGCGCCTTACCGAGGAAATTATTTTGAGTTTTGATTCCGACGCGGCCGGTTCCGCGGCCTCGGAGCGGGCGATTGACCTCGCTGAAGCCAACGATTTCAGCGTCAAGGTCGCGACGTTCGCCGACTTCAAGGATCCCGCCGAAGCCGCGGAAGCCGGAGCGGAAAATCTCACGAAAGCCATCAAGGAAGCCGTGCCGGCGATGGCATTCTATCTTGACAAGTACTTGGAAAAAGGCAATTCAGCCGATTATTCCAGCCGCAGGGGTCTCCATAATGTGCGGCTTGTGCTGGGCAAGATCGTGAACATCTCCAGTCCGATTGAGAGAAGTTTCTGGCTCAAGGAACTTTCCAAGCGCGCGCGCATTGACGAAAAGATTTTGATTGAGGAATCAGAAAAAATGAATTTGCCGAAACCGGAATCTAAAACCAGCGACTTTTCAAAAGATACGGACGTCTCGAATGCGCACGCGCGGAAATATTCGCGGCGCGAACTTGTGAGCGAAACTCTCCTGCGCGCGGCGGTTGCGAAGAGCGACTACGGCATTTTGGATGACATTGTTCCTTATCTTGCGAAGGATTGCGGAAAAATTTTGGAAGCTCTCCAAAAGGGAGAAAGGAAGCTTCCGGATCCCGCCTTGGACGAGATTCTTGGATTTTATCGTGCTTGGTGCGGCTGATATCGGCGCGCAGGAACTTGGTGAGCTGAAAACGGAGCTGATCAAAGAACATTGCAAAGAAGAAAGACGCCGGCTCGCGGATGAGGTCAAGCAGCGCGAGGATGTGGGCGACGAAGCCGGCCGCGAATCCGCCATTCGGGAATTGCAGAGCATCAATGAGAAGCTGAACGGCCTGTCAGCGCCCGTGTACGAATCTTAGAAAATATCACTATCCAAATCGTAATCTGGATCGGTTAAATTATTTTTTTCGATTTTAATAAATGAAATTGCCCCTAACCAGGATAAGTTTCGGAAGTGCGTCGGCGATAATCACCAACATGGCCCTGATTACGGGACTCAGCTCGGCGGTCAACGCCAAGGTGGGCATCATAGACGGCTTGTTTGTGATCGCCATCGCGGATAATTTATCCGACTCTCTTGGGATCCATATATTTCAGGAATCGGAAGGGCAGAATTCACGCAACGTTTGGATATCCACTTTCACCAATTTCGTCAGCCGGCTGATTGTTTCGCTTGGATTTGTCATTATTGTCGCCCTCCTTCCCTTAAATATTGCGATTCTTGCCTCTCTTGTGTACGGCCTGGCGGTTTTGTCGTTAGTGAGCCGCGCCGTCGCCGAAAGGAAACGGGTGGCTCCTTTGCCGATAATTGTTGAGCACGCCGCCGTCGCCCTTGTTATTGTATTGTTAAGCAAATACTTGGGAGGTTTGATTGTGAATAACGCCAGCTGGTTTTAATGTTTCGCGCTTGTTCATTTAACTTCTGCGATTGGGTTGAAAAATTATGGAAACACCTGTATTCTATTAATAAAATGTCCATAATTGCTTCGTATATGGTGTGAAGTTTTGGGAGTTTTTTATGATAAAGTTATGGAAAATAAAAAGTCCGGGAAAAAACGCGGGAAGTACCGCAAGCACAGGGGGGAACGACGGTCTTCGGCGAAGCCGAAGAAAGCCAAGCGCAAGACCCGCCGTTTAGGCAGGAAAGCCGCGGCGGCGGCCGAGGCGCGCGAAGAATCCCTGAAGGAACTTTTGGAACGCGGGAAGCCGCGCGGTTTTGTGACAGATAATGAGATTCTCTATTACTTTCCGAAAATAGAAGACGACGTGGCGTTTTTGGATGAAGTGTACGACCGTCTGGAAAAAGCCGGCATCAAAGTCATAGAAACAAGCGCACTCGTCGGCTTTTCAAAGGAAGAACTCGCCCAAAAAGAATTGGACGACGCCTTGGCGATGGAAGGAGAGGTGCCGGACGCGGTTCAGATATATCTCAAGGAAATAGGGAAGACCCCGCTCTTAATTAAGGCAGAAGAAAAAGAATTGGCGAAGCGCGCCGAGCGTGGGGACGAAGACGCCCGCCAGAAACTTATGAAAGCCAACCTGCGACTCGTGGTTTCCATCGCCAAGCGTTACGTGAACCGCACGCCGCACCTCTCCATTCTTGACTTGATACAGGAGGGGAATATCGGGCTTTCGCGCGCCGTGGAGAAATTTGATTACCGCAAGGGTTTCAAATTTTCAACGTATGCGACGTGGTGGATTCGGCAGGCGATTACGCGGGCACTCGCCGACCAGTCGCGCACGGTGCGCATTCCGGTGCACATGGTGGAGACGATTTCCAAATACACGCAGGCGCGCCGCCAGCTGATCCAGGAACTCGGGCGTGAACCCTTGGCGGAAGAAATCGCCGCCGAGATGGGGTTGGAAGTGGACAAGGTGCGGCACATCCAAAAAATTTCGCAGGAGGTTCTGTCCATTGAAACTCCCATCGGCGACGAGGAGGACTCCACGCTCTCCGATTTCATCCCCGACGAGCGGAACCAAACACCGGCTCAGCTCGCCGCGCACGCCCTGCTCCGCGATTTGATAAAGGAAATTCTGGTGGACCTCGCGGAGCGCGAACAGAAAATTCTCAAGATGCGTTTCGGCTTGGACGATGGCGTGAACCACACGCTTGAAGAAGTGGGAAAGGCCTTCGGCGTCACGCGCGAGCGCATCCGCCAGATTGAGGCGAAGGCGCTGGAGAAAATTAGGGAGCATGGGAAATCAAAGGCACTAGAAGGTTTTGAGAACCTGACATAAAAATCAGCGAGATATAATCGCTGATTTTTATGTCATCCTGAGCACGGCGAACCTGCCTACCGGCAGGCGGGGGATCTCCATGCCCAAGAAATGGATATGTACCATTGCAGTTTTCATTGTAAAACAAGGACAAGATAGTACATTGACCCGCTCCGCCGCAAGCCCCGGCCTTTAGGCCGAGGATAAGGCGACCCCGTAGCCCCGAGCGAAGCGAGGGGCGGAGGGCTTATTTGCCTGTTCCCACTGGTTTCTGCCGGTGCGATAATGAAGATAATGCCCTCTGGATTCTGGCCAAGCAACCACAGCTATACGCGATGTTTGTACCACGTTGTTTTCTGCCCAAAGTACCGCCGCTCGATACTGCGAGGGGACATGGTCGGGCGACTCAAGACATTGTTCTTTCAAGCCGCCAAGATGAATAAATGGTTCATCCATGAAGCGCAGATAATGCCCGACCATGTCCATCTATTGCTTCAAATTCCTGCTACCCTGACGGTTGCCAAAGCGGTGTTTTATCTCAAAGGCGGTACGTCCAGGGCTGTCAGAAAAGAATTTCCCGAGCTGGAAGAATTCCTCTGGGGAGACAGCTTGTGGCAGGATGGTTACTTTGCCGAAACCGTTGGCCGTCAAAACGAAAAAGCGATGAGAGAATATATCAGAAACCAGTGGGAACAGGAGCCGAACACAAGCCGCGGGCTTTAGCCCGCGGTGATTGACAAAATAGACTATTTGGATGTATAATGTTGGCGTACATTGAAAATCGTAAATCGTAGTCACGGCCAAAAGTTCCTTGGAAAACAGGGGATTTCTGGCTGTGACTACGAAGCCAAGCGCAAGTTGCTTTGCCGTGTGGCAGCTCCATCCTCGGATTAGAGGAAAATCTAAACGCCCAAATTAGGGTAAGGAGGCAAGACCATGAGTGCAGAGAATGCAGAGTTTGCATCGAAGGATTATACCGCTGGCAAACTGAACGCAATTGTTAAGTTACTCAAAAAGCAGGCCGGCGAAGACGGACCCGAACGGTTCCTCCGCGGCGAGCTTGTCGTGAAAATGTCAGATTTGCTTAAACAAGTCGCGACAGTCGCGGTCAACGGCTCGAAGAAATTTGTCGCCAAAGATCACATCAAGGCAGCGAACGTCGTCCGGATGGACGGCAACTTTAGGAAGCTTTTCTTCGACATGGTTGAGGAAAACGTCGAGGCAACGACCCTCAACGCGTACAATTTGGAAAGGGCGTTGCTCGACGCCCAAGTCCTCGCTGAACTCGGTGAACGGGCCCGGATTTTTCTCGCCCACTTCTTTGAACTGCTCGAAAAGCAGTCAAAGGGCGAGGCAGGGCTGTTCCTTACCAATGGGTATGCGAACATCGCTTACATCATTGGCAGCGACGGCAACCTCTGGGCGGTATACGCGGACTGGCACGGCAGTGGCTGGGACATGCACGCCTACTCGGTCGATCGCCCGTTCAGGTGGCTCGTCGGCTCCCAGGTCCTCGCCCGCTGATTCTTTTTCACTTTGGCTTTAGTGCCCGACCCTCCGAAACTTCGCAATCGCGAAGAGGTAGGAGGGTCGTTTTGTTTTTGACGATTTATGATTTGCGGGATAAAGTTTATATACTATGACTTCTGAAGAAATCCGCCGAAAGTTTCTGGAGTTTTTCAAGGCGCGCGGGCACGCGATTATTCCTTCGGCTTCGCTTGTGCCAGAAAATGATCCGACGACGCTTTTTACGGGAAGCGGTATGCAGCCGCTCATGCCGTATATTTTGGGCGCACCGCATCCAGAAGGAAAGCGGGTCGCTAACTCGCAAAAAAGTTTTCGCACCGAAGACATAGACGAAGTAGGCGACAATCGGCATACGACTTTTTTCGAGATGCTCGGCAACTGGTCGCTCGGAGATTATTGGAAACGGGACCAACTTCGCTGGTTCTTTGAATTTTTGACGAATAAACCGGAAGAAGGCGGCGTTGGCCTCAAACCGGAGAATCTTTATGTAACGGTGTTTTCAGGAGGAGAAGGCGTTGAGCGCGATAATGATTCCGTTGAAATCTGGCAGAAACTTTTTGCCGAAAAGAAAATTTCTGCGAAATATGCCGAGATGAATACCGAAGAAGACGCAAGCGAGAAGGGTATGCGGACCGACGAACGCATTTTCGGCTACGGAGTAAAAAAGAATTGGTGGAGCCGCGCCGGCATGCCCTCAGAGATGCCTGCGGGCGAGCCGGGCGGACCGGATTCGGAAGTTTTCTACGATTTTGGTACGTCGCACGATACTAAGTTTGGGAAAAAGTGCCATCCGAACTGTGATTGTGGACGCTTTCTTGAAATAGGGAACTCCGTTTTTATGGAATTCAAAAAAAGAGAGGATGGCTCTTTTGAAAAACTTCCGCAGCGAAACGTAGATTTCGGCGGCGGACTTGAGCGCATTACCGCGGCGGCGAATAACGACCCCGACATCTTCAAAATCGACGTATTCCAAGCTATGGCCGAACCACTTCATCAATATAAAGAAAGTGAGGATGTCCGAAAAAAGAGAATAATCCTAGATTATTTACGGGCCGCCATAAATTTGATTGGTGATGGCGTAGAACCAAGCAATAAAGAGCGAGGATATGTTTTGCGGCGCATTCTCCGTAGAGCAATTTTTCATGTTATCAGCCTTACCAAAAAAGATGCAATTATTCCATTAGATTCGAGGCCGCGAATGGGATGGGATGAGAAAACGCATTTTGTTATTAATTCTATTATTTCGAATGCAATAAAATTCTATATGGAGTTAGTGGGAAAAGAAGACAAGATTAAAGAAGTTGTTTTGAGGGAAGCTGGAAAATTCACCGAAATTCTAAAATCGCGTTCAGAGTTAGAGAGAGTCATCCGAATATCGGTATCCGATGGCGTTATTCCTGGGGATAAAGCCTTCATTCTTTTTTCGACGTATGGTTTGCCCATAGACTACATTAAGGATGAGGCGGAAAGAGTTGGGATAAAAGTTGATGAAGCTGGGTTCGAAAAATCTTTTGCGGGGCATCAAAAACTATCCCGTACAGCATCCGCCGGTACATTTAAAGGTGGGCTTGCCGACCATTCCGAAAAGACGACGCGGTTGCATACTGCGCATCATTTGCTATTGAAGGCCCTGCAAATTGTGCTTGGACCAGAGGTGAAACAGCGGGGGAGTAATATCACGAGTGAACGTTTGCGGATGGATTTTGTCCACAATGAAAAGATGACCGAAGAACAAAAGAAAGAAGTTGAGCGTATCGTGAATGAAAAAATCGCCGAAGATTTACCCGTTATCCGTAGTGAAATAGCCCGCGAAGAGGCGGAGAAGCTGGGCGCCGAGCACGAGTTTGGGCAGAAGTACCCCGACCGCGTCTCGGTCTATTCCGTTGGACCGAAATCGGCTACGCCGGAAAGTCCGCAGTTCGATAAGGCGTTCTCTATAGAATTTTGTGGCGGCCCGCACGTGGAACACACCGGAGAAATAGGGCGTTTCAGGATCGCGAAAGAAGAGGCGGTCGGCGCGGGCGTGAGGCGCATCCGCGGAGTTATTGAATGACAATTACGATGAAACCGCGGCTGCTTCTGGAATTTCACGTTCACTCCGACCGCTCGCACGATTCGGCGGTGCCGATTGAGAGGTACGTTGAGTATCTTGAACGCAACCTGCCCGGCGGCGAGCGCGCGGTTCTCGGAATCTCGGACCATAATGTGATTCCGATAACGATGAAAGAAGCGTTGGCCTACAGCACCGAAAAAGTTCTTGTCATTCCTGGGATACAGTGGAAATTGAAAAAGCGGTTCGTTGACGCGGTTTTCAAACTGGTGGCCCGGCGTGAACTTTTAACGTTCGGTGACCACGACAATCTCCGCGACTACGTCAAAAAGAGGACCAATTACACAATTCTCAAGAACGACGAGATTTTTGGAAATCTCACGGAAACGGAATTTTTGGATTATATCGCGAAAAAGCGGGAGATGGTCCTTATTGTTCCGCATCCGAAACATTTTGTGGTTGATTACTATGGAAAAAAGCAGATCAGAAAATTGGAGAGCGAGATAGAAGAGGAACACGTGAAGGCGCCGCTTCTCGTTGAGGAAAAAACCGGATATGACCCGTTTCCCCGCATCCTCTGCAGCTACAAAGGGAAATATCCCATCATCGGCGATCCGGACGCGCACGAAATTTACAGCATTCTCCACACGAAATCTCTTTTTTCAGTTGAAGCGACTCTGCCTCTGACTGAAAATCTTACGAAAACATGGCAAGGCGCGATTCGGCGCGAAGACCTCGCTCATTATCGGCGGACGCTTGACACGATTTTCAAGCTCATAGTTGAGCACAACAGCGAGATGATCATAAAAAAACATTATCTCCGCGCCTATCTCCAGTTTTTGCATTCTGTCCCCCGCTTCGTCATCCGTCGATTTGAAAATTTTCCGCACAACGTGCTTCGGTAAACGCGCCGTTTGTGTTAAGATAATAGTAAGCGATGAATCTAAATTTTTTTCGCCCGCGCCCCCGAAGTAAAATTTCAAACAATGATTTTCTCGGGAAAATCCTCGTATCCTGCGTCGCAAAATTAAGGCAGTTTACGTAGATGTTTAGAAATTTACTACGGGGCAAGGAAAAATTTTTGCTTTTGGAGGTTGCCGAGGATAAAACCTCCGCCTTGCTTTTGAGCGTTGACGGCGAAAGAAATTTGCGTCTTGAAAAAATTTGGCACGATTTTCCTTTGAAGAAAATCGGCGCCGCGCGGGCGCGGAATTTGCGCGGGAGGAAAGTCATTGTCTCGGCCGCGCCCGAGCTCATACACACGACAACTTTTCCGGTCAAGCTCGCGCGCGATACGTCCGCCGTCTCTCATTCGCTTACGCTCGTGGAGCTGGAAAATCTTCTCGCACAGGCAATCGGCAGATTGTTCAATAATGAGAGGAAGAACGCAAGCGCGCGCCTGGGGGCGGACGAGCTTGATACCATTCTCGTTAATTCCAAGATCACCAACTTCAAAATGGACGGCCACGCCGTCTTGAACCCCGTTGGCTTTGGCGGCAAAACGGTTGAGGGGGTGCTGGAGCTTACGTTCACGACGCGCCCGGTTTTCTACGGCCTCAAGGACCTATTCAATTCCAAAGAAGGCTTTTTCTTTACCGGCTCGCATCTTGCCGGCCTGCGTTCTCTCGCCTGGGTGGAATCGTTGCCGGTCAATTTGCTTTTGGTCGGCGAAGAAAAAACTTCCTACCTCACACTGGACAAGGCCGCTTGGGGCAACGCTGTTTATTCGGGAGAAATAGAGTGGCGGATGAAGTCGTTCTGGAAGGCGATTATCTCGGCGCTCCAAGTGAGCCAGCCGGCGTCAATGAAGCTATACGGCGCCTTTATGAGGAAAGACGCTTCTCCCGCCTTTGTCGGTTCTTTTTACCGAATTCTGCGGCCGGAGGTTGATAATTTTTTGGCCGAGGTCAAGAAGTCGCGGCTCAAGGGTCGGGTGTTCCTGTATTCGACGGTTCCGGTTCCATTTGACGCGTCGCGGGCCGTCGGGCGGCTTGCTTTCTCGGACCTTCCGCTCGCGAAAGCTCTTGAAAAAGGAGGTTTTCGGGCGGATTTCGGCGAGTGGCCACTCGCCGAGCGGGATATATTCATTAAACTCGCGCCATTTTTTGAATTTTACCGCGACAAGAGCGATTCGGATATAAACAATAAACTGCGCAGGCGCCTGCACTGGCTGATACAGGAGTAATGTTTGGAGTTTTGTGCTATAATTTTGGAGTAATCGCTAATAACGCGAATGATAGCAAATAATGCGAATCGGCTTTAGCGGTTACTATCCAAACAAAATTCGCATTATTCGCGAATACTCCGTGAAAAAACTTTTCATAGACAAAAACGAAGGCGTGGCGGAGGTTGTGGAAAAAATCATCGGCGACGAAGAGACGGATTTGACGCTCGTCGTGCCGAAAAATTCACGGCTCAAGGAGTCTGTGAGCAATTTTCATTTAATAAGGAGGGAAGCCGCTGCGAGCGGCAAGAATGTTTTTGTGGAGTCCGTGGACGATGAGATTCTGGCGTTGTCCAAGTCCGCGAATCTCGTCGCTACCCATTCATTTTTTGAGGGAGACCGCAAGAGTTCTTCGCTTTCCGACATAGTTCCGCGCGGCTCGAAAGAAGATAAGCCGGAAGCGCCCATCCAGCCAAAAAGAGGCCGCAAAGAAAAAGAAGAGCAACCCCCAGCCGTGCTTTACGAGAAAGAAGCAGCTCCGGTAAGCGCGCCTCCTAAGCAGGAAGCTGTGGTGGAAAAGATCGTGAAAGAGCCGGCCGTTGGGAAGATTAGTAGAATTCCCGTCATAACAGCGGAACAGAGGCGTAAAATTTTCAAACCGGTGCTCTTGATAGGAGTTTCGATTTTGATTCTCGTCGCCATCTTTTTGATCGTTAACAACTATTTCAACAAAGCCGACGTAGTGATAACTTTTACGAGGACGCCGTGGAGTTACGAGCACGCTTTCTCGGCGGATAAGTCCGTTTCAAACGTTGATTTTAACAAGAATATTCTGCCCGGCTGGATAGTGACCGATACCAAGAACACCGTTCAGCTTTACCCAGCATCTTCAAATAAGGATGTATCGCAAAAAGCGCAGGGAACCATCACTATCTACAACGCTTACAGCTCAGCGCCCCAAACACTGGTGGCAACCACGCGGTTCGCGACCCCAGACGGCAAGATTTTCAGAATTCCGGCAAGCGTGATTGTTCCCGGCGCGCAAATCAATAACGGCAATATCATACCGTCGTCGATAGATGCCACCGTGGTAGCCGACGTTGCCGGCGAGGGATACAATGTCGGGCCGGTTTCCAAGCTTACTATCCCCGGTTTCAAGGGTTCACCGCGCTACGACGGTTTTTACGGGGAACTGAAGAGCGGGACAAGCGGCGGTTTCATCGGCGAAAAAGCGGTGCCCACCGCGGACGACATTGCGAAAGCCAAGGATAAAACTACTGCGGCCTTGCGTAGCGCCCTTGATAATTCTCTTACCGCCGCTTATCCGACGGATTGCAAGGTTTTGGACGGCGCCGAGCAATTCAATGTCACGAAACTGAAGGTGGATGAAGATACCAATGCGAGCGGCAGTTTCAGCGTCTTGGGAGAAGCAAATATTCTAGTTCTGTGTTTCCGCGAGACTGGAGAAAAAAGTTTGGATTCTTTCCTTTCTGCGGCGGCGGCGGCGAGCAACCCGAATATGGTTTTTGACGGCAATCCGCAGATCAACTACAGCCAGATAAAGGTGGATTTTAAAAATGGCAAAGAAACTTTTGACGTTTCCGCCTCGGGCGATCTGAAACCCGATTTCTCCGCCGACGATTTCAAGTCAAGCATTCTCGGCAAAAATGTGAGCGACGTGCGCTCTGCAATCGCCGCATTGCCTCACCTTGCTTCGGCGAAGGTTTCACTCTGGCCGATCTGGCTTTGGAGCCTGCCCGCGAACCCGAATCATGTGAAAATAACGGTAAATTAGGGTTACGAAAAGGCATTGACAGATATACTCCCTATCGCTTATAATCTACATAATAAGTTGTGAGTTGAGCCACCCCACACATAGGATATATGCGTCATTCAATTTTTGAGTAACGTGATGAAAGCGTCCGAGGAAGGCACGGTTTTAGAAGCATTGCCCGGTCTAA
Source organism: uncultured bacterium (assembly GCA_963844965.1). GTDB lineage: Bacteria > Patescibacteriota > Minisyncoccia > UBA6257 > 2-01-FULL-56-20 > REEB91. Next base: position 136,316 of record CAWJQC010000004.1, on the reverse strand, counting down.
CTTTCAGGGTCAGCCTTAAACAAAAGGCAGGCGTGGAGGTTTTGGCTCACTTGGCGGGCAAAATGAAGCTGAACAATATCCGGGTTCTAGCCGGCGATAGGGTTTTGGTTGAGCTTGGTCCGGACGGCAGAAGAGGAAGAATAGTGCGGAGGTTATAATAGCGACCCGAAAAATCCGAATTTCATCCGAATGCCCCGAATAAAAATTCGTATCATTCGGATGTATTCGCAGATTCGGATTGCGTTAACATGAAGGTAAGAAGTTCAATAAAAAAAATTTGCAAAAATTGCCAGGTCGTTAAGCGCAGGGGGCGGCTTTATATCGTCTGTGTTAATCCCAAACATAAACAAAGACAAGGATAAATAAAGAATCTAGAATTTAGAGAATAGAAAATAGAATAAAAACATAATTCTACTTTCTACTTTCTACTTTCTACTTTCTACGCATGCGCATTCTCGGCGTTAACATTCCAGATAATAAAAGAATTGAGATAGCGCTGACTTATATTTACGGCATAGGCGTGCCGGCGAGCCGGAAAATTTTGGGTTCGGCCAAAGTTGACATGAATAAAAGGGCGAACGCGCTCACGAACGAAGAGATTGCGCGCGTCCAAAATATCGTTGAAAAAAATTTCGCGATAGAAGGCGAACTCCGCCAGCTTATAAAAAGAAATATCCAAAGGTTAAAAGACTTGAAGACGTATCGCGGTTCGCGCCACTTGCGGCGGCTGCCCTCAAGAGGACAGCGGACGCGCACGAATTCGCGGACCGTCCGCGGAAACGTTCGGAGAACCGCCGGCAGCGGTAAGAGGAAAGTTGAATTGAAGTAAACATGGGTAAGAAAAAAATAAAAGAACAAACAGCTGAAGAAGTTAAGACCGGGAAAGAAAGCCCGGCGGCTCAAGCGCCGCAGGCCGCGCAGACAGCCAAGAAATCCAAGAAAACAGAAGAAGGCCGCGTCTACATTAACGCGTCTTACAACAACACGGTCGTGACAGTGACGGATACGCGGGGCGACGTGCTCGCCTGGTCATCCGCGGGCGCCCTGGGTTTTTCCGGTCCGAAAAAAGCGACACCTTTCGCCTCTTCCAAAGTTGTTGCCGTTATCGCGGAGAAGCTTAAGAACACCGGTCCGAACAAGGTTGAGATAATCGTGAAGGGGATAGGCGGCGGTCGTGACTCCGCCATCAGGTCTCTCATCAATCAGGGATTTGATGTCCTTTCCATAAAAGATGTCACGCCGATTCCGCACAACGGCCCCCGGCCGCCGAAAGTGAGGCGAGTATAAATGTGAAAAGCGACATGGGAAATGGCCAAAAAACTTTACACTTTACACTTTTAACTTTACACTTACGTTTATGATCGGTCCCAAAGAAAAAAAAGAAAGAGCGGTCGGCGAGCGCCTTAATCTGAAGGGCGAGCGTTGTTCCACGCCAAAATGTGCTTTTGTGAGAAAGCCATACCGGCCGGGCGTTCACGGTCCGCAGCGTCAAAGAAGGAGTTTGTCGGAATTCGGGTTGCAGCTCAAAGAAAAAAAGAAATTCAAGTTGAGCTACGGCTTGGACGAGCGTAATTTGAGGCGAATATTCGCGATGGCGGTCAGAGCGAAAGGATCTTCGGCTGCGAAAATCGTGGAATTTTTAGAGAGCCGGCTTGATAACGTGGTTTACAGGGTTGGGTTTGCTTCTTCGCGCGGAGCGGCGCGCCAGCTTATAGTCCACGGCCATATTTTTGTTAACAAGCGCAGGGTGAGATCGCCGGGGTATTCGGTCAAGGCTGGCGATGTTATAACTGCGCAGGGCGACGTTGACGCGGTAAAGAAGAGAGCCGAAATTCTCAAGAAATACGAGCCGCCCGCGTGGCTTCATTTGGACAGAGAGAAATTGGAGGGGCGCGTGCTTTCGCCTCCGGAGGCTACCTCCCCGTTTGATGTCAACTTATTGGTCGAATCATTCAGCAAATAACAATAATTAAAAAACAATGGAGCATTCTCACTTAAGTTCCACCGTTACCATAAAAACCGTTTCCGAGGACGCGAAAAACGGCGTTTTTGAGATTGAAGGATTATACGCCGGTTACGGGCTTACGGTCGGCAACGCGCTCCGAAGGGCGCTTCTCTCGTCTCTGCCGGGCGCGGCCGTTACGGAACTGAAGATCAAAAACGCGCCCCATGAGTTCTCAACTTTGCCGGGAGTCAAAGAGGACCTGGTAGAGCTAAGCCTGAACTTCAAAAAACTGAGATTCCGCATGCATACCGATGAACCACAAGTGTTGACCTTGAAGGTAAAGGGTGAGAAAGGCGTGACTGCCAGCGAGATAAAAATGAGCTCGGAAGTTGAACTTGTAAATCCGGACAGTTATCTAGCCACCTTGACAGCGAAAGACGCTGAACTTGATATGGAGGTTAAGGTGGAGCGCGGCCTCGGATACTCGCCGGTCGAGGCGCGGAAGGAAGGCCGGCTTTCCATCGGCACCATAGCCATTGACGCCATCTTCACGCCGGTGCAGAGGGTCAATTATTCAATTGAGAACATGCGCGTCGGTGACAGGACCGACTATAACCGCTTGCGCGTTGAGATAGAGACCGACGGAACCATCAGTCCGTCGTCGGCTTTGCATAAATCGGCTAATGCCCTGAAAGATCATTTTGAGAAGGTCTCGGCGTTGAACGTCCAGGAATTCGCAGCGCCGAAAGTTGAGGCCGAAGCAGCTGCGCCGAAGAAGCGCGGCAGAACGAAGAAATCATAATAGCGCCGTAACTAGAAAATGGAAAATAGAAAATAGAATCTAAGACTTCTACTTTCTAGATTCTACTTTCTAGATTCTAGTTTATGAGACATTTAAAAGAAGGGAAAAAATTTCACAGGTTAAGGGGACAGAGGCGTGCTTTTTTACGCAATCTCGCGAACGATTTGGTAAAGGTGGGACGAATTGAAACTACCGAGGCGAGAGCTAAGGCCATCAGGCCGGTTGTGGAGCGCCTCGTCACCATCGCGAAAAAACAGAATTTGGCGGCACGCCGCCTTATCTTGAAACGCGTGCACAATCCGAGGATCGCCAATAAAATTTATGAAGAACTGGGTCCGCGTTACGCTGCGCGCGCCGGCGGATATCTCAGGATCATCAAACTTCAAAAGTCCAGAAAAAGGGACGGTTCGCGGCTGGCAGCCGTGGAATTCGTATAATAAAGGATTTAGAATTTAGAAAATAGAATAAAACATATAATTCTACTTTCTACTTTCTACTTTCTACTTTCTAATCTGTGGATTATCACATAGATGCCAAAAACAAGATATTGGGGCGACTGGCCTCGGAGATAGCTTTGATTTTACAGGGTAAGAAAAGCCCGAAATACGAGCGGCGGCTCGTCGGTGGTGACAAAGTATACGTGAAAAATTGCAAGGATCCTCGTTGTTACCGGAAAAAAGTTCAAAGAGAAGATCTATTATCGCCATACCGGCTACATGGGGCACCCTGAAAGAAAAGACTTTTGAGCAGGTTTTTACCAAAGATCCGGAGAAAACGCTCAGGGAAACGGTGCGCCACATGCTGCCCAAAAATTTTCTGAATCAAAAAAGGTTGAAGAATTTGATCTTCGTTGATAAATAACGGCGGTACCAATATATTATTTAAATGCCAACAAAGAAAGAACCAGCAAAAAAGATCCAAACGAAGGAAACCAAAGAGGTCTCCGCGGTTAAGGCGGTGAAAAAACCGGACAGATACGTTGAGGGTGTGGGAAGAAGAAAGACCGCCATTGCGCGCGTGCGAGTTTTAGGCGGGCACGGAAAGTTTTTGGTGAACGAAGAAGGATACAAGAATTACTTTGACCTGTCGCGCTTGCATATTACTGGCTTTCGCGCCGCTGGAGAAAATGAAGCTCGGTGACAAGTATGACGTGTCGGCTAAGGTCTATGGCGGCGGCATCAATGCCCAAGCCGAGGCGGTGCGTTTGGGACTTGCCCGCGCGCTCGCCCTGAAGAACCCCGATTTTGAAAAGCGCCTGAGTAAGCTCGGCTACCTCCGCCGCGACCCGCGCATGGTGGAAAGAAAGAAATACGGCTTAAAGAAAGCACGAAGGGCTCCCCAGTGGGCGAAGCGCTAGAAGTGCTGCACGGCCGGGAGATATAAAAACAGGCCCCGATTTTGGTCGGAGCCCCATGATTTTGTTCTGGGAGCTTGTCAGAAAACCAGTGAGCGAAATTGCTCTGCCCAATAGTTTCCAGCTGAGTATATCACCCGCGTGATGCCGCCATCTTTTTTGGCGAGGACAAAAGTTTGATAGCCCATCGACAAATCCGGCGTGGGCACACATAGAGCTTCGATTACGCTTCCCGGAAAAAGTTCCTTAGCGAGTTTCTTGGGGATGTAAAGTCGCAATTTTCCTTCTTCTGGTTTCTCTAGTAAAGGGACGATGCCGCCCTTTTCGGGGATTCCTATGTCGCCGACGGTCATTTGGATGCAAACTAGCGGTACTGCAGCACAACCCAGAATTTTCATTGGATAACCTCCTGGCTGGAGATAGCTGGCCGTAGGTTAGTATGCAATAAAATATTTGTCAATAGTATCGGATTTTTACTTGTGGACGAAGCGATAGGTGGGCTTTTAAAGCATCATCATTTCTGCGTTTCCCTATTATTAATACCCGCAATAGTATATAATGACTACATGGAGTGGCTCATGTACATAGCTATCATCATTGTTGTCTTGCTCCTCTCGGGGATTAAGGTGATAAAGGAATATCAGCGAGCGGTTGTGTTCCGCTTGGGCCGCCTTGTTGGAGCGCGTGGTCCTGGTCTGATTTACATCCTTCCTATTTTTGAGAGGATGGTGCGTGTGGAGCTTCGGACGGTTACGATGAATATCCCGTCGCAGAAGATTATTACAAAGGATAATGTTTCAATAGACATCGCAGCTGTGGCATATTACCACGTGGTGGATTCCCAGAAGTCCGTAGTTGCGATAGAGAACGTCCACGATGCGGTGAATCAGATAAGCCAGACGACAGTGAGGAACGTCGTGGGCCAATTTATGCTTGACCAATTTTTGTCGCAGACGGTTGATATAAACGAAAAAATAAAAAATGTGATAGACGTCCATACGGAGCCGTGGGGCATCCAGGTGACCGCCGTAGAAATTAAGGACGTTATTTTACCCGACAACATGCAAAGAGCCATGGCGAAAGAGGCCGAAGCCGAACGCGAGCGCCGGGCGAAGATCGTCGCCGCGCAAGGTGAATTTCAAGCGGCTGAAAAATTGGGGCAAGCGGCTGATATCATTGCGACCCATCCCGTTGCGCTCCAGCTCCGCACGCTCCAGACCATGGCGGAGATAGCCACCGAAAAGAATTCCACGATAATTTTCCCGGCGCAGTTCATGACAACCGTTAAGGAAGCCCTCCAGACGCTTCAACAGGACGAGCAGAATAAATTGAATAAATGGGAGAAACGGTAAAGCGATACCGTGGGCAGAAATGTACAACAACTCCGAGAAAATCGGGGCTGTTTTCGTAACCGACTCAGCGAATCTTTCCACCCCGCTCACTTCGGAAAATCCAGCGTTTTCAGGCCATCGTTTGCCACGAGATAGAGAATGTTGTTTTTCTCGTCATATTGCGGCAGGTGGCCCTCGGCGACAACGGGGAAGTAATCAAGCGAAGCGTCTTGAATGTCCAGGAATTTTATCTCGCCGGGGTAAACGACGAACAGATGGTTCTTGTCGGAGTACCAGATGATACTTTCGGCGCGGCCGACATCCGGCAAATTGAAACGGTAGTAATCCTTGTCCGCGTTGAAGAAGAAGATTTCCAGCGACCGGTGTTCGAGGGCGGCCACTGCGTCGCCACCGTCCGTGAACGCAAATGTTTTCACGTCGTCGGCGATTTTTTGCATGTTATCGCTTGAAATGTCGTAGGTGTATAAACTGCCGTCGTCCTGAAGCAAGGCGATCTCGTTCGTTCCGTTTATCCACTCAAGTTCCGAGTTTTTGCCGTGAAGTTCTGGCAGTTCCGGTCTGATTCTTTGCAGAAATTTGTCGTAAACGACAAGGGTGGAAGTATTTTCCGCGACATTCCATTCCGTCCAGGCGTAATAGAATTGGGACGATACGATTTTTTCTCCGAGCTCCAGATTTGTTTTGTAAATACTCGTGAGCGACGGCTCCCCGATGTTCAGCGCGTATAATTTATTCTGCTGCCGGACTATGAGTGTTCTCTTGTCCTCCGAATCCGCGAAAACTTCAAAATCCTGCTTCGTGTTGAATTTGGATTTTTTCAGGAGGAGATTCACGTCGGTGCTGCTTGCGGTGTCGGTGTTGTACAGGGAATAGCTACCAAGCGCCTCATTGTGTATGAGAATATTTTTGAAATCGCTCGTCCATCCCGCGGCGCTGCCGGCGCCGATTTTTTTGCCGTCGTAGAGCAGATTATTTCCGGCGTTTTCCGTGAGCGCCCCGCTGCCGAGCAGCCAGAAGTTTTTGAAAGTCCCCGTGGCAGCCATTCGGGAATTTTCCGGTATAAGGACCGCGTATTTCACCTCGCTCACGAGTGACGGCAAAACTGGGACATTTTCTTCCCAAGTTTCGTAACCATCCAGGGTGAGTTTAAGCTTGTAGTTCTTAGGAAAAAGGTCGCTCACGAAAGTGCCTTTCTGGAAAAATCCGGATTTGTTCTCCACCGACCGGCCGCCGAGATACATGTTCGCCTGGGGGGGATAGCTTCGGACGTATATGGCCCCGACCTTCCCCAATCTGAATGTCGTGAAATTGAATCTCCAGCCGTTTACGTACAGAATGACGCTCGCCCCCGCGAGAATAAAAAGGAGAAGAAGCGTATAAAATATGATTCGCCGCCTTTTTTTGGTCATACCCAGTGCTACAACTTTGATTTATGCTGCGACCTTGACCGTTTGCCTGGTAACAAAACTTTGTGCGGGCCGTTTATTATGGCCGCTGTTGCCGAATAAAACATATAAGCACAGAGTGGCGTCGTCAAAGTTGTAGTACCGGGCATATATTAAGCTTTATAACCGAAAACCTGTGCTTTATCAATCACTGGTTTGTAACTTATGCACTTTTTCGTTGAATTCACCCCCACACCTAACGAGGAGCAATGCCTTGTGCGTTGTTACCAGCACTCCTCGTTGGGTGTGGGGGTTCACATTGCGTTCACCTCGCTTTATGTTATGATAAAAACAATCCCACTTGTAGATTCCGGATCAAACAATCTATTTAGGGATCCGCAATAGTCAGACTCGGTGGGTCGGCTCTTAAAACAGTTGATCCCGGTAAGTCCGACTGAGGAGCCCACCTGGCAGTTGGCCGGGACGTCTAAAGTGGGACCTAAAGGCGACGAGTTTACCTCGCCGTTTTTATTTATTGTCGCAGTTGCTGAACGCTGTACGAACCTATTTTATCGAAAATCCGAGGGATTAGCCACCGGATTTACCCCTTCATTCACCCCTTCATTCGGGTATGCTCGGAATGAAGGGGTAGCAAGTCCTGATTGCCCTGAAAACGCTGGGCTTTTTGACTCTCGCCGGACAAAACCAGAAGTCCTACTTCACTCCGGTTTGCCTAGTCAATCACCCCGTCAATCACGATTGACTACCCTGACGGCCATTCCGCCCTTACGAGACCTCGCTTTTCTCAAAAATCCTGACCCCCGACAATACCCCTAAACGGGTCTGTGCTCAGCCCCTCAGCCGCTCACTGTTGTTCGGGCTTCGGGGCTTCGCGTATGGCGCGCCCAAATTCCTCCCCCAAAATAGCTCACGGCCGCATGGCCGTGGTCATACTTGACGCACTCTGGGCATCGCTATAATATGAACGCATGTTCATATATAAGCGGTGTGTATGCAAGGTACGGCCTCACGATAAGGTTGACCTCGCGGAGTTCAACCCCGTGGCGGAGCAGATGAAGCTCGTTTCCGCCCCAAGCAGAATCGCCATGCTCTCGCTTTTGTATAAAGCCCCTCATTGCGTCTGCGACCTCGAAACGCATACGGGATTGTCGCAAACCCTCCTCTCCCATCATCTCAAGGATTTGGCCGACGGAGGCATTATCGAAAGCTCCAAAGAAAGCACGTTCGTGGAATACCGATTAACGAAGAAAGGTCGGAAATTTGTACAGATGATAAAGCAAATCAAATAACAACATGAAGATTCAAGTGTTGGGTTCGGGCTGTCAAAAGTGCAAAAAGCTGTTTGAGCTGACTAAAAAGGCGGTCGAGGAATTGAACTTGGGGACGGAGGTCGAGTATGTGAACGACATTCAGAAAATCGCCGCGATGGGTTTGCTGTCCAGCCCCGTCTTGGCAATGGATGGCAAGGCGGTATTGGTCGGGTCGGTTCCCGACAAAGACAAGATAAGGCAGATAATCTCCCAAAATATAAAATAACGATGTTTTACCCCCTCCAGTTATTGGCCGACTGGATGACTTATGGCCTGTTCCGCATCGCGCCGAACACACTCCTTGGAAGCGCGGTAGATTTCTTTATCCTTGATACGACGAAGATATTTCTACTCCTTGCGGTCATCATCTTCGCCGTGTCCATCGTCCGTTCCTATTTGCCGCCGGAGAAAGTGCGTGCGGTCTTGGCGCATAAAAAACAGTACGTCGGAAACGTGCTTGCTTCGCTCCTCGGCATCGTCACGCCGTTCTGCTCCTGCTCGGCCATCCCGTTGTTTTTGGGATTCGTGCAGGCGGGCGTGCCCTTAGGAACAACTTTCTCTTTCCTCGTCGCCTCGCCGATGATTAACGAGGTTGCGCTCGTGATGCTCCTTGGTCTTTTCGGTTGGAAGATAGCGGCAATCTATATAACGAGCGGTCTTGTCATCGCCATGCTTTCGGGAGCAATCATTGGCAAAATGAAAATGGAGAATCTGGTCGAGCCGTTTATCTATCAAAATGCCGCGAATGGGAACTTTGATTCGCCCCACATGACGAGGAAGGAGCGGGTCGTCTACGCCAAGGATTACGTTCTGAATATTTTGAAAAGGGTCTGGTTGTACGTCGTTGTCGGCATCGGCGTGGGTGCGTGGATTCACGGATACGTCCCCGCCTCACTCATCGCCCGCTACGCAGGAGGCGGAACGTGGTATGCCGTGCCGCTCGCCGTCCTTATCGGTATTCCGCTTTATTCCAACGCCGCAGGCGTTATTCCGCTCGTGAGCGCATTAACCGAAAAAGGCGTGGCGATGGGCACCACACTTGCTTTTATGATGTCCGTTACCGCGCTATCCCTGCCGGAGTTCATGATTTTGAAAAAGGTGATGAAGCCGAAACTCATACTCATTTTCGCTGGCATCGTAGCGTTAGGGATTGTCTTTACGGGCTATCTATTCAACGCGATATTGTAAGTCGTAGCGTATCGGGGGGCTGGAGGCAAGAAACCGCTATTTGACGAATGCCCCGACGAGCATGGCGACCACAATGAAAAAGACGAGTGTGAACACCGCCGTCTCAAGAGCTATACGTCGGGGAATCTTCGGCGATGTGTAATGATGCATCCATTCCTTGTAGGTGATGAGGTAGGCCATGAGCGCACCGAGCGAGCCGAAGATTAATCCTATGATGAGCAATAAATAAAAAACTTCCATCTTTTTGAGATAGAAGCTATCAGCCCCTAAGGGCGGTTGCGGCGAGCTTCATCGCCTATGCGTGGATATCTCAACCATACCCTGTTCCAAGGGTTGCCGCAACCGCCCTCGGCGCGCCCCAAAGGAGGGGTTGGGGGAGGAATTTGGGCGCGCCATACGCGAAGCCCCGAAGCCCGAACAACAGTGAGCGGCTGAGGGGCTGAGCACAGACCCGTTTAGGGGTATTGTCGGGGGTCAGGATTTTTGAGAAAAGCGAGGTCTCGTAAGGGCGGAATGGCCGTCAGGGTAGTCAATCGTGATTGACGGGGTGATTGACTAGGCAAACCGGAGTGAAGTAGGACTTCTGGTTTTGTCCGGCGAGAGTCAAAAAGCCCAGCGTTTTCAGGGCAATCAGGACTTGCTACCCCTTCATTCCGAGCATACCCGAATGAAGGGGTGAATGAAGGGGTAAATCCGGTGGCTAATCCCTCGGATTTTCGATAAAATAGGTTCGTACAGCGTTCAGCAACTGCGACATAACGGAACTTGCATCAACTTTTTCAAAATCAACGCGCTCGCTTCGCTCGCTGTCTTTATGCACGAGGGGCAAATGGAGAAGCAAATCCGTAACTACTTTCCATTCGTCTTTCCAATCCCAAAAAATTTCCCTGTCCCGCAGGCGGCGGTTCGTCGCAAGTGAATTGCGACAAGAAAGAATCTTTGTCCCGATTTTTCCCTTGCGGATTTTATCTATCCGAAACTTTCGGACGAGGCCAGTTATTTCAAGAGGCGGTCGGGTGGTACGCCCAACGCATCGGCTAATTTCTCCACGCCCTTAAGAGATACGTTTTGTATGCCACGCTCTATCTTGCTGACATAGGAAGCACCAACGCCGAGCTTCTTGGCGAGGCCACCTTGAGACATCTTTCCGCTCAATCGCAACCTCTTTATCTTCTGTCCGAATTTAGCCGCTATATCCATGAGTATTCTTATGAATATCGTATCAGGCAGGGCACTATTGCGCTATATGGCGTGATGACGCTATAATATTGATATGACCCCATATTTCCTCTATGCCCGCAAGTCCACCGAGGACGAGGAACGGCAGGTGATGAGCATTGAAGCCCAACTCGCGGAGCTTGCCGAGTTCGCTAAACGGGAACATATAAAGATTATCGAGACCTTCATCGAGAGCAAGAGCGCGAAAAGTCCGGGCAGGGAAGTGTTCGGCGACCTTATCAAGAAAATTCACGAGAGCAAAGAACCCGTCGGCATATTGGCGTGGCATCCCGACCGATTGGCTCGCAACTCCATAGACGGCGGCCAAATCATCTACCTCATCGATACCCAGAAGATTGCCTCGCTGAAGTTCCCGACGTTCTGGTTTGAGCCGACCCCGCAGGGACTTTTCATGTTGCAGGTCGCCTTCGGCCAGTCCAAGTATTACAGCGATAACCTTTCCGAGAACGTGAAGCGCGGCATCCGGCAGAAATTGCGGCGCGGCGAGTGGCCGACCAAAGCCCCCTTCGGTTACCTCAACAATCCCAAGACGCGGAACATCGAACCCGACCCCGTGCGGGCGAGAATCATCAGAAAAGTTTTTGAGGAATACGCCGAAGGGAGGCACACCCTAAAGACGCTCGCCGCCCGCTTCCAGTTTTTCGGCATCGTGAGCGGTACGGGAAATCCCATGCCGAAGGCCACGCTCCAACGGATGCTCACGAACTCCGCCTATCTCGGAGTGATAAAACACAACGGCGAGAGCTATGTCGGCAATTTCCTGCCGATAGTTCCCGAGGCGACCTTCAAGAAAGTGCAGGAGGTTTTGAGGAACAAAGCCAAGCCGCGCCACTCCAAGAAGCGTCATTATTTCCCGTTCACCGGATTGCTCACCTGCGGCGAGTGCGGCGCGGCCATCACCGCCCAATACGCGAAAGGGAACGGCGGCCTCTACAAGTATTATCGCTGTACGAAACGGCTTGGCCCGTGTTCACAAAGCTATCTGCGCGAAGATTTACTCGTGCAACAGCTCAAAGAGAAAATCTCGGAGGTCGCCATCCCCGAAGATTGGAAAGAGAAAATGCTGGTTCAAGTGGAAGCGTGGGAAAAAGAAGGCATCCAATCTTCGGAGAATTCCGCCCGCAATCTCGAAACCCAACTCAAGGAAACCGAGCAGAAATTAGACAAGCTCGTGAACGCCTTTTTGGACGGCTCAATTGAAAAAGAAATCTATCTTGCCAAAAAGGACGAGCTTATCAAAACTAAAGTTTCCTTGTCCAAGCAGAATGATGATTGCGGGCGGAGGGGAAACTATTGGATCGAACCATTGCGGGAATGGATTATATCCGCGTTTCACGCGGCAAAACTGGCTTCGTCCGAAGAATTCGACGCCATAAAATCCTTTGCGGGGAAAATCGGAACGAACCGCCGCCTGCGGGACAGGGAAATTTTTTGGGATTGGAAAGACGAATGGAAAGTAGTTACGGATTTGCTTCTCCATTTGCCCCTCGTGCATAAAGACAGCGAGCGAAGCGAGCGCGTTGATTTTGAAAAAGTTGATGCAAGTTCCGTTATGTCGGGCTGCCGGGAGTCGAACCCGGTCTACACCCACCCCAAGGGTGCGTACTGCCGCTATACTACAGCCCGAAAATTTTAGTGCTGGGCCATGCATGTGCCTGCCTGCCGGCAGGCACTACCATTATACGATACTCCGTTTTTGACCGCCGTTATGCCGCGGCCTGATAACTTTTCGCGGCCTGGAGAGATATGATTGTCTTTTTGAAGGCGGCGATCCTGTCGCTCAGATTTTGATTGAGACGTCCGCTGTGCATATACACTTCAAGATCTTTGATTTGAATCATCATAGCTTTCAAGATATATTCAAATAATTTTTTCTCAAATTCCGATTGTTCTGTTGGTGACGGAGCAAATTCCTTCAAGCCCCTATCGATCATAACCTTGGGGAGGGCAATGTAGAAAATAGGAATATTGCTAACGGCGCTTGGCACGATTTTTTTCTTACCACCCACGTTCTCCATCCTCAGCCCATATTTCAGGTCGGCACCCCCTTTTTCAAGGTTGAGTTTCTTAACGCCACTTTGTTTGTCCCTGTATCTTTCATCGTTAGTATCGCCAACATCGTCAAACACGCAAATCGGACTGCCGGTTTCTTTATCAAAAAGACCGTTATCTATACCCCCATGTATATCGTCAAAAAGCGCTGAACGCGCGACGATGTATTCCGAGCGGAGATTTTTATACAGAATGGCGTGGATAAGCAGCTCCAATTTTTCTCCGTCGCGCGTAAATTGGCCTTCTGATTGACCGGGCTGTTTCTTGGAGAATTCTTCTTTAAACCACATTTGCACGTTTGCCCGGTCTTTTTCAACGTCGGCATACAGGCCGCGAAATGCCCGCATGTCAACCCGCCCCTCCGTGTCGACTGGGACACCCTCTTTTCGATCCGCGGCTGCGGCGTTTTCTATGAACTTTCTGAGTTTTTTCACTTTCTCCTCGGTTTCCCGTTCCGAAACCAATTTTACAAGTTCTGGGCGGTAGGCCATTATTTTGAGATATTTTTATGCAATGTCTTCAGGCAATTCGTGCAGATAAGTTTCCGGACGCCCTCAACACGCGCCCACTGAAGATTGGGATATTTTCTGGATTTGTTGGTCGGATTGTAGTGTCCGCGGAGAAGGATCCTTTTTCCTCCGATTTGCGAACCCTTGCCGCAAATGGAGCATTGTCTCATGGGAAACATTTGTGAATCTGCCTGCCGGCAGGTAACATTAAACTCCCGCTAACAACGCGTATATTAGCATCGTTCGCCGAAATTTGCAATACCCGGCGGCCGTTCCTATTCCACCTTGACCTTTAGTTTCTTGGATTTCTGTTTGATCAGCTTCGGCAGGCGCACCGTGAGAATCCCGTTTTTGAATTTTACGTCCGCGCTTTCAGGGTCAACCTCCTGTGGCAGTATCACAGAGCGGGAAAATCTTCCCCAGTAACATTCTTGGTAGAAATAATCTTCATCCTTAACTTCTTTATCCCTATGACGCGAGCCCTTTATGGTGATGGAATCGTTGGTTACGTCTATGTCTATGTCGTCGGGATTGACTCCGGCTATCGCCGACTCCACCACTATGTCCGACGGTGTTTGATAGACGTCAATTGTGAGCTGTCCCTCGGATTCGCTGTCCGGCACCTCGTTCTTTGACTCTTTTAGTTCTTTTTGCATTTTTTTTGCGGGAACGGATTCGGCCTTTGCGAGTTCAACCTTGTATTCTTCGTCGGCCGCGGATTTTCCGCTGGCTAATTCTTCAAAAAACTTTTCGTCGTCCATGATAGGAAATTTAAAATGTAAACATCAAAATGTAAAATGCAGATGTTCGCTTCGCGAACTCAGTCATTTTTATTTTTGATTTTTAAATTTTTAATTTTTTATTATATCGACCTTCTTTTTAATTTCTCAAAATCGCTGAGAACAAAGAAACCTATTACTAAAAGAAACACAGCTACGTAGGCCACGTTTCCATAGATAATTATAAGATAGTTGAAAATGGCGTGCAAGACGGTGGCGATGAGCAATCCCCATAGAACATATTTTTTGACCCGCATATCCCTGATGCCGACCGCCCAATAATAGCCGACCAGTGCCGAGGCGAGAGAATGTAGAAGCGTGGCGCCTACGAATCGGGTTGAGGTCGCGGCGAAGACCTGGCTTAAAAGCGCCGTTTGCGCTGAATAACCGCCGGTCAAGGCACCGATGTTTTCCACGGTGGCGAATCCAAGGGCCGCGACCACGCAGTAGATCATGGCGTCCACCGGTTCGTCAAAAGCAGGATTTTTGTGAACGGCCAGGTAAGCTGCCCCGAATTTGATGATCTCTTCCACAAAGGCGAAGACGAGCAGCGGGAGCAGGGAAAGTTCCGCGACGCCCGCGTTATTGAAAATAGACTTGAAAAATATTTCTATGGCGAGCGCGAAAAAAGCCGAGGCCATTCCTATCACAAATGTGTAGGCGATGAGCCGCTTCGGCTCCGGATGAAGGTCTTCTTCCAGATAAAAAAGAAGCCAGGCGAAGCCGGGAAGAAGAGCGAGGATGAGTGTCAGAATACTCACATAATCATTTTATATATAATTGGAAGATTTTTAAAGTAAAAGGGCCCAAGAGTGAGAACGCGCTCGGGCCCTGTGCCGTCTGTGTATTACACAGCAGAATGCATGATGTGCTAGTCAATCATGATCGCTAGGAAAGTAGGTGTGCCGTCCAATATACCACTCTTGGTAATATATGTTGCGGTAAGCGGGCCAGCCCATATTTTCCTCACGGGAGACAGAAGCGCGTTAAGTATTTCGCTGGTCGGGATTGTTTTGGGGAAAAACGGAGATATCATCTTGCGGATTGCACCCTCCTCTTTTTCTGTGAATACAATCCAATATTGTCCCCTGCCATCATTTTTCTTGAGGTGACCGAGAAGTAATTCTTGAAGAGTAGTTCTCCTCGGCGGGAAAGCCATGAACCGCGATTTCACCAACCCCGTCCCTTCTTTGTTCCATTTCCAGATTTGCATTGCAAAGCCCTCCTTGTGGCAAGCTAATGCAATGCTAGCACACTATTCATAATTTGTCAACGTTTACCATTTTTCGGTCAAGAGAAGCTTATTTAGTTCAAATTTTTGATAAATCTCTTCTGTTACGAACGGCATGAAAGGGTGGAGTAGTTTAAGCGAACCGACGAGAATGTATCCCAGTAGGGCATAGGATTCTGCCCGTCTCGCAATGTCTGCGTCTGTCTGCGTCTTGTCGGCGGCTGTCCGCAGGTTGGCTTTTTCCTGTTCAATTATTTTGTCGGCGAAAGTGTGCCAGAAGTAGTGGTAAATCTTTTCGCTTGCGAGATGCAGTTCGTATTCATCAAGATGTTTCGTTATTTCCGATTTAATTGCCTCAAACTCCTTTATCTCTGGTCGGCCAGCAATGTCCGCGGCTGTCCGCGTCTTGTCAGCGTCTGTCTGCGGCGGTTTGTTTAGTAAAACAAACCGCGCTACGTTCCATATCTTGGTTGAAAAATTCCTGTAGCCCTTGACCCTATTCTCGTCAAATTGCACGTCGTTTCCCGGCGCCGCTCCGGCAATTAAAGCCATGCGCAGGGCGTCCGCTCCGTATTTGTCGGCTAGTTCCAGGGGGTCAAGCGCGTGACCGCTGGATTTGCTGAATTTCTTGCCCTGCTTGTCGCGCACAATGCCGTGGAGATAAACCGTGCGGAAGGGGATTTCTCCCAAAAGACAGCCGCTCATGAGTATCATCCGCGCCACCCAGAAGAAAAGGATTTCATACCCCGGCGCCATCAAAGAGGTTGGATGGTAGGTTCTGAGGTCGGAGGTTTTTTCAGGCCAGCCGAGAGTTGAGAACGTCCACATAGCGGAGGAGAACCAGGTATCCAGAGTATCGGGATCCTGCTCGTAAGTATCACTGCCACATTTTTTACAGGAAGCAGTTGCGATTGAAAGCTTAGCAATCTCGGCATTCTCGGGTATTAATCCCACCACTTCTTCAAATGATTTGTTTTTAAGATTTTTTTCCAGGATCCTGATCGGACCGGCGTGGGTGACAATCGCGATATTTTTGTCGGCGTATCGAAGTTTGTGCTCTTTGAACGATTGAATTACGCGCTTTTCAAGTTCCAGCCAATTTTCTCCTCCCGGCGGTTTGAATTCATAGCGCGCGCGCTTGTTCCACTCCTCGGTCCATATTTTTGCTCCAGAGGTTTGTATTTTTCCCTGATTTCCGCATGCAGCAGTCCTTCCCATTCGCCACTGCCGCGCTCGCGCAGACGTTCGTCAAAAATAATTTTGACACCCAGTTTTTTCGCGATAATTTCGGCGGTTTCTTTGCAGCGCATGGTGGTGGAAGAAATTATCAGATCAATTTTTTCGTTTGCGAGCCGTTCGCCGGCTACCATCGCTTGCTGCTTGCCGGTTTCATTCATGGGAACCTCTTTATGTCCCATGTGCCGCCCCTCTTTGATCCAGTCTGTTTCTCCGTGCCGCACCAGGAACCATCGCGATTTTATTTTCGGTTCAACTTGCGGCTCGCCGCAGGCGAGGCAATACCACACCGGAATTCTGTGCCCGAACCAAAGCTGGCGCGAGATGCACCAGTCGCGCAGGTTGTCTATCCAATGATAGTAAATTTTTTCAAACTGTCCGGGTATGATTTTTATTTGCCCCGACTCCACGACTTTTTTCATAAGTTCCTTGAGCGTCACCTCTTGGCCGCTTTTTATCCCTTTTAGGTTGGAAATTGGGATTTGGAACTTGGAGTTTACCTTGACGAACCATTGTTTGAGGATCTGCGGTTCGATGAGGCCGCCGCCGCGGCTGTTCGTGGCGACGCGATGGGCGTAATGTTCGTCAATCTTTTCCACGAGACCCTTTGTTCTTAGTTTTTCAATAATGAGCGGCCGGGCCTTGGCGATAGGCGTTCCGGCGAATTCGCCGGCGATGGGCAGCAGTTTGCCGCGCAGGTCGATTATCTGCTCCCTATCCAGGCGATGCCTTTCCGCGATGTCAAAGTCCGTCATGTCGTGCCATGGTGTGATTGTCATCACGCCCGTGCCGAAATTCACGTCAATGACCTTATCCTTGATAATTGTTGCCGTGACCGACCCGTTTATCCATTCAAGTTCTATCTTTTCGCCGTGTTTATATTTTTTATAGCGTTCGTCGTCCGGATGCATGACGACGTATTTGTCGCCAAACTTCGTTTCCGGTCTTGCCGTGCCGATGACGAACGGCCCATATTTCAGATAGTAGAAAGGCGTCGTTTCGTCTATCCATTCCACCTCGTCGTCGGAGACGGTGGTCTGTAGCTTCGGGTCCCAGTTCACGATACGATCGCCGCGGTAAATGAGGCCGAGGTCGTACATTTTTTTAAAGGCGGTGCGGACGGCGAGATTTCGTTTTTCATCAAGCGTATATGCCTCGCGGCCCCAATCAAGCGAAGCGCCGAGCCGTTTTATCTGGCGGATTATGATGTCATGAGAATTTTTGGCGAACTCGTTCACGCGCCGCAGGAATTCCTCCCGGCCGAGGTCGTATTTCGTTTTCCCTTCCTTGCGCAGAAGTTCCTCCACTTTCGCCTGCGTGGCGATGGCGGCGTGGTCGGTCCCGGGAACCCAGAGCGTCCGCTTGCCGCGCATGCGCTCGTAGCGGACAACGGTGTCTTGGATCGCGTCCTCAAAGGCGTGGCCGATGTGCAAGGTGCCGGTTACGTTCGGCGGCGGCAGGACGATGGAAAAAGGTTCGGCGTCCGGTTTCGTCGCGCCTTTTTCAACGCAAACATCGGGATTGAAAAACCCAGACTTTTCCCATAGGTCGTAGATTTTCGTTTCAACTTCCTTTATGTCGTAGCGCGTAGGAAATTCTTCGGGCATGAAGTTATTCTATGCCATTTTCCGAATTTTTTCCACAAAAACTTGACATCAATATCCCGGCCGAGTAAGATTTAGTTAGTTTTTATTTGTTAAGTATGATTTGGGAGGAGCTTATGTTTATGCTGAGGAAGCTTTATCGGAAGATCAATGATTGGTTTTTCAATATTGTTAGGACGCCGGTCACGTTAAGGTTGATGAGGGGCGGCATGGTGCTTGCCGAAGTGAATTCTAGCGAGTGGGAGAACGTGAACGACGGTAATTGGCACTTCGGTTCTTTCCGTTGGAACCCGAAGAGCGGCAGGTTTGTTTGCAGTTTAGGAATACAAACAAACCTTGTGCGCGACGGCAAGACGTTTGCCGTCGGTTGGACCGGGGAAGAAGAGCACGTAGCCACATTTTGCGACCCAAACGACGGCGATATTTTCCGATACGTGCTCATCAACGGCGGCTTTTTCAAGGGAGCGGACCGTGAAAGTTTGCATCCCGACATTGTCGTGGTTATTTCTAATGGGTTGGAGCGCGCGCTCCAACCCAATTGTTTTTTTATTTAAATTCTTAGATACTCCTTGCGCCTCCAGCTATTGTTTGACTAAATTAAGTTCTTTTCATACAATCAAATCAGTTTTTTAGGAGGGGGGGAACATGGATCCTGGTTTATGTGACCAAAGGACGGTTGTACATGTTGTACTGCGCTAAATGCTGCCAACTTTTACAGATGACAAATGGCAGAGGAATATACTGCCCAGAGTGTAAAAGAAGCAACATAACGAACGTGGAATCGATATTGTATTGCGCGGAATGCGATGAACCACTCCAAGTTGTGGTCCGCCCAGCGGGATTCAGTTCTTACTGTGAACGTTGCAAGTTCTATCCTTCAATGCAGGACACCTATCTTTTGAAGCTTGGAGCTACGCAAAACCGAACCCATTAATTTGGGTTCTTTATTTATATCTCTAAATTTCCCCGTGCTTCAAGTTTATATTTTTTCTTACGTAAATACGCCATATATCCGGCGGCCGCAATCATCACGGCGTTGTCCGCGTTGTATTTGAAATCGGGAACGAAGAAATTGGCGCCGATGAGTTCAGCCGCGCGCGCGAGCGCCCTGCGCAAGTGCTTGTTCGCTGCGACGCCGCCGGAGAGGAGTATGGATTCGGCGCCGTATTCCTGCGCGGCACGTTTGGCTTTCGCGACGAGAACATCAACGACCGCCTGCTCAAATCCCGCGGCAACGTCGGCTTTGTTCGCGCGAGGATTGTCTCTCAGGTAGTATAGGACGGAAGTTTTGAGCCCCGAGAAACTGAAGTCGTAATTTTTCTGGTCAAGCATCGGGCGCGGGAACGTGATGGCGAATGGATTTCCTCTCGCTGCGAGCTTTTCTATCTCCGGCCCGCCGGGGTAAGGAAGCTCAAGAAGGCGCGCGACCTTGTCAAACGCCTCGCCCGCGGCGTCATCGCGCGTTTCGCCGAGCCGCTTCCACTTGGAGAACGATTCCATGTATAAGAGTATAGTGTGTCCGCCCGAGACGATGAGTGCTATAGCTGGAAAAACGGCTTTCGGCAGGAGTGCCGAAGCGTAGCCGCTCGTGGATTTCGTGGGCAGCAAAAAACTGTAGAGATGTCCCTCCAAGTGACTGGTGCCGACAAGTTTGGTGGGTGGTGGGTGGCAGGTGGCAGGTAAGTTTTTCGCAAATTCTATCCCGGTCCAAAGGGCTGGTTCCAGTCCGGGACCGACAGTTACCACGACCAGGTCACAATTTTCAATTTTCAACTTAGAATTTTCAATTTTCTTGTAAAGGATCGGCAGATTTTTCAGATGTTCTCGCTTGGCGAGATTGGGAACGACGCCGCCAAAAGGACGATGGATTTTGATTTGCGAAGCAACCAGGTTTTTCAAAACCTTGAACCGCGGTGAGCGCAAACCACCGCTTGCCTCAACAATGGCAAGCCCGGTTTCATCACAGCTGGTTTCTATAGCTAATATCTTCATTGAATTAGTTAATTTTTCTTAAGCGGAGATTTTCTTTTTTGAGGGGTTATCGGAAATGCGGCGGGCTTGGTTCGCCGAAGGCGACCGCTGCATTGAGATACAGCGCCGCTTCGCCGCTGGAGCGAAGCGAGCCGTCCCTCGAAAAGGAAAATCGTAGCCCTCGCAGCTCGTTTCAATTCCCAGGATAATCATGGTGCTTATGATAGGAAAATACGACGCGGTTGTAAATCGCCGCTGATGGGCGGCTCATTTTTGCGGAATCTTCTAAAATCCTTTTCTATTGCCAAATTCTCTTTTTTGTGTAAACTCTAATCCAGTGGTTATTTGAAAAGAGGAGGCGAGAACAGATGAAGTGGATGGTCAGAATTCCGGAGTCGGCGTCTCGGTTTGAGGATGAATTTTATCGGCACTATTATTCCTGGTTTTTACATGATCTGCCGCTGGAGCCCGAATTGGCAACGTGCTACGGCATACACGATTACGACCACATGCTCTCCCAACAATCCGTTGGGTCAAACAAGTTTTGGTTAAAGGCATATAAAGCCCGCCTCAGGTTTTTGGAGCTTGTTGGGGAATATCTTCCCCCGGCCGCTTTCTCTCCGACGGGCACGGTGGATTATGAAATTGCCGTCGCGGAACAGAAACATTGCTTGAACTTGTATCGCTGGCTGGTTGACAAGAAGTTTCACGATAAGGATCCAGTGATACCCCTGGAGTGGTCAGTTTTCGCAACCTACGTGCCGCTCGTGACTATGACCCGCCGTACGCAAAAATTGGTTGCGCGGTGCATACTCTGGCGCGTGAGACATATCCCCGCCGTGTTGCGAAGCGCCCGCCGGACCATCGCTAACCCGCCGCTCATTTGGGTTGAAATGGCCGAAGACGAAGTTCAGAACGCGCGGCGTTTCTTTGACGAGTTTGAGGGAAAATTTTCGGCTCTTTATCCGAGGCTGCGTAACTGTTTCAGGGAAGCGATTCGGAAGGCGCGCCGCGCGCTTGACGTGTACGAAGTGTGGCTCGCCAAAATAAAACCGCTCGCCAATGGAGATTTTGCCGCCGGCAGGGAAGTGCTTCAGGAGATCGTCCGCGAATGGCATTTCCTGCCGTATTCCCTTGAGGAGCTTGAAGAAATTGCTTGGCAGGCCGTTGGAGAAACTAAGGCGAAACTGGGAGAGCTTGCGAAGAGCATAGATCCATCCAAGACATGGCGAGAACTGTATCTGCGGCGGATTGAATCGCACGGCTTTGACGAGTCAAATCTTATGCGACTGTACAAGGAAGCCGCGGCTCAGGTTGAAAGATTTTTCAACCGTGGTTCGGTGGTGCCGAAGATAGAAGAAGGCGTTGACGTTGTGCCAACCCCGTGCTTTTGGCGGACGCTTATACCGACAGCTGCCTATTGGCCTTGCGGACCTTTTGAGAGAGAAAAATGGGCGTTTTTCCTTGTTTCGGACCCTGCCGGTGACAGATATTCGGACGAACGTCGGAAGCAGGAACAATACAAGGATCACTTCGGACTAGTGCCGGTCGCTTGCCACGAAACGTATCCTGGTCACCATTTGCAGATGACACTTGCACATAAACACCCGAGTATCGTACGCCGGCTGAACGCGTTCACCATCTTTATTGAGGGGTGGGGGTTTTACGTGGAACAGCTCGCCGAAGAAGTCGGCTTGATAACCGACCCGTATCTTAAGATGCAGAATCTTGTTGACCAGCTCTGGAGGTCATACCGGGTAATTATAGACATCGGTTTGCACACAAAGAAGATTAGTCCCGAGGAAGCTCAGAAGATTTATATAGACGAACTTGGTTGGAGTCCGCAACGCGCCAAGCGGGAAATTTGCATGTATACTGAGATACCCGGCTATCCGATGTGTTATCTCCTGGGCAGGCGCGAGATACTGAAATGGCGCGAGGAATGTCTGGCGAAGGGCATGACTCTTAAAGAGTTCCACGATCTGATCCTTTCCTTCGGCTCAATTCCAGTCAGCTTGATGAAGAAAGAACTTGCGTTGCGAGAAAAGGCGGGAAATTAGGTGTGTCGGAGCGGCTTGGCCGCTCCGTTTTGTTCTGAAAAAATCGCGAGAAATATCCCCGCCGAATTATTTGACTTTTTACATATTTGACTTAGGATACTTTTAGTTTTTTACATCACGATGGAGAAATCGCCGATGAGAGAATCACTGAAGGTCAAGACCGACGTCCTCGGCAACGGGATGCGTTATTATGGGCAGTATGATTCGTCCCATACGACCTGGCTTTCCGGGGTCGGCGTGAAGGTTGGAGCGATACACATGAACGGCGGCATGGCGCATTTCACCGAACACGTCATTTGTACCAAGTCGCGCAAATATAGCGCCGACGATGTTGAGTCCAAGTTTTGGAGATATCTGGGCGATTACAGCGGCGACTGGAACATATTCACCACGAGAACGTGCACATTTTACGGACACGCGAGCATCCGGCGGGAAAGATACATGAAAGAAGTTTTTGATATTCTGACGAGCTTTGTCCATCAGGACCATCGCCTTATTGACCAGGGAAAGATTTCTCTGTCTGAAATGGCGGCGGCGTATAAGGAATATCTTGAGTATGGCGTTGAAGATATGAAAGAACTTCTCCGAGATTCCGTATACGCGCTTATGTACGAGAAGAATCCTGTCCGCTACCGCATTGATTGCGAGCCGGAACTTCTGCGCAAGATTACTCCGTACGCTATGAGAAAATTCGTGAATCGGTACTATGTGCCGAAGAACGTGTTTCTGATTATTCTCGGCCCGCCATTTCAGGGAGTTAAGGAAATTGCCGAGAGATATTTCGGCGATTGGAATTGCGCCACGGAACCGCCCGAGCTGGACTATGACCATTTAGACGACTTGCCGGTTCTCAATGAAATAAGGCCGCTGGAGATCGTCCGGGACATCAAGTTGTTTTATTGCGGCATTGGTTTTCCGACGGAGTCCTATCTTAGTCCGGATGCTGAAACGATTGACGTATTGGCAAGGATTCTAGAGCGGCGGCTCTATCGCCGCCTACGGAATGAGAATACCGACTTCAATGGCGGCGTGTACAGGGTTTCCGTTGAGACACCGCGGACTTTTGTTAACGGCATGATTTACGTGGGTTTTGCCACGGCAAGTAGCGACTTCGCTGCGTACGGTGAAAGGGCCACACTTGAAGAGATTGGGAAACTGAAAACGGATCTGGTGGACGAACGACAATTTGCGGACACAAGGGAAAGAATGCTCGATGAGTACTATGAAATGTTCCACAGATTGCCCGATTGTCTGGCCGATACGATTGTTATGGCCGCCTCGAACGGCGACGAAGAGCTTGTGCGGTTGCACGACTTTGAGAAGCGCATGAAAGGTCTGAAATTGAAAAGATTGCGCGATGTTGCCAACAAATATTTCACGAAAAATTACGCGCGGGTGTTGATCCGGCCTGCCTGAGTTGTTCATCCCGTTGCCTGATTGGCAAGCGGGATTTTTTATTCTTGTCTCACCTCGTAGTTTATGGAGCCGTTGCCTCCGGTTGTGGGAGGCAATGTTGTGTTATATGATTCTAATAGAAATTTTTGTCAAGGAACGGGTTGGTGAAGGATGAGAAAAGAAGATAAGGTGGCGGTTGAAAACCGTCATGGCGATTGGAAAAGATTCTTGCGGCGGCAAAGACGCCGACGCAGACAAGAGCGCGAGGTGGAAAGCGAATACCTCGTCAGTCTGGCAACCATGAATGTTTACACGGAGAGCGTACGTCAATTCTGCGGTGCCGAACTTATCGTGACGCTGGATGAGATGAGAGACCTATGTTTGGCATTCAGGCGACTACCCGAAGATTGTCAGAACAATGTTTTGAGGGGGATTATTGAGGCGCGTGCAGTAAGCGGCGCGAGATTGTGGGATGTATTTTTGCGGGCGCGCCAGCTTGTGATGGCTTACGAGGCCTATTCGCGCGCGGGTTGCGAAGCGTCACCGGACTTTGAGGGCGAGGGAGAACTGTCGTATGGGGAACTACAGCGAGAAGGACATAAAGACAGAGTCAATTGATCTCATGCATCACGGCAGAGCCGGGCCGATTTTCGGGCGGAACCGAAACTCCGCGGCGCGCTACAACGCCCGGAGTTTTTATTTCACGGCAGCCCCGACGGGATTCGAACCCGTGTACCAGGCTTGAAAAGCCTGTGTCCTAGGCCAGACTAGACGACAGGGCCTTATAAGTAAGATAAAAAACTAAACCCTAAAAGTCAAAAGCGGTTGCAGGTGTATAATAGATAGGTAACACTAAAATTTTTTTAATTGACTTTTGCATGCACCGTTTTTTTGAAATTCTTCCCGGAGGTCTTGCCTGGCTCACTTTATTTTTGATGGTCTTTCTGTCGTGGAAGCTGCCCGCCGCCGTCGCGGTTTTTATCATACTCTTTGACATCTACTGGCTCCTGAAAACGATTTATCTCTCTCTGCACTTGCGCTCAACTTTTTCGGCGATGAGGAAAAACCTGAGAGTGGATTGGCTGGAAAAATTGCGGACTATGACAAATGACAATAACGATAACAATAATTTGAGCGGTCATCGTCATAAGTCATTGTCATGGTCGGAAGTGTATCACCTTATTATTCTTCCGATGTACAAAGAGCCCTATGAAGTGGTTCGCGGAAGTTTTGAGAGCTTGGTTCGCGTGAATTATCCGCTGGATAAGCTTTTGGTCGTGCTGGCGACGGAGGAAGCGGGTGGGGAAGACGCCAGAGCGGTCGCCGAAAAAATAAAAAAAGAATTCGCCGATAAATTTTTCAGGTTTCTTGTCACTGTCCATCCGCGGAATTTAGCCGGTGAAATTCCCGGCAAAGGTTCCAATGAGGCGTGGGCGGCGGCACACGCCAAAGAATTAATAATTGACCCATTGGTCAATGCGCAGACTAACGCAGATTTACCCGCCAAAGTTTCCGAAGGAAATTTAGGCGGGCAAGTGCAGACTAATGCAGAAGTTTTTCCGCGTAGTTCCGCGTTAAGTCCGCGTAAGTCCGCGTTAAGATATGAAAATATCTTAGTGTCGGTTTTTGACATTGACACGCAGGTTTTCCCGGAATATTTCGGGCGGCTTGCCTACGTTTTTTTGTCTTCGGAGGATCGCGAGCGTGCGATTTACCAGCCGGTGCCGCTTTTCATGAACAACGTTTACGAGACGCCGGCTTTGGCGCGCGTCGTTTCTTTTTCGTCAACCTTCTGGCAGATGATGCAGCAGTCGCGCCCGGAACGTCTGACCTCTTTTTCTTCGCAGTCAATTCCCCTGAAAACGCTGATTGACGTCGGTTTTTGGCATAAGGACGTTGTCTCCGAGGACTCAAGGATTTTTTGGCAGTGCTATCTCCACTATCACGGCGATTTTCGCGTTGAGCCCCTTCTTTACCCGGTTTCCATGGACGCGCCCGCGGCGCCGACTTTCTGGGCCACGATGAAAAATATCTACAGGCAACAGCGGCGCTGGGGATGGGGCGCGGAAAATATTCCGTATCTTCTGGACGGCTTCCGGCGCGACCCGGAAATTCCGAAAAGAAAAAAATGGTATTGGTCCTTCAATATCCTTGAAGGTTTCCATTCTTGGGCGACGAATTCCCTCATGATCTTCGCGTTGGGGTGGCTGCCGGTGTTCATCGGCGGCAGGCGTTTCAACTACACGCTCCTTTCTTACAGTCTGCCGCAAGTCGCGCGTTTCATCGTCTCGCTTTCCATGATAGGCATCGCAAGTTCGGCGATTTTAGGTATTCTGCTCTTGCCTCCGCGCCCGCGCTGGTTCCGCGCGCGGCACTACCTCATTTATTTTCTTCAGTGGATTTTTATACCGCTGACGCTCATAATCTTTGGCGCGTTGCCAGGTCTTGAAGCGCAGACCAGATTGATGTTGGGAGGGAAATGGCGGTTGGGATTTTGGGTGACGCCCAAAATCAGGGAAAGGGGTCGGGAAAACGGGAGTTTTCCCGTGTAGGAAATTACTCAAAACCGAGAGGTTGTGAGGGAGCGAGCGTAGGCGAGCGACGCTTTTGGGTAACGCCGAAAACGCGAGAGGTGGTCGGACACGGTAAGTAGTATGTAGTAGGTGGTAGGTAGTATGATATAGTAGAATTTAGACATGGCGGAAAATTCAGCCATTAAATCTTACAGAGATTTGAACATTTGGAAACGCACAAAATCGTATGCGGTTCTGATATACGGAGTTACCGAAAAATTTCCACCGTCGGAACTATATGGTCTAACAAGTCAAATGCGGCGAGCGGCGATTTCTATGCCGTCTAATATTGCCGAGGGTTTTCGGAGAAGTTCCAAAAAAGAAAAATTACAATTTTTGAGAAACGCATATAGTTCCGGCGCAGAGCTGGAAACTCAGTTAGAGATTGTCTATGAATTAAAATATTTGAACCCCGAAACATACAGGAAATTGGCCGAAGATTTAGATGAAATCATGTGGATGATAAATAAGGCAATAAGCGCATTAGGCGCCCAAGTGTTATAATTAGTTAATATGAAGAAATTTACCACCTACCACTTACCACCTACCACTTACTACACCTACCGTTCAAAGAAGGGTTTCACCATCATTGAACTTCTTGCTTTTTCGGCGATCTTCGCAATAGTCATGGTTGCGTTTATAACGATGATGGTCGCCGTCATACGTATCCAATCCCGCCAGTCGGCTGCCGCCGAGGTGAACCAAGAAAGCCAGTTCCTGTTGCAGCAGATCCAATATTACATAGAACGCTCAAGTCTTGTTGAGTTAAACCAGGATATCGCTACGAGCACCCTAAAGTTGCGGATGGCAGCCAGTTCGTTGGACCCGACCTACATTTATCTGTCTTCCGGTACGCCTGGCACGGTATATTTGCAACAGACCGCTACCGGCACGCCGCAGCCGCTTACAACTCCGAGGGTGAACGTTACTTCCCTCACTTTTATAAAGCGTTCCAACGCGCCGGGGCACGACTCCGTGAGCGTTTCATTCGTTGTGGCCAACAATACGCAGAACGCGACACAGCAATTTTCGGAGGCACTGCAGACGGCGATTGCGCGCGTGAATGCGGCGACTTTTGATACCGGTGTGTTTCCATCGTCAACCACCGGCCTGCCGCTTGGAACTGCCACGCAATACTGGAGTAACGTCAACGGCGTGCTCAATTTCGGCTTACCCGGCTCAAATAATGTTTATTTTACCGGCTACGCCGGCGTGAACATGGGTTCGCAGCCGACGCAGGCGCTTCAGGTCGCCGGGGGAGATATATATATAAGCAATAGCGCGTCCGGCATAATCCTGAAGAATGGTGCTTCCTGCTATCGGCTTTATATTACGGGCAGCGGCATGATTGCGACTTCAAGCGTTTCTTGTACCTAAGCAGTAGCCCCCGCCGCGGTTTCCGCACTTATGCACACCCCCCTTTTACATGTCTTTCCCTGTTCTTATATAATAAAGCTATGAGCAAAAACAAAATAATTGCCATTGTGGCGGTTGTCGTGGTCGTGGTCTTTGTGGGCATCTTCCTTCTCGTAGAACGCCAGCCCGGAACCTCGGCCATTCAGGCCGGCGGCAACGCCAAGCCCAACGCTACCGCGACCCGCGAAGTGGCGCCTCAGAACATCGTCGTGCCCAACCAGAACTCCCAGAATGTCCCGCAGGGTGTTGCCATTCCGCAGACCGTGAGCCCCGCGAGCCAGGTCTCAAGCGCGAGCAACCGCGACTTTTCCATAAAGATTGAAGCCAACGCCTTTACACCGGACACCATCATCGTCCGCAAGTTTGATGTCATAAACCTGACCGTGAACGCGGTTGACGGAAATTATGACCTTACCCAGCCCGATTACGGTCTGAATCTCTCTGCCCCAAAGGGGACAAGCAAAACGTTCCAGTTCCAGGCCTATCTTGAAGGCAAGTTTACCTTTTACTGCGCTTCCTGCGGCGGTCCGGAAAAAGGTCCCATCGGTTACCTCGTTGTCGCCCCAAAACAATAAAAAAGTCGTAAACACAAGTAATTGCGATACCAATATACTAATCATGCTAATGATACAAATGATACGAATTTGTATTCATTCGTATCATTAGTACAATTTGTATATTAGTATCATAGTTCATGTTGCCCAAAAAATTAATCGCTGTCCTGGTTCTCATTGTGCTCGTCGTCCTGATTTTCGGCCTGTGGCTCGGCTTGAAACTCATGTCTCCCAAAAATCCGGCTGGCCCTTCCGAGTATTCGGCGGTCTATCTTACGACCGGTGATATCTATTTCGGCAAACTGAGCTGGTTCCCGTCCCTGCGTCTGACAAACGTCTGGTTCCTGCAGAGGAGCGTCAATCAGCAGAATCAGGCACAGCTCGGACTCTCCGCCCTCAAGAACGCTTTCTGGGGCCCGGTTGACGAGGTCCATTTGAACGCCAAGCAGGTGATTTTCTGGACGAGCCTGCGCAACGACAGTCAGCTTGTGCAGGCATTCGCCAACCCTTCTTCGCTTCAGTCATCGGGACAGCAACTTCCTTCGCAGCAGCTTCCTTCGCAAGTGGCAAGCGGCACCATCCAGGGACCGCCTGCGAAGCAGTAAGTAGTAGGTAGTAGGTAGTAGGTGGTAGGTAGTAAGTAGTAGATAGTAAATTATTATGATGGACGCAGGTTTGTTCCAAAAACAGCAAAAGCTCCGCCGCAAGTTTTACGGTGCGTGTCCGAGTTTTGCGCCGCGCGTTTTGTTTTTCGTCATTCTCGCTACTACCTACTACCTACTACCTACTACCTACTATGCGTTTGCTTCTCCTCCTCCCACTCCCGGTTACGGTTCGGGAGCGATAAGCGTTAACGCCGCGGGCAATCTGGGCATTGGAACGTCAACACCCTCCGCCAACGTGAGGCTTCTGATTGTGGCTTCGTCAACCGACAGCTCAAATTTCGCTCTGCAGGTTGTCCAGCCCGGCTCTGCTGTTCCGCTTCTCGTCGTGCGCAACGATGGCACCGTCGGTATCGGCACTTCAAATCTTACTAATGCCGGCAGTGTGAATCTCGCCAGCGGCATGTCCATTTATGGCAGCGTGAGCGGTCTCGTAAGCGCCGGCAACATCTCGCCCGGGGTGTTTAACTCTCTCCAACTCGATTCCGGCGTTCCCTACGGGTTTCCCCACAGCGTGTTTATCACTTCCGGTCTTGGAATCACAACGACAACCGCGAGCAATCTGCCGCAGGCCCTCTCCGTCTACGGCGGCGGGTATTTCAGCGGCAACGTCGGCATCGGGACGGCGAACCCAACTCAACAGCTTCAGCTTACGTCAAATATGCTTTTGCCTATGGCAGCAGGCAACGTCAACGGCAACCTATTCTTTGGAGGTGATACGAGCGTCGGTGTTAACGGCATGAGACTTTTCAGTAGTGATTCTTCTGGGGGAGGGTTTATAGATGTCAAGGCGAGCGCTGCGACGAATGGTCTTATATTTAGGGTTGACACTTCAGCTGGAGCTGCTGAGAGAATGAGGATAACTGCGGGCGGCAACGTCGGCATCGGGACGACGGGGCCAGCGTCGCTTTTTAGCGTCGGCGCGAGCAGTCAATTCCAGGTTGACAATAACGGCAACATCGCGAAAATCAACAGTATCACTTATTCCTGGCCGGCCGCGCAAGGCGGTGCAAGTACTGTGCTCACGAACAACGGCGCTGGCACGCTTTCTTGGTCTGCGGCAGGCGGCAGCGTAACCTCGGTCAGCGACAGCGGCGTCGGAACTCTAACGATATCTCCAACCGCGGGCGCCGTGTCCGCCGCATTGAATCTTGGACATGCGAACACCTGGACCGCGCTTCAAACTTTCAGCAGTGGCGCAAGTGCCAACACCCTTACTGTTTCTGGAATCAGCGGTTCTATCCAGTGTTTGCACGTAAGCGCTGCGGGCGTTGTTTCTGGCACCGGTTCCGACTGCGCTTCTTCGGGTGGCACCGTGAACGCCAGCAACGTGGCGGCCGGGTATTTCGGTTCAAACGTTGTCAGCACGGGCAATTATCTTTTCCCGGCCAGCGTCGTCGTTTCCTCTTCGTTGGCGGTTGCCACTTCGGGCAGTGCCGTAGGTCCGCAGGCGCTTTCCGTCTACGGCGGCGGATATTTCACGGGCTCGGTCGGCATCGGGACGGCGGCACCAGGTTACAAGCTCGATGTTGAGGGTGGGTTCCTGAAAACTTCATATAACACGCAATCTTTACCGGTGAGTGATGGCCTTGGTGGTCTGGCCGTCGGTTGGAATTATACGGGAGGAAATGCAGAAGTTGATTTTTATAATGTTTATAACAATCCCACCACCGCTTTCCAGTTTAGTGAAAAAACGGGCGCTTCTTCGAAAACGGATCTCGTGACAATTTTAGGTTCCGGCAACGTCGGCATCGGGACGGCGTCGCCGGCAACGACGTTGCATGTCGTGAACGGGTCAAAATTCGCCAAGTTTGACTTGACATCTAACGGTACCGATGCCTTGCTACAGCTTGGACCGGCAGCAGTTGCGAACTGGGCCCGGATCGGCAGTAACGGTTCTCCAATGGCCTTTTTGACTCAGGGTTCTGACTCATCCGGCGCGTCACCCGCCTTGTTTATAAATAACAACGGCAACGTCGGCATCGGGAACACGGCGCCGGTCGCAAAACTTGATATTCAGAGTGGAAGTACGTCTACCTTACGGCTAGACAATACAAACGGGTCAAACGTAGATTGGATAAAGTTCACCACCAGCAACGGAGCATTTACATACGCTGATTTGACGTCACAATCTTATGGCCTCAATTTGGCGCTTGGCACTGGGATGGGGGGTGGTCCATATTTCTCCATCACGAACGGCAACGTCGGCATCGGGAACACGGCGCCGGTCGCAAAACTTGATATTCAGAGTGGAAGTACGTCTACCTTACGGCTAGACAAAACAAACGGGTCAAACGTAGATTGGATAAAGTTCACCACCAGCAACGGAGCATTTACATACGCTGATTTGACGTCACAATCTTATGGCCTCAATTTGGCGCTTGGCACTGGGATGGGGGGTGGTCCATATTTCTCCATCACGAACGGCAACGTCGGCATCGGGACGACGGCACCGGCGTCAACATTAAGCGTCGGTGGCGCCGGGCAAGCTGGGGCAGGGATTTATGGCACCGGCTCTATGTATGGTGTCTATGGCACTGCTGGTGCGACTGGGTATGGGGTCTATGGCTACGGTACTGGTAATGGTCTTCCCGCCGTCTATGGCTACAACGCTGGTACTGGGGTTGGGGTGGAAGGATATTCGGATACCGCGGGCGCGAACGGTTCCGCTGGATACTTCGGTAATCCCGCAGGGTATGGGGTGTTTTCAACTGCTGCAATCGGCGTCTATGGTTCCGGCAGTACGTATGACTTTCAGGGAGCCCACGGCGAGTATACAAACAATGCTGGGCAGTGGATAAATAGCTCCGACGAGCGTTTGAAGAAGAATATAGTTCCACTGTCGGGTTCGCTTGCGGAGCTTGAGTTACTGACGCCGGTTTCCTTTGAATGGAAAGATACAAAACTGATGGGCAGTGGAGAGCAGCTCGGTTTAACCGCGCAGAATGTACAGACGGTTTTCCCGCAGTTGGTGGAAACTGACGCGAGCGGAACCCTTGGTCTGGATTATACTGGGCTTATCGCGCCGATGATAGAATCCATCAAGGAGCAGCAACAAGAGATCAGCGCTCTTCAGGCGCAGAACGCCGCGCTCCAAGAAAAAGTTGACGCTCTTCTGAAATGAACTACCACCGCCTCACAGCGGTGGTATCTCAACTGCCGTGCTGCGCACGAAATACTTAGCACATGCAGCATGTTAGGTGGTAGTTCACCCCGCCATCGGCGGGGTTTATGTTTCTCGAACCGCAATTCATCCCCCGCCTGCGGCGGGGGTATTCTTGCGGGAGAAACATAGATCGCATCTTTCCTTCCGGCTTTTTCGGCATAATTTACCCCCACACCAAACGAGGACTTTCCGGGTCCTGCGCCGAAGGCGCGCGTCCTCGTTTGGTGTGGGGGTTGACATCCGCCGCCGGTTTGCTATAATGCACTTAATATGACCACGGTTACTATACCAAAACAAGAATACGAGCGTTTGAGGAAAACGGATGCTCGCTTCGGCGCCCTGCTTGGCTACCTCGCGCATATTTTGGATGTCCGCGAAGCGAGAAAAGAAATCAAGGCAAAAAAAACTATATCGCAGGATAAGCTGTTTAAGAAGTTGGGATTGTAATGAAGATTTTCTATGCCAAGCGGGCGGCTAAGCGGTTGGAATCCCTGCCGAGAGAAGTTCAAATGCGCATCGCGAAGAAGATGCGCTTTTATGCGTCAGAGGATAATCCGTTGAGGTTTGCCAAGCGTTTGGCTGATAACCGCGGCGGGGAGTTCAGATTTCGCGTGGGCGATTATAGGTTGGTATTTGACGTTAGAAATGGCGCAATTTATATACTCAAAATAGGCAAGCGAGATGAGATTTATGAGTTGTAGGGTATCGTCGCTTCAGCTCAGCGGGTCAGCCGCCGCGGCCGCTTGACCCCCGCCTTTTCGGAAAAAAGGTGGGGGTTGACAGGTAGTTTAAACGGTGTTCGCCAAAAGATATTAAGGAATTCAACGGCGGGTGACGCCATTGGTTAAAAAAATCCAGCCCAACGAATTTCGTTGGGCTGTTTGAGTTGTTTTTCTACCCTATCGAGGCAGGGAGAAGCTCGCCATCTGGGTTTTCTCGGGAGTTGAGAGGAGTTGACAGCTACATGCTTTGGGATTATCTTAAATGTATGGCAGTCATGAAATACAAATTTACAGCCGTGTTTAAAAAAAGCGGTAAATGGTATGTCGGCTGGATAGAGGAAGTGCCCGGGGTAAATACTCAAGGGAAAAGCGTGAAGGAAGTAAAAGAAAATCTTAAAGAAGCGCTTCGGCTAATTTTGGAAACCAACCGGGCGCTGGCTGATGCCGAGGCCGGCAAACAGAAGTTGACGCGGCAGCTGCTTACAGTTTGATGAATGAAGCGAGTTGTTTTAATTTGCCACATTGAGCATGAGGGGTGTGTTTTTGTTCGGGAAGGCGCCAAGCACAGCGTCTTTTTTAACCCCAAAGTCAGACGTTCGTCTACGGTGCCCCGCCATAGCGAAATCAATGAATTTTTGGCAAAGAAAATCTGCCGGGACCTCGGTATTAGAGAGATTAAACAGAAATAGTTGAGCGTCCATTTCATTTCATCCCTCCAGCCGGGGGCCGTAGATATTGGCTCGCGGAGGAACGGCAAGATTTCTTGCGAAGCGAGGAAAGAAAGATATCTCACTGTTTCGTCTCCGCCACGTCTCGGCTGGGTATTCAGCGGGGATTTAAAAAAAGCCCGCGCGGAAAAGCGCGGGCAGTTTGCTTGCTGGAAGAATTTAAAGGGGTTTTAGTGTGGCAGGGCGATTTTGGCTACCAATTTCACTTGACCGCCTAAAGGGTTGTGGTATTATTTCACTATGGCAAGAACAAGAGCAAAATTTATAGGCCGCGGCCGGCAATTGCCGCTCCTCGCCGAAAAAGGAGAGAGCGGGTTTTATGTTGTTGAATGCCCTGTTTTTGAAGGATGTTATGCGCAGGGCAAGACGATTGACGAGGCGCTCCGCAATATCCGAGAGGTTATAATGCTTATTTTGGAAGAAAAGCAGTCCAGGCAAATTTTGCAGGATTACAAGCCGCAGGAAATCAGCTTACATACAATTGCCGTATAGCTCGTCATGTCTAAACTGCCTGTTATCTCCGGCCGCAAGATTATTTCTGCTTTGGCAAAGTTCGGTTATCGCGAAGTTCGCCAGCGCGGCAGCCATATTCGTTTGTCCTGTCCCGGCAAGAAATCCGTAACGGTGCCGAACTATAAGGCAGTGGATGTTTCTCTGCTTCGCAAAATACTACGTGATGCCGAACTTGCACCGGAGCAGTTTGTTTCTCTGTTGTAATGTCGCACCGGCAATTCCTATCGAGAATCCTAACGAGGACATGCGCCTTCGGCGCGGGACCCGGAAAGTCCTCGTTTGGTGTGGGGGTTGATATCCGCCGCCGGTTTACTATAATGCACTTATATGACCACGGTTACTATACCAAAACAAGAATACGAGCGTTTGAGGAAAACGGATGCTCGCTTCGGCGCCCTGCTTGGCTACCTCGCGCATATTTTGGATGTCCGCGAAGCGAGAAAAGAAATCAAGGCAAAAAAAACTATATCGCAGGATAAGCTGTTTAAGAAGTTGGGATTGTAACGAAGATTTTCTATGCCAAGCGGGCGGCTAAGCAGTTGGAATCCCTGCCGAGAGAAGTTCAAGTGCGCATCGCAAAGCAAAGAAGATGCGCATTTATGCGTCAGAGGATAATCCGTTGAGGTTTGCCAAGCGTTTGGCTGACAACCGCGGCGGGGAGTTCAGATTTCGCGTGGGCGATTATAGGTTGGTATTTGACGTTAGAAATGGCGCAATTTATATACTCAAAATAGGCAAGCGAGATGAGATTTATGAGTTGTAGGGTATCGTCGCTTCAGCGGGTCAGCCGCCGCGGCCACTTGACCCCCACCTTTTCGGAAAAAGGTGGGGGTTGACAGGTTGTTTATTTGTGCTATAATTAGCATAGATAGGCAAGTATCTTGAAAAATGAATATATTGCTTGCGCAAAGCGATTTGGTTATTCTTGGGAGTAGCCAAATTGCTTTGCGCAATTAAATTAAATCTTTTTGAGGAGGTCGTTATGAAGCGACTGGTGCTTTTGTTGACAATCTTGACAATCATTTCGGTTCGCGCGTTTCCGGCAGACGGTCTTACCGAACTGCCCTTAGCGTCAACGCCCGTGGCGGCATCCGCCGCGTCTGCACCGGCACTCGCACCCGCTATCTCGCCCTTGCGTTCGGCGGCACCGGTTGAGCCATCAACCTTTGATAAGGTGTTTAGGGTTATGGCTTGGCCTGGCGGCAAGTTAAACCGGGACCAGAGCAAGCTTGAGAGGACACAGGCTTGGATGTGGGGTGTTGAGCGCGGGCCATTTGCGTTTGACAACATAACCACGTTCCGTTCCCTCTCTACGCCACCCTTTATTCCAGAGTACGTCGCTAGCAACGGTTTGCGTTATGCTAGCCAGCAGGGCCCCCGTGAGACGGACTCCCTATATACCCAATTTGGCAATCGCAATATTGCTGGGGTGTTAGGGAGCGCCTCGGCGTTCGATGTCGTTTTTTCCTACTTTTCTTCGGCTATCCCTCGCTGGACAGAGCATAAATGGGGGGGACATAAGTGGGGCAGGAGAATGGTGAGGGCCGAGCGTCTCGCAAGCATCGGCTTTGCCGGTTACCTTAGCACGGTTCACGTTTGGTACGGCGTGCGGAATATTCAGGTGGCGGACCGGTACATGGGGAATTACCGCCGCTACCAGGCCGGTCTTCCACCCATCGTCGGCCACTAGATTCCCCTCCGGTATGTTTGGCTCTCGTGAGGATTCGCAATTCGCAATTCCTCGCGAGAGCCTTTTTTATATCCCGGATGGCCGGGAAATTTGCGGCCGCCGCTCGGGCAGTTTTCGCGCCTATGCACACCCCTTTCTACATATCTTTCCCTGTTCTTATATAATAAAGCTATGAGATTGTCGCCCCGAAACAATTAAAAGCGGTAGGTAGTAGGTAGTAGGTAGTAAATTATTATGATGGACGCAGATTTGTTCCAAAAACAGCAAAAGCTCCGCCGCAAGTTTTACGGTGTGCGTCCGAGTTTTGCGCCGCACGTTTTGTTTTTCGTCATTCTCGCTACTACCTACTACCTACTACCTACTACCTACTACGCGTTTGCCTCTCCTCCTCCCACCCCCGGTTTCGGTTCGGGAGCGGTAAGCACTAATGCGGCTGGGAATCTGGGCGTTGGTACGCCCACGCCTCTGCCGGAAACCAAACTCCTCATCGTTGCTTCTTCGTCCGCTGATGCCGCGAATTACACATTGAAGATCCTTTATCCGAATTCGTCGCCCATACTTGTCGTGCGCAATGACGGTTCTGTCGGCATCGGGACGGCGTCGCCTGGCTACCAGCTTGACGTGAACGGCACGATCCACGGCAATTTTAACGGGACCGTCAACGCCGGCTATGTCACGCCCGCGGTGTTCAATTCTCTAGAGGCCGATTCCGGCGTTCCCTACGGGTTCCCCCACAGTGTGTTTGTTTCTTCCGCTCTGGGCGTTACCACATCCTCCGCCAGCAACTTGCCGCAGGCCCTCTCCGTCTACGGCGGCGGGTATTTCTCGGGCTCGGTCGGCATCGGGACGCCGTCACCACAAAATACACTTGATGTCTTTGGAGCCTTCAAGCTCCGCGATATGGCTGGCAGTAATAATGGGTATGTTTTTGCACCAGCGTCAGATAATTCGGTCTTGACGATTGGGTATCAGAACCCCAGCAGTTGGTACTCCCAAATAATGACGCTTGCATATGGCGGCAACGTCGGCATCGGGACGGCGTCGCCGGCAACGACGTTGCATGTCGTGAACGGGTCAAAATTCGCCAAGTTTGACTTGACATCTAACGGTACCGATGCCTTGCTACAGCTTGGACCGGCAGCAGTTGCGAACTGGGCCCGGATCGGCAGTAACGGTTCTCCAATGGCCTTTTTGACTCAGGGTTCTGACTCATCCGGCGCGTCACCCGCCTTGTTTATAAATAACAACGGCAACGTCGGCATCGGGAACACGGCGCCGGTCGCAAAACTTGATATTCAGAGTGGAAGTACGTCTACCTTACGGCTAGACAATACAAACGGGTCAAACGTAGATTGGATAAAGTTCACCACCAGCAACGGAGCATTTACATACGCTGATTTGACGTCACAATCTTATGGCCTCAATTTGGCGCTTGGCACTGGGATGGGGGGTGGTCCATATTTCTCCATCACGAACGGCAACGTCGGCATCGGGACGACGACGCCGGCATATCCGTTGGTTGTTGCTGGCGTAGGCAGTTTCACGAGCGCCGTCAATTCATCATGGGTCGGCTCGGTAACGGGAAATAATAGCAACGCCACAACGAATGGGATTCTCGGCGGACAGGTCGGCGCTTCTTACTGGGTAGGGGTTGCCGGACAGTCAGCGGCAGGTAACGGCGTAGGAGTTTATGGATTAGCCACCAACTCCGGCGGCTACGGTGGGTATTTCACAAACTCAGGCGGAGGGTACGCTCTGTACGTCAACGGTTACCGCAAACGCCACTCAATATTGCATCTCCGGGGCGAATTGCATCACGGCTTGGCCGAGCGGCGGCGTCACCTCGGTATTTGGCGGAACCGGAGCCGTGGTGGCGGCATCTGGTGACTACGGGGTAGCGCAGGTTACCGGAGCGGCGCTTTTAGCGAGCCCGACCTTTACTGGCAACGTTACGATGCCTGGCACCGGTATTTGGAATTCCTCCGGCAACGTCGGCATCGGGAATACGGCGCCGACCCAGAAACTGACGGTAACTGGAGGAGGTTTATTCACCTCCGGAATCGGGGTGGGAGCGGCGGCGCCCGCCAACTATCAATTTTATGCATATTCAAATACTGCCGGTACCGGCCCCGGCCTTGAGATGTACAGCGATTTTAGTAATCCCACCTATTCGTTCTTGTATAACACCGGTGATTACGGCACCCAGTTCGAGCAGAACAGGGATACCAATACCGGCACGTTCTACGGCACCGCGGCTACGACCAATGCGGATGCGGTGCTGCTCGATGTGGGCGATGTTAATCAGGGCGCCATGCTTATGGTGGGAAATTATCCTAGTGCGGCAGAATCAAATAAATTAGTCATCAACTATGCCGGCAACGTCGGTATTGGCGGCAGTATGCCGAATACTGGTACAGCTACTACAACCGGAGCAGCTATACAGGTTCTAGCAAACGGCAACGTCATCATTCCCGGCACTCTTAAAGTTACAGGCGGGACGCCGATTTACTTCTGCCCGCAGTATATGACTTATATTCGTTACTACAACAGTTCATGCGCTAATACCACTCCTTGTAGTGGCGCGCTGGAGACTTATTCAACTTGTTGGGATGTTACTAATTCATCCCAATGCACTGGTAACTTTTATACATGCACCCTTGTCGGTCATATGGAGCAGTAGTGACATAACAAGTTCCACGAAAATAGCGAGAGCCGATCAAAAGAATCCGGCAGAGCATCGGAAGGAAACGCAGGCTTATGTGAAATAGGTAACAAGTGGAGCCACTTGTCCCACTTCTGCGCCGCTGGCAACGATTATGCTTGGGAAGCAACGCTTCAAAATTATCTGAACGGCGTTTGCGGCACTGCTACCGCCTATTGATTGTCGGAATGAGCGGACGGTCGTTTGAAAACGAGTTTTACCGAAAAGCATTTTTACCGAAGGCACTACTCCAAGTGGATTTCCTTCCGGAACTCGTTTAATTTGGTTTTCAGGAGCGGATAATTTTTGAAAAGCGGATCTTTTTGGACGATTTTTGCCGCCGCTTCGCGGCTTGCTTTCACGAGCTCCGGGTTCATGAGGCCGCTCATCGCCGTGTCGGGAAAGCCGGTCTGCGCCGTGCCGAGGAATTCGCCGGGACCGCGGATCTTCAGGTCCTTCTCGGCGAGCTCAAAGCCGTTCTTGGCTTCAAGGACGGCCTGCAGCCGCTCGCGCGTAGTTTTGGCGGACGAATCCGTGAACAGGAAGCAATAGGATTGGTGTTCGCCGCGCCCCACGCGTCCGCGGAATTGGTAGATCTGAGCCAGCCCGAAGCGATCGGCGCCTTCAATCATCATTATTGTTGCGTTCGGCACGTCCACGCCAACTTCCACGACGGAAGTTGAAACGAGAATATCTATTTTGTAGTTGCGGAAGTCCTTCATGATACCCGCTTTTTCTTTTGGCTTGAGCTGGCCGTGGAGCATGGCGACGCGCAAATCCGGAAAAATTTTCTTGGATAATTTTTCAAATTCTTCTTTCACGGATCTTACTTCCCACACTAACGCGGACTTACGTGGACTTAACGCGGACAGTCGCTGACTTGACGCAGACAGCCGCTGAAAATTGTCTGCGTCTGTCTGTGTCTTGTCTGCGTTTGTCTGCGTGTGGTCTGCGCCTGTCTGCGGTTTGTCAATGCGGGGGCAGATGACAAAAACCTGCCGGCTGGCCCTCACTTCGCCGCGGATGAATTCATAGGCTTCGCTCCTGCCCCGTGGGGGGATTATTTTTGTTACGATATTTTTTCTGCCGGCGGGAAGTTCGGTGATGAGCGATATATCCAAATCGCCGAAGACGGTGAGCATGAGCGTGCGTGGGATTGGCGTGGCGGACATTGAGAGGAGGTGGGGGATAGGCGCGGACAGTTGCTGACCGGACGCTGACAGCCGCCGACTCCGCGCAATATCGTATACTACCCGCTCTATGGATAATCTTTCCGGTCCAAAGTTTGCCATAAGCGCGAGTTTGTAATCCGAACCCCTCAAATAATTCCACAGCTGTTTTTTTTCGATGCCGCCGATAAAGGGAAGAGCCTTAAGTTCCAAAATTACTTCATTATCTATGACAAAATCCGGTTGATAAACGCCAATCTTTTTCTTGTTATAAACGACAGGAATTTTCTTTTCTTTCTCAAATATTACACCGGATTTCTTGAACTCCTCCTCCAATGCTTTCTGATACACCACTTCTTTATGACCAAGGCCCAGTTGTTTTCTCACCTCAAACAGACTTTTTCTTATCTCAAACGTCGTTTTTTCGTATAGTAGTTGTTCAGCGTCTGTCCGCGTATTATCATTCTGCGTCTGTCCGCGAACGAGCGCAGCTCGTTGTGAGACGCCGAATCTATGCTGTTCGTCAATGATGATAAAGGCAAGATTGCCGAACGCCACGTCTTTTTGTATCAAAGCGTGCGTGCCGATGGCTATTTTTACCTCGCCGTTTTTTATTTTTTCCTGCAACTCCGGTTTTTTGATTTTTGATTCAAGGTCTGTCGCGTAGAGGATTTTTGCTTCGCTTGACGTGAGAAGCCCAACTACGGGTTGATGGATCGAGGGAATTCCGGCGAATAATTTTTTCAATGTTTCAAAATGCTGTCTCGCGAGAACCTCGGTTGGCGCCATAAACGCGGTCTGCAGCCCGTTTTCCGCGGTAATTACCGCGGCGAGCGCCGCGACAACCGTCTTGCCGGAGCCCACGTCGCCCTGGAGCAGGCGGTTCATCGGCTGTTTTTTGGCGAGGTCCTGGATGATTTCCCACAATGATTTCTTTTGCGAAAACGTGAGTTCGTATGGCAGTTCCGAGATCATTTTTTTCAGGTGTTCTATGTCGGTTTTGATCACTGGCGCTTTTTCGCGCGCGAGTTTCAATTTTTGTTCAAGATTGGCGAGTTGCAGCAGGAACAGGTTTTCAAAAGTGAAGCGTTTTTTCGCGACAAGAGCATCCTCGGTTTTTTCGGGGAAGTGTATGGATCTGAGCGCAAGGTTTATTTCGGGAAAATTATTTTCGCGCAGAACTTCCGGCGGCAGCCATTCCTCCAGCTGTTCGCTGTTTTTCAGAATTGGCTGGATCAGATATCTCAACCCCTTGGATGTGAGGCCGCGCGTTTCGGGATAAATGGGGACGAGCCGCGCTGTATGTTTTGTTTCTTGCTTCTCCGTTCCCGACTCCCGACTGCCGACGATTTCATAAGCCGGGTGGCTCAAATAAATTTCGTCCTCGTCCGATATGGATATTTTGCCTGCGAAATTCGCCGTGCGCCCGACCCGCAGAGTGTTCAAAACATATGGTTGGTTGAACCAGATGGCGCGTATCGTTCCGGAATCGTCGCGGATCAGGGCTTCGGCGATTGTCATGTGTTTTCTCCAAGTCCGCCGCAGTTTGGTGTCTTCAACAACGCCACGTATTGTTACCTGTTCCCCCGGCTCAACGTCGGAAATTTTGTATATCTGGGAGAAATCCTCGTAGCGGGCCGGAAAATGATAAATGAGATCACGGACGGTTTTTATGCCGAGTTTTCCCAGCCGTTCCAGAAAACGCGGGCCGATGCCTGGGATTTCGCTGAGAGAAAGATTTATTTTTATCCCACTCATAATGATTTATACATAGAACGGAATTTGTTCGGTGTCCGGCGCCACGTTTTCCCAATATGAGCCAAGCACATCGCGCACATATTATACCAAATTTACCCCAAAACAAAAACCCACCTGTTCATTCGGTGGGGTTAGAATAAATTTCCGTCGGCATCGCTTGAGAGCCAATATGGGCGTCCTGATTTGAAAGAGCGTTTTTTGCCGGTGCGGAGATTTTTTATTTTTATCTTATATTTTTTGCCGTTCCACAGGCATCCCAGGAATCTCCATCCGCGATGTAATAGAAGGTCGATTAACCGGAAAAGACAGATTTCCTCGGCGGAATATTTCGCTTCGCCTATCCGCTCGAATCTTCCAAACAGACTATACATTGCCGCTCCCGATTTTTAATTTTTAACAGACGCTACTGTTTAGATTAAAAAATAACGTGTGTGTTGTCAATAAAAAAGAGGTGAGCTGCCGGAGATCCTCGATTCTGTGTCCGCCCACCTGCCTGCCTGCTGGCAAGCAGGGACTTGAACCTGGAACCTTTTCCTGCGAAAACCTGTTTCGCCACCCGCTCGCTCGGCGAAAATAAAAATTGGCGATTTTTATCCTCGCCTCGCTACGCGGTTGTAAGAGGAGAGCTGCGGCGTCTAACCCGCACCAAATTTATCCTTAATTTTTCCAGTCCGCGCGGCAGGAGTCGAACCTGCAACCGTCTCCTTAAGAGGGAGCTGCTCTGCCAGTTGAGCTACGCGCGGATAAATTTTGGTGCGGGGCCAGTTGCTTGCCCGCCGAAGCCTCGGCGAAGGTGGGAGCTATGGGCGGATTTTTATTAAGCCGAATGGCGCTGATTATGTCGGGCTTCGCGGCCGGTTTTATTATTTTATATCCAAAAACGTCTTTCCGCAACGACTTGGACAGGTTCTGGATTTTTTCCCGCTTTTTGGTAGAGTGGAAGCAGTTGGTTGAATCTGGAAAAGGAGGTGGCTTATGAGCGGTACGGTCAAGAAACGATACCTGATTCTTGTAATTATTCTTGCTATCCTTTTGGCCATTATGGCGTGCCCTCCCAGGGCTTATGGCGCTTCGGCGGACGGACAGAAGAGCAAAGACAACCCCGAAGAAATCGGCAACCGCAAGGTCGCGCACAAGTCAATAATTTCCATTGAAAAAGAGATTGCCATCGGGAAACAATACTCCACCGAAGTTGAGAAATCGGCGAAACTTTTGACCGACCCTGTGGTGGGCGAGTATGTCAACCGCGTCGCTCAGAACATTGCGCGGAATTCGGACCTGAAAGTTCCTCTTACGGTGAAAGTTATAGATGCGCCCGGAATCAACGCCTTCGCTCTCCCTGGCGGGTTCTTGTATATTAATTCTGGCCTGCTTCTTGTTGCCGATGGAGAAAGTCAGGTTGCCGGAGTGATGGCGCACGAGATTGCGCACGTTGCGTGCCGGCATTGGGCGTCGCAGATGACAAAAGCCACGCTCCTCCAATACGCCACAATTCCTCTTATCTTCGTACCCATGTCTTATCCTGTTTACATTGCGACTATGGAGGCCATGAACTTTGGCATACCTATTGCGTTTTTAAAATTCAGCCGCAACGACGAGGCCGAGGCGGACTATCTGGGATTGCAGTACATGTATAAGGCGGGCTACGACCCGGAGTCCTACGTAGGTATGTTTTCCAAGGTTATTGAAGAAGAAAGGCGAATACCCGGAAGCGTGCCAAACGTTTTTGCCGACCATCCGCCAACTGGTGACAGGATTATAAAAATAGAGAAGGAGATTAAGGAAATTCTTCCGAAAAAGGACCAGTATCTCGTGTCTACATCCGAGTTTGATGACGTGAAAGATCGGCTGCAAATTGTGACGAGCAGAAGGAAAGTAACCGAAGGAAAGCCGACGCTTAAGAAGCGCGAGCCGACCGACCAGACACAGCAGGGCGGCGAGAATAAAGGTAATAAGGGCGAGGAGCAGCCGCCTGTTTTGAAGAGGCGCGATTGAAAATTCTAAGGAAGGTCGGCGTGAAAGTGAATTGTTGCAAATGCCGCGCGCGAATTCTTGAATCCATGGGCTTTATATTGGCCGGAGATTTTCTTCTCGCCGCTGAGGGCGAGATTCCTTGGCGGCAGGTGCGTGTTTTGTGCGTGAGGTGCGTTGAGAGTGCGTCGCGATAAGTTGAAATCCGCAAACGGTTGCCGTTTGCGGATATTTTTATGGCCGAGAAGTGGCGTTGGCTTCTGCGGCGAAAAATATCAAATTTGCCAAATTCAAAAAATTTCGTTATACTGCTTGCAGTTGTTTGAGTGAAAATCTTTTGATTGGGGGTCGGATGAAAATTTTTAGAAAACGCCTGAAGGAAGTGCTGGAAGGAAAGCACGGTGCTCTTCGTTCTATTGTCCATCCGTTCAGGCGGTTGATTACGCCTGAGGAACTTACCTACGGGGTATTTCACGGACTTTGGGATGATTATAGATTGCGTCCCCGTAGGAAAATCGAGTTGCCCATTCCGTCATCTGTCTACGCGATCGTTGACGACCATGCCGTCAACGGCAATAATTCGGAAAGGTTATATATGAAGTACGGCGACGTGTTCCTTGCCACCGTCCACGGCAAACGTTGGCTCATCGCTCTTGGTTATGCCTGGGACCACTTGGCCAAAAAGAAGTATGGTAACGATATCTCGGCGATACCGGTCTTGGGAAGCGCGAAAAGCGGGCCGGAGTTGCAAAGATTGGTTGAGACTGCCGTTGAGCGTCACTTTAATTACTTCCTTCGGTCGTTGTTTTTTACGACCGCCGAAGGCGAGATTGCCCTTTGTGAGCAATGGCATGGCAGGGAGAACCCTTATCACGAGAAAATGATTGAGAACATAAGGGTAAACTTACACGCTCTTTCGAACAGTCGTTTCATAAGGAAAAAATCTCACCGCCACATTGATCGCTTCGGACCGGCAGACGGTGAGGAAATTTTCTACCGGAGAGACGGATTAAGAGTTCTCGTGAACGCCATTGCGGACGTGCTGTCCCATGTTTCCGCCGCATCCCGTTGAGTTAGGTTGAGTTAGATAGAGGAGCTCTGCAAGCTCCTTTTTTGTTTTTCACGCGTCTCGACGACAACCGTGCGGTAACTAAAAAGATATAGTTTTGTTGTGCCCCCTCGCGGATGCGGACTTTCCCTGTGCAATCAGTATAAGGGTTTTTGAGGACGACCCCAAATTTCCCTTGGAAGGCTCACGGTCGCGGTTTTCGGAGGGATCAAATGTAACATGTAACAAATGTAACGCGATGTGAAAAGTTGAGAGGGCGGCACTTTTTTGGGGAGCTGTCCTGTTAGGTAGATAAATCAAAGATTTCTGAGCGTTCGGAATGTAACGCGGCAAACGTAACGCAGCAGGGCTCATTTCTACAAAATGGAACAAATGGGACACAAGAGGTCGATTTTTCGTGTCCCATTCCCATGTTCCAACCCCCCGCTTTTCCTCAAAATGTTACAAATGTTACACAACTTTTGCACTTTGTGGTGTGTAACATTTTGGAGGCAAATCGGACAAATCGGACACAGAAATGCCATTCTGGACGTGTCCGATTTATACAAAGCAGTGTCTCATTCCGAAAAATCGATGCCCATAAAATAAGGCTTTTTTATGCAAATGAGACAAATGAGG
Organism: uncultured bacterium; assembly: GCA_963844965.1. Taxonomy (GTDB): domain Bacteria; phylum Patescibacteriota; class Minisyncoccia; order UBA6257; family 2-01-FULL-56-20; genus REEB91. Next base: position 91,573 of record CAWJQC010000004.1, on the reverse strand, counting down.
CACTAAAAGGGTGTCCCAAGGCCGCGTCTCATCTTAAATAAGTTTTACTACGGAATGATGTAGATTGAAACACTGGACGAGGCAAAATTATGATTCACAAAATCTTGATCGCTGCCCGCAAGCCCCAGTTTATACATCCCAGGTGGGAAGCCGGTCGGCACGGTCCAGCTATAGCGGCTTGAAGTCGCGGGGGCTTGGAATATTCCTACACCCCCTTCGCCCGGAACGGGAGCGACGATATTCCCGACGACAAAATTGAAATCACCAGACGACTGCCAGCTAATCGTGTATGTTGACCCCTGCTTCAATTTCTGTCCGTTGGCAGGAGAAATTATTTTCAGGGAGGAATTTGAGGGAGGCGGAGCAACGTTCATCGACACGGATGGCGATTGTGGTGACAAGGGCAAATAGTTTCCGGAGGGAACGTAAGTACTCGTCGTCACCCGCTCGGTATTCGCGTCAAAGGTATTATAGAGCGTGAACTTGCTGTTGTCCCTCCTCCGTAGTGCTCGTAAAGAGGACGGACACTGTCCACGAAGGAGCAGATGCCGTTAAAGGATAATAAAGGTCTTCGTTCATAATCGGAGATTGCATAGGTAGGTTGAGATAAGCACCTGCAGTATCAAGGAACAAAGTTTCGGCCGCGTTTGAATCCGTTTGCCACGAAGAGATACCTCTGTCCGGTTAGAGCGGAGGTGCTACCTGCCGGAAACGAATAATAACTCTCGGCAATATTGCTGGTCGCAAGATTTTCGGTAAGCTGAAGAGCGTAAATGGATTGATCGTCGGCCTCGAATTGGTAATATGCAATTGCTTCATTCAAGCCCCAATTAATGGTGTACCGCATGTCATAAAGATCCGCGCTGGTTAATGATTGGTTAAAATGAGCATTGATCTTCTGGAGCGCCGAAGCTATCCCGACCATATCTTTTACTTGTAGCGCTTGCGCCCCTTTTGCTGCTGCCCCGGAAAATTCCTCGGCGGAAAATGCTTCGAGCGCGGATTCGAGAGTTGCGGGTGTTTGAACTACCGCCGAAGCGGGCTTCAAGACAAGCAGTGCGACACCGTCAACCACTGCGAGAACGAAGAAGAAAATAACATAGACAAGCAAATGCTTTTTTATATTCGCCGTACTGGCATCTTCTCCGCGCTCCCAATAAAGCAACAAACACACTAAGGCGACAACCGCCTCAACGACCGCCGAAAGAATCAGTTGAAGATGGGCCGCTGGAGATAAAGAGAAGCCGAGAACAAAAAACAGATAATATCCGAAAAGCCTATAGGCGACATAAAGCCCGGCAAGCACGTAGCCAAACTTGAGGCGCCTTCCGAGAGTAGTTTCCATTCGTTCCTTAAGTTGGGGATTTGCCGTCATTGCAGACTGATAATGAGCCCTGGTCGATTTTTCGAAGAGCAGACCGGCGCCGACTCCTGCTGCGGCAAATAGGAACAGGGTGCCAAACCAGGCCACGGGACCGATTGTGTCGGCGTACCAGTTGAAATAATTCGCGCATCCGATCCAAGCGAGCGAAGTCAAAATCAAACCTGCAACGACACACATTACCCGTCGCGCATTGGTACTGAACATTAGAATTATTATAGCTCGTTTATAAATGGTCTTAAAGAGGGTGGCTGGGGAAATCACTCTGCTTGCCTTCTTTGCCCCTTCGTCGCCTGATATCGAGTTTTGAGTTACCGACAAGGATGCTCTGGACTCCTTCCGCCGTTGCGGCATCCCTTAGGTATGGAGAAAATAACAAATATACCAAAGGGCTGGGATCAGTCGGGCGTTTCTGCGACAAAGGCCGAAGCGATAAAAATAAAATACTGCCTCTATGCGAGGAAAAGTACGGAGAGCGAGGAACAGCAAGTGCTTTCCATTGATAGTCAGATAAAGGAGATGCTGAAAATCGCCGAGCGCGATAACCTTGAGATCGCCGAAGTTAGAAAGGAAAGCCATTCCGCAAAAGCTGTCGGCCAGCGAAAAATTTTTAACGAGTTGCTTATTGATATTCGTTCCGGCGAATTCAACGGTATCCTTACATGGGCGCCGGATCGCTTGAGCCGCAACGCGGGCGACCTTGGCGGCTTGGTGGACTTGATGGATCAAAAATTACTTATCGAGATCAGAACCTTCAGCCAGAAATTCACGAACTCGCCGAGCGAGAAATTCATGTTGATGATTTTGTGCAGCCAAGCGAAACTTGAGAATGATAACAAATCGGAAAACGTGAAGCGCGGATTACGGATGCGGTGCGAACAAGGTTTGCGTCCGTCTATCGCACCGACAGGGTATCTTAACGAGAAGAGCACCGACCGTCCTTGTGAAGTTATCATTGATCCCCTGCGAGCGCCCGTCATCAAGCAAATGCTCCAGAAAGTCGCCGACGAACAATGGTCGGGCCGGAAGCTTTATCATTGGCTGAAGTCGGAAATCAAATTCAGAACAAAGAATGGGAAAGTGCTTTCGTTATCCAATATTTATATCATCCTCAAAAATCCATTTTACTGCGGCATCTTTGAGTATCCACTGAAGAGCGGTAACTGGTACAGCGGCAAGCACGAAGCAATCATTTCGCGGGAGCTGTTCGATAAAGTACAGGAGCAGCTGCACCGAGATTTTGTCATCAGGTCGGAGATAAAGGAATTTTCGTTTACGAAACTGATCTCGTGCGGCCTATGCGGATCGGGCATCAGTGCGTGCGAGAAATATAAGGCGCACAAGGATGGAACGACGGCGCGGTACGTGTACTATGGATGCTCACGCTCGAAAGATAAGGATTGCAAGTGCGGATACATTCGCGAAGAGGAATTGATCGCTCAACTTCTCGCTATCATTGACGAGATGGATATCAGTGAGATTGGGATGCAGAAGAAATTCGAAGACGAGATGGAACGATATCGCAAATTCGCGAACGATGTCTTGGGAGAAGGATCGAAAGCGGCCACTAAAGAAATTGACCTTAAAACGTACGCAAAATATCTTCTCAAAAAGGGCAGCACGGTCGAGAAACGCGAATTGCTATCTTGCTTCAAGAGTAAGTTGACGTTCAGGAATAAAATTCTGAGCTTGCAGAAATAGCTAAACAAAATGGGCTTCTGCCACGCTATCTCGTATGCTATAATAATCCATATGCATATTATCCGCCGCACAACAAAGATTTTAATAACAGTCAGCGCCTTAACCGTCGCGAAGTTAGCTTTTGCCGCGTGCCCTCCCAACCAACTTTTTAATCCGTTCGATCCAAATTGTACGAATGGGGGGGCAGCTTGGTGTCCGTCGCGAATAGTGTGGCGGGATTTCTTTTTTACGATATTGCAGCGCCGCTCACAAGTATAATGGTGCTTGTCGGCGGGTTTCAAATGATGACGGCGGCTGGCGATCCTGAAAAATTTTCGAAAGGGAAGAAGACCCTTACGTATGCGGCAGTCGGTTTTGTGATCGTGCTGATAGCAGGCGGCATTACAAGCCTTATCAAAAGTATTTTTGCCGGCTCTTAATAGAGAAATAAGGAGGACGATATTCCGTATCGGTAGGCCTCTCGGGGTCGCGCTAGAGCGTCGGCCCCCACGATGCCGCGATACGAAATGTTGTGTGTGCCCTCGCCAGGACTCGAACCTGGAACCTGTGGTTCGAAGCCACATATGATATCTTCACCCTCCCACCTTTGCGTCCCTGGCAGGATTTGAACCTGCAACCTTGTGGTTCGAAGCCACACGCTCTATCCGTTGAGCTACAGGGACAAAGGTGGGAGGGCAAGTTTCACCACGAGGGCGACATGCTCATTTTAATTTGTTTTTTCTTAATTGGCAAAGACCGCGGTTTTCGGATATTATTGTTGATATGACATCCACAATCGCTTTTTTATTTTGGCTCGCGATACTCATAATGTCCGCCGTAATCCACGAGGTTTCGCACGGCGTCGTCGCCGAGCACTTGGGCGACCCCACGGCGCGGCTCGCCGGGCGGCTGACTTTGAATCCCATAAAACATCTGGATTTCTTCGGCTCGTTTCTGCTGCCGGTTTCTCTTTATTTTTTGACCGGAGGCAGCATGGTCTTCGGTTGGGCGAAGCCCGTGCCATACAACCCGAATAATCTGCGCGATCCTCTTTCTGGAGCTGGAAAAATCGCCGTTGCTGGGCCAGCTTCAAACTTGTTAATAGCAATTTTTTTTGGAATTGCTAGTCGGTTTTTGCCAGTATCCGAAATGTTGCGAAATAATATGGCTATAGCCGTGCTTTCTGGCAGAACGGACCTAGTTTTAACTTTACTAACTTCGCCAGTTGCTATGATTTTATATGCTTTTTTTGTGATAACTCTTATTAACATTCTGCTCGCCGTATTCAACCTTGTTCCCATTCCGCCGCTTGACGGCTCCAAGGTTTTATTCGCCGTTTTGCCGAAAACCGAAGCGAGCTACCGCGCGGCATATTTCCTGGAGCGCTACGGCATGATTCTCGTTCTCATTTTCGTATTCTTCGGATTTCAGCTCATAGCGCCCATCATTCAGTTTCTTTTCACGCTCATCACGGGGCAGTCTTTCGGATTTTGAAGCGGCTTTTTTTTATCTCTCTTAGGCGCGGTGGGTAAGCGTGGTGGGTTTGACACTGGCCGCCGTTTACTGTACACTTTCCTAATGTAGCGGCTGTGGCTGGCTGCTAATTTTGTTAATCTGGAAATTTAGTTGGAAATTGGGTATTGTAAATTGGAGATTATCTAAGGATGCCGACAATCCGTCAACTAATTAAAAAAGGAAGGAAGCCGCTTAAAGCAAAGACCAAGGCGCCGGCGCTGTCTTATTATTTCAACACGCTGAAGAATCGGCCGGTGGATTCCGGCTCACCGTTCAAGCGCGGCGTTTGCCTCAAGGTTTTCACGACAACGCCGAAGAAACCGAACTCGGCTCTGCGCAAAGTCGCGCGCGTCCGTCTCACGAACGGCATGGAAATCACGGCTTATATTCCCGGCGAAGGCCACACCCTGCAGGAGCACTCCATCGTTCTCGTGCGCGGCGGCCGCGTGAAGGACTTGCCGGGCGTGCGCTACCACGTTATCCGCGGAATTTTGGACACGACCGGAGTGGATAACAGGAAACAGCAGCGCAGTAAATACGGTGTAAAGCGGCCGAAATGACGCTCCGCAGAGCATCATCCTGAGCGAAGTGAAGGATCTCATGAGATTCCTCGCAAAGCTCGGAATGACAACCATATGTAACAATGCGCAAAAAACGAGTTTACAAAAAATATCACAAGCCGGACATAAAGCATGAGCGCATAGACGTGGAGCGTTTTATTAATTACGTGATGCGCGACGGCAAGAAATCAATTGCCGAAAAAATTGTCTATGACGCGTTTGATAAAGTGAAAGAAATCACGAAAGAAGATTCCCTGAAGGTTTTTGAGAAAGCCGTTGAAAACGCCTCGCCTTTATTGGAGGTGAAATCGCGGCGGGTCGGCGGCGCGAACTATCAAGTGCCGATTGAAGTGCGCCCCGAACGCAGGTTTATTTTGGCAATCCGCTGGATAATCGGCACTGCGCGCAGCCGCAAAGGCAAGCCCATGGCCGACAAATTGGCGGAAGAAATCATTGCCGCTTCCAAGAATGAAGGCGCGGCAATCAAAAAGAAGTTAGATATGCACCGGATGGCTGAGGCTAATCGTGCCTTTGCACACTTTGCCAGATAAACAGAATGCGTAGCCACCTTAATTTAAGATATTTAGAAGAGGCGGAGTCCCGTACCAAGCGTAGCTTTGGTGCGGGGGCGGAAGCGAACAGGGCATTCGCGCACTTCGCCCGGTAATTATTTGCCACGATGAAAGGTCCGGAAGCCGAAAAAAGTGGTTTAGAGATAGTTTTGCCTACTGACGGACGGCGCGTAAAGCAATTGCGATTAAAATTGGAAGAATATAAGGAACGAGCGAAACGCCACGAATTGGAAGCGCTTCGGCAGGGTAAAAACATCGCTTATGCACCACCGGAAACGGTTTTGGATTTCGGCACCAAATCAAAAATAGAAGTTCTGAGCGCTCTTTTGGAAAAAGGCAAAATTAGCTGGTCGGAGATAGAGGAAGGCAACAGCAGTCCCGCCAAAATTCCTTATCTCCGGAACGCATTCGATGTCACCATGTCTTACGTGGAGAGCGGCGGCCAAGGGGTGAGAGGCGGAACAGGTTTGCCGGAAGTTGAAGAAGATAAATAATTTATTTTATGCCGCGACAATATCCAGTAGAAAAAGTAAGAAATATAGGAATAATCGCGCATATAGACGGTCGCGAGTCGCTATACAGCAACCCGCTCCTTAAAAACCTCTCGGTTTTTAACTCGGCCTCCGGCCTTTTTCCTATACGGGAAAACTCCCGTTTTCCCGACCCCTTTCCCGCATCAATATGCGCGAGAATTAAAATAAGTTTATTCAAATTCAATGCCTAGAATGTATCCTGTCGAGAAGGTCCGTAACATCGGCATCATCGCCCATATAGATGCCGGCAAAACCACCGTGAGCGAACGGGTGCTTTTTTATACGGGCGTCAGTCACAAAATCGGCGAGGTGCACACGGGCGACACGGTGATGGATTGGATGGAGCAGGAACGTGAGAGGGGAATTACGATTACTTCCGCCGCAACGACGGCGTTCTGGATTCCGACTTACCGCAAGGGCGACAAAAAATTTGAGCATATGATAAATTTGATTGACACGCCGGGGCACATTGACTTTACGGTGGAGGTGAAGCGTTCGCTCCGCGTTTTGGACGGCGCGGTTGTCGTCTTTGATGGCGTCGCAGGTGTTGAGCCGCAGTCGGAAACGAACTGGCGCTATGCCGATGAGTACCACGTGCCGCGGATTTGCTTTATTAACAAACTTGACCGCTTGGGTGCGAGCTTTGAAAAAAGTTTGCAGTCAATCAAAGAACGGCTCACGCCGAACGCACTGCCTTTGCAGTTGAACATCGGCCTTGAGGGTGAATTCGTGGGAATGATAGACCTCTTAACCGAAAAGGCGTACGGCTCGGAGGGTGAACATGGCGAAAAGATTACAGAAATTCCGATGCCGGAAAATATGAAAGTGCACGTGAAGAAGGCGCGGCATGAACTTGTGGAACGCATTGTGGACAATGACGATGCCTTGATGACCAAGTATTTGGATGGTACTGAGCTTGACATTGAAGATTTGCGCCGCGTTTTGCGCAAAGCCGTTATTGCCAACAAAATTGTGCCGGTGCTTTGCGGTTCGGCCCTGAAAAACAAAGGCGTGCAATTTATGCTTGACTCGGTTGTGGAATATTTGCCCGCGCCGACGGACCTTCCTCCGGTTAAGGGCATTGACCCGAAGAGCGGCGCCGATATCGTGCGGCACCCCAAGGACGAAGAGCCGTTCTCGGCGCTGGCTTTCAAGGTTGCGACAGACCCGTACGTCGGCACTTTAACCTATTTCCGGAATTATTCCGGCGTTTTGAAGCGCGGCACGTACGTTTTGAATTCCAAGAAGGACCAGCAGGAACGTGTCGGCCGCGTGGTGCGGATGCACGCCAACCACCGCGAAGAAATGGAGGAAGTGCATGCCGGAGATATCGCGGCGATCGTCGGTTTGAAGAATACGACGACCGGCGACACGCTTTGCAGTCCCGACGCGCCGATAGTGCTTGAGAAGATCATATTCCCCGAGCCGGTGATCGGCATTCGCATTGAGCCGAAGACGAAAGCCGACCAGGAAAAAATGAGCATTGCCCTGCACCGCTTGGCGGAAGAAGACCCGACTTTCCGCGTGGCGGGCGACCTGGAAACTGGCGAGACGATTATTTCTGGCATGGGCGAGTTGCACCTGGAAATTATTGTTGACAGGATGAAGCGGGAGTTCGGTGTTGAGGGTTCGGTGGGGCGGCCGCAGGTTGCCTATAAAGAAACGATTATGGGCGAAGCGGAGGCGGAAGGCAAATATATCAGGCAATCCGGCGGCCGCGGACAATACGGACATGTCTGGCTGCGCGTGAAGTCCTTGGAGCGCGGCAAGGGATTTGTTTTCATAGACGATATCAGGGAGGGATCATTCCGAACGAATTCATCCCGGCGGTGGAAAAAGGTGTGGTGGAAGCATTGAGTAAGGGGGTCGTTGCCCACTACCCGATGACCGACCTTGAAGTTTCGCTCTATGACGGCTCTTTCCATGAAGTTGACTCGTCGGAGGCGGCTTTCAAAATTGCTGGCTCCATCGCCCTGCAGGAAGCGGCGAAGCGCGCGAAGCCGGTCATATTGGAGCCGATAATGAAGCTTCAGGTTATCATCCCGATAGAATTTTTGGGCGAGGTGAGCGGCAACTTGAACTCCAAGCGCGGCAGGATTGAGGAAATTTCCGACCGGCCCAACGTGAAAGTGATTGACGCCAAAGTTCCGCTCGCGGAAATGTTCGGCTACGCGACCGAGTTGCGTTCCATGACGCAAGGCAGGGGAGCGTTCACGATGGAATTTGACCATTATGAGCCAGTGCCGCAGAACATTGCGCAGTTGATTATCGAAGGCAAAAAACGGTAATTTTTTGCCGGAGATCCTGGTCGCGTTCTCTTGCGCCCTCGGGGCAATTTGGCAATTTGTTTGACTTTTATGAAGTATTTCCGTATAATGCTTCGTAGCTGATGGGCTTGCGTTGAAATTTTGCCGTTGAAAGGAGAAAAATGGGCGCGAAGAGAACGAGGATGCTCATCTTTTTTATGTCGGTGTGTCTCTTCTCGGGTTCGGCTGCCCCGGTTTTTTCTGCGGATTCTATCTCGGACCGTGAGATGAGGCCCGAGAGCCGTGCTGTGCTTGAGGCGGGCCTGAATTGTTTTTACAACAGCGATTATAACTGCGCCGACGCCAAGTTCAGAAAATACGCGGAAATGGAGCCGGACGATCCCGTCGGTGAACTGCGGCTATCTTTGAGCTGGCTTTTCCGGCTTCGGCACGAACAAAAAAAGGACGCGCCTAAATTGGAGGACGGCCCGCGCGCGGATTTTTTCAAGCTGCTTGATGTGGGCATCAACAAGGCTGATAAGAAAATAGGAAACGGCAAGCAGATTGATTTTTATCAGTATGTAGAGGCGAATCTTCTATATACCAAGGCAGTTCTGTTGTATGGCTGCGGCTCGTGGTGGGCGGCAAAAAACACCTTGCAGTCCGCCGTTGCCGTCGCTTCCGCCTCAAAGTACCGTGGCGCGAAATTCCTTCTCGGCCTTACGAACTATAGGGCGTCGTCGCATCCCGTGGTGACAACACTGTTCGGCATTCCGAACAACGACTATCGCGGCCGGGAATTAATATTCGAATCGGTGGCTCTGGACGGCGGTATGTACGCCGACGACGTTTGGTTCGTGATTTTGAAGATAATCACGGACAAGAAAAACGCCTGCCAATATACCGCAGATGACAAAGCTAATATCCACGATTACCTTCATAGAAAGTATCCCGGCAACGAGGCGTTTTCCGCTCTAGGGAAATGAGTCTTGAACGAGCCCGCCGCGCGTTAGGTGTAAGCGTCGGCGGGTTTTTTATTCTATTAAAATTAACGAATTAACGTATTAACGCATCGGATTCAATTCGCAATTCGTTAATCCGTTAATAAGTAATAAATTAATTCATGCTATCTATCTATGATTTGTCCAAATCCTGCCCCCTTTCGCCGTCCACAATCATTCCACAATGGCAATTGACAGCAGTTGGGGGAATGGTATATAATCTAGCATTATAAGGTCCGATGATGTGTTCGCGGCCCCGGTCGATTGGTTTGGGGCTTTTCATACGCGATATCCATCAGGCCAGGTTCTCACTAAAAAAATAAATAAAAATAAAATAATAAAACCATGGCTGAAAAAGAAAAATTCTACCGGGCCAAGCCGCACATGAACATCGGCACGATCGGCCACGTTGACCACGGCAAGACGACCCTGACCGCCGCGATTATGCACGTTTTGCATTTGAAGGGTCTGACGAAGAAAGAAGAGAGAGTGGACCAAATTGACAACGCTCCGGAGGAAAAGGCGCGCGGCATCACGATCGCCCTGCACCATTCGGAGTACGAATCCGAGAAGCGCCACTACGCGCACATTGACGCGCCGGGACACGCCGACTATATCAAGAACATGATCACGGGCGCCGCGCAGATGGACGGCGCGATTTTGGTCGTCGCCGCGACCGACGGCCCGATGCCGCAGACGCGCGAGCACATTTTGCTTGCCCGCCAGGTCGGCGTGCCGACCATCGTCGTGTTTCTTAATAAGTGCGATCAGGTGGACGATCCGGAACTCATTGATCTCGTTGAGTCCGAAGTCCGCGAGCTTTTGAAGAAATACGAATTCCCGGGCGACACGACTCCGATCATCCGCGGTTCGGCTTTGAAAGCGTTGGCCGCGAAATCGCCGACGACCCGGACGCGAAACCGATCTTGGACCTTATCAAAGCGGTGGATGACATTCATTCCCGATCCGGTCCGCGACTTCGACAAGCCGTTCCTTATGCCGATCGAAGACATCTTCTCGATTGAAGGACGCGGCACGGTCGTGACCGGCCGCGTGGAGCGCGGCAAGGTGAAAGTGAACGAAGAAGTGGAGATCGTCGGCCTGCAGGCCGACGGCAGAAGACCGTCGTCACGGGCATTGAAATGTTCAATAAGACTCTTGGACGAAGGCATGGCGGGCGACAACGTCGGCGTTCTGCTCCGCGGCCTGAAGAAAGAAGACGTGGAGCGCGGGCAGGTTGTCGCGAAGCCGGGCAGCGTCACGCCGCACACGGAATTCGAGCGCGAGGTTTACGTGCTTTCAAAAGAGGAAGGCGGCCGCCACTCGCCGTTCTTCAACGGCTACAAGCCGCAGTTCTATATCAGGACGACCGATGTTACGGGCGAAGTGACCCTTGCCGGCAGGCATGGAAATGGTCATGCCGGGCGACACCGTTAAACTCACCGTGAAACTCATTTCCCGGTCGCGCTTGAAGAAAAACAGCGTTTTGCCATCCGCGAAGGCGGCAAGACGGTCGGCGCAGGAGCGGTGACTAAGATACTGAAATAATATGGGTGAAAAAAATCGCAGTGAATCCAAAATTAGCTTGGTGAGGAAAAAGAAACTAACTTTGACAACAGGAGCTGGTTGAAAAATCCGCCTCAAAATCACGAGGACTACGAAAAACTGAAAGCCCTGGTTAAGCGATTAGAGAGCCAATTTGCGGAAGTGGCGAGCCAGCGGCGTCCCGTCAAGGGGATATCGGGCACTGGGAGCTTGAATCCTGCTCCAAACTCGAAAGGGATATAAATCTGTACAACGGACTTCTTGAAAAATACGAGGACGAACATCCGGATGAATTCCCTCAATAGGAAAAAATAATGGCCAAAAAAGTAGCGGACCTTCCGCAAAAAATCAGGCTGAGAATCAAGTCATACAGATCACAAGCTGATTGATAATTCGGCGCGGCAAATTATTGAAGCCGCCGAGAGGCAGGACGCGCGCATCGTAGGGCCGATTCCGCTGCCGACCGAGATTAAGCGCTACACCGTAAATCGTTCAACATTCGTCCACAAGGACTCGCGCGAGCAGTTTGAGCTCCGCGTCCACAAGCGCCTCGTGGAAATACTGAATCCCAGTCAGAAAATCGTGGAATCGCTGAGCAATCTGAATTTACCGGCTGGCGTAGATGTGGAAATCAAAATGGTCTAAGCGCGGAACTACGCGGAATTACGCAGAAACAAAGCCGCCCGAAAAGGCGGTTTTGAATTTCTCTGTTAATTCAGGGCTTGGACTTAGAAATTAAATTGTTGTAATATAAATTTATGCCAGAACCTGCAGATAAGATTGGCGGGAACGAACTCTCCAGGAACGACAGGATCGCCCTGGCGCACGAAAATTTGGACGCAATTAGAAAAGATTCAGAGTTGTGGAATAAGGACGCTCTCGCCCCGAAACGGATAAAAGCGAGCCTTAAAACGCTCAAATCTCTTTTAGGCAAAGACCCCTCGTCGGTTAACCTCAGCAGCTTGACCGAAGAAGAATTGCGGCGTATTGCCATACCCGATGACGTGTTTCCCGGCGCCGAAAAGCGCCGAGCCGAAATTTGGCAATGGATGAACGACGGAGACGCGTCTTCCGAGTTTCCGGCCAGCAGCGCCGACGGCAAATAGAACTAGGTAATTTTTTTCACCACCGCCCGCTCGCCTTGCCGAAGCCTTCGGCGAAGCGCAGGAAAGGGCAGTTTTGAATTGGTTTTCTAAAACCCTGTGGCCGAGGACCAGCTGGACCTCGTTTAAACCCCCGCATTCCCGGCCGGCGGCAGATTTTTGCCGTGATCAGCGCGCAAGTTATAAAAAGCCGCCGCATTTGACTAATAACTTTCGCTGTGTTAGGTTGAGGCCAGCTGGATAGGCCAAAGATAAAAAAGAGGAAGGGGGGGTATATGAAGGGCGCTAAGCCATCGCTTGTCGTGCTGCTGGTGTTTGGTGGAATATGCACCGCTTTCGCTCTTTTTTCAAAAGATCAAATACAAGGTCATCACGTGGTCGTAGGAATTCAGGGTGTTTTGTTGCTGTTCTTCGGCGCACTGTTGGGGCGCGATATCTACGACTACAGCGTATTCTTGAGTATCTGCGCAAAGACCCCACCGATGGAAGCTGACGCCGCTCGGTGTCATCATCACCGCGGAAAATGACTACTATCCGTTGACTGCGGTATACGCGATGATTACGGAAGGTGTGGCGAGCTCTGCCGAACGGGAGGTCAAGAAAGAAATACTTGGGCTTCCTGCTGTTTTGGAGAGGCGTATAGAGGCGGCCACATACAATGAGATGGGACACGATTCGGTGATTCGCCGCACACTTCTTGCCGCAACGGGCCTCAATTGAAACCAGAGAATAGAATCCTGACTCCTGTTTTTTTCTAACAAGTCGCCCCGAAAGCCAATTCGTTTTCGGGGTGTTTTCTTTTCGGGCTTTTGAAAGATTTTTGTATCCACGGTCGGCAGTTTCAATTTTTAACAAGCGATAAAATGATTGTTCATAAAAAGTGAACAGTCGTGGTTGCGGCTTTGTTTTTTAATCCTTCAGCGCTCCGGGTGATTTGCCCTGCCGCAACAAAACTGCGATTTTGCCTACGTTTGAATCCCCACGCGTCCTGAGGTAATATATAACAATACGTCAAATGAATAACAGGCGCGTACAAGATATTGTGCGCCGTGAAAAGCCCGCCAGACCCGGCGGCTTCAAGGCCATTTTTTTGGGCGGCGGAAATATCTCCGGAAAAATCTTGAAGTTGTTCAGCACGAGAGTTCCTTTTCTTGTCGGGCTCGCGGCAATCCTCTTCGGAGGAGTTTTCGCGGCGAAAACTTTGACGGAAATTGTTTCCTATAAACAGACGATTGAAGTTATGGGCATGCAGGCACGCCTGGGCATGGCAGTAGGCGTCCCGAAAGAGATTGCCATGATGCAAAGTGTTATTGCGTTCTCAACTTCCACGGCTACTTCAAGCGTTGCCACCTCAAGCGTCGCGAGTTTGGATGCACAGACGGAGATTGTGGCGGGACTATTGCCAAGCGTGGATGTGCCGTTTTCCACAACGACCGCCACGACGGCCGCCGCGACCACCCAGTCCGGTGGGAAAACTACAAGTAAAAAGGCCGGAGCGCAGGCAAAATCCGCTACGACCCCGACAACAGCCGCCGCTTCCGTCCCGGCGGTAATTACGGCGCGGACGTTTTTGGACGCCACCACGCTTTCTTTGAACGAACGGTTTGACGGCCCATACGAAGCAAAATTTACCACGTTCGCAGGCACAAAAAGCAGTGTAATATGGGGTTTGGACGAAACTTCCATCGGCGGCAGCGGTTCGGTGCCGCGTTTTTTCGTTTCGTTCTCCTGCAATCCGCCGCCGAATATCCCGTCTTCCGACGATACCGACCAAAATCCGATGTTCGATGTGAGAACTTCATACGCTTGTGCCATCGGTTTGGCTCAGACTTCCGGAAACGACCAGCGGGTTCAGTCCAAAAATTTTTCCTTTACGACCGACCCCGGCCAACTGATCGTCACTTCGCCGTCGGCCATGAGCACCGTGCTTCAGGAAAGTACGGACAATGGTGGTCTTGTTTTCAACAATATAGATTCCAACCAGATTACGATTACCGGACTAAACGTTGATATTTCTTACACGGCTTTGAATGTCGCCGATTCGCCGCTGGTTTTGCGCGTAGCTGATGATCCGTCAACCGATTATCACCTGGAAAATCTGGCGGCTGACCCATCTATTCCCTTCACGCACAGCGGAGAGAACATTAACGTTCCGTTTTCCTTCCCATTAGGACCAACCACCCAGAGAATGCTCCCGATTGAAATATTGGGGGTGCACCGCATGGGCATTTCCGGCGTTGACCCGACAATTACCATCGGACTGCGTAGCGTAATAACGGACCGAAGCGATAGCAAAATCGTGCTCAAATCCACTGGCCTTTCCTGGTCGTGCGTAGTGCCGCTCGTGCCATACGATCCCAACGCCACGAGTGGACCGTGGCTGACGGGCCAGGCATGCCAGCAGTAATATTTCTATACAATGAAAACAAAACGAATAATCGGCTACGGCTTGCTTAACGCGCTTGCCGCCGCGGCCTACGTGGGGCTCGTCGCTCTTTTGATTTCAAACGCGAACCACGTTTTCGGTCCCGGGGGCGGGGTGCTGGTCGTCTCGGCGTTTCTTCTTGTTTTTGTGATTTCCGCGGCTGTAATGGGCATTGTTATCTTCGGCCGGCCGATTCTTTGGTACTTTAACGGCAAAAAAAGGGAAGCGATAAATCTTGTTGCGGCAACCATTACGTTCCTCGTCGTAATCGTCGCGATTGTGTTTATCATTTTGGCTTACAGCTGACGGCGGTTGGTTTGGCGAAGTTGCAACTGGTGCCTCTCGCTATCTCCACAGAGTGCCACCTGTGCTTATCGGATCGGGCGTTTCTAAAAACTAAAATCATGGAATTTAGGAATATTAAAATATTGTTTGCGGTGCTCGCGGTCATCTTGGTGTTTTTTGGCGTGTGGTTTTGGTACGCCCGCCGCGGCGCGCCGGAAAAGTCCGCGGCGCCCGCGCCTATCAATGAAGTTACCTATCTGTGCAATGGCGGAAAGACGATTGACGCAAGTTTTTACAAGGGAACTCCGCCGCCCGTAAAGCCCGGCGAGCCGCCGGTTCCCGGTGGGAGCGTTGCCTTGGTTTTAAGCGACGGGCGCAGATTCACTTTGCCGCAAACAATATCGGCGGACGGAATACGTTACGCCAACAGTGACGAGTCGTTCGTTTTCTGGGGCAAGGGCAACGGCGCGCTCGTTTTTGAGAATAACGAAGAGAAAAATTACGTTGGCTGTATTGTGCTTGCGCCAGACTCGGGCGGTTTGCCGCAAACTTACGCAAGCGGAACGGCGGGTTTTTCCATACGTTATCCCGTGGGCTACTCCGTTGACGCTTCGTATAAGTATCAGGAACTCGGCCCGGGCAAGGATATCAGCGGCGTCAAATTTGTTATTCCCGCCGCGATGGCGACCGGTACCAATCTTTCACACTACGACACGGGCGTGTCGGTTGAAGAAACTCCGAACATAAAGGATTGCAGCGCGCTTCCTTTTCTTGACCGGCAAAATCTGGTCGCAGAGAATGTGACCGACGGCGGCGCGGAGTATTCCGTTGCTACGACGACCGAAGGGGCGGCGGGCAATTTTTACGAAGAACAAGTCTGGGCCGTTCCCGGCACAAATCCCTGCCTCGCGGTGCGCTATCTCATACACTCCACGGATATTTATAACTATCCGCCTGGCGTTGTCCATGAATTTGACCGCACGGCATTGCTTAATCAGTTTGACTCAATAAGGAGGACGCTTATGGTGGCACAGTAAATTGGGAACGGAAGATTTTCGGTGTCGGCCGCATCTACGATGCGCTTGACTTAGAAGTCCGCATTGCTTATGATTTGTTCGGTGCATGTTCTTTGAAAATGCGCTAATCCACGTTTCCCAGGAGACGGTCTGCTGAAAGGCAGACGAATAGGCATTTCCCAGGAAGTGTTGCTTCAGATGTGTTTCGGAACAAGGAGGTTCCCATGAAACAGGTGCCTGAAGGAAAGACGGTTCTTCGTGGACAGCAATTTGACCGGTTATTTCAGAAACTCGCCGGCCATAAAGTGTTTGGGCGAAGGCGCGGCAAACTCGGATTTATGACGGAAACGTTGGCAAATATCGCCGATAAAGCCGACACCCCAACCGCGTTTTTGAACGAACTTAACGGACTTTTCAGCGATGCGCGCGTTCTCGCCGATTTTTATGCCCAGCTCCGGCGTGACGGTTGCGATGAAGCCGCCGAAGAACTTCTCCGCGCGCTCGGGGATAAAGGGCACGTACTGCCCGGCGAAACGGTGCCGATTGAGAAAACGAAGAAATGCGTGCTCGTTATGTTCGCGCCGGAAAAAACCCTGCGTCTTCTGGAATTCATGCACAGCGACGGCATGGGTATATATCTCCGGTATGTGTCGGTTTGCCACCGGCACTTCATACACGGCGAAACGGTTCCCGGCCTCAATTCTCTCAGTACTATCGGCGGGTCGGTGCCGGACACACTTGCCATTCTCCAAGAAACGATTCCGAGCATTTGGAAATACGCCCTGCCGGTTGAACATTCGGTCAACTGTTTTGATGCCGACATTAGTCACGAGCTCCCGTTCCTCGCCGCCTACATCGAGGACATATTTGCCAAATGTGTAAGAAAGGAAGCGCGACAACTTTTTTACTATTCTCGGTTAAAGCCTTTGGCTGTTTGTAACAGATTTGATTTGTTGAAGTTGGAGGGTATTCGGCCGAAAGAGTTGGAGAGAATATATTTGACTTCCTGCGGCGGATTCGCGTTCTGGGCCGAAGGCGATATCGCCGACGTTCGTTCGCTCTTCACGCGCGACGAACAGGACGACATGGCGTTTTGGGAGTTTGCTCTTCCTGCCGTTATTGATGAATCGCGCAATCCGCTACGCGTCGTGCTGTTCAAGGAAGAAGAGTATGAGCGATGGAAACGAGAAAGGCCCGCGTTCGTCTCAAAAAGCGTGACGCACGGCTATGGTGTTCTGCGTTTCCCGTATGCGAATTTCTTCTCTGATTACTCAAGCAAACCGGGACGTTTCATTCTTCGGTGAGCAAGTTGCCGGGCTGAAGTTCTAACGGCCCGGCTTTTTATTTTACCGACATTTTAGAAGGCAAGGCGGCAAAATCAGGCCGATTTTGCTTGTGGAGGGGGTGCTATTGACGTTCCAGGCATTCCGGCGTAGTATTAGCTTGTCTCTTTAATGGACGTTCTGGACAATAATTAAGAACGTTTTCACAAGGACAGCCGGACCGCCCGGGTGTGCTTGGGCGGATTTTTATTAAGTTATGTTTATCCTGGCGAAAAAATTGAAGATGACCCAGATTTGGAAGGACAAAACCGTCGTGCCCGTGACGGTGCTTCGCGCGCAGCCGAATAAGGTAACTTTTGTTCGCACTAACGAACGGGACGGATATGAAGCCGTTCAGCTCGCTCTCGGAAAGCAAAAGCGGGAATTCAGAACCGAAAGCGAGAAATTTAAAGTTGGTGACGCAATAGAGGTTGATGCTTTCAAGGAAGGTGATGTGGTGCGCGTGTCGGGCACGATGAAGGGACGTGGCTTTGCTGGTGTCGTCAAGCGCCATGGTTTCGCCGGCGGACCGAAAACACACGGACAGAAAAACCGTTTCCGCGCCGGCGGTTCCATCGGCAGCACCGCGCCCCAGCGGGTTACGCCGGGCCACCGCATGGCCGGCCACATGGGCGACGAGCGCGTGACGGTAAAAAATTTGAAGGTCGCCGGCGTTGATAAAGAGAACGGATTGCTTTTTATAAAGGGAGCGGTTCCCGGAGCGAGGGGAGGGATTTTGGAAGTACAGAAAATAGAAAATAGAAAATAGAATGAAAGCCGCGGTTTATAATTTAAAAAACGAGGTGGTCGGCGAGATTGAACTACCCGACAAGATTTTTGGCGTGAAGTGGAATCCGGAGCTTGTGCAACAGGTTTTGGTTGCCCAGCTTGCGAACGCCAGACGCCCGTGGGCGCACGCAAAGACCCGCGCCGAAGTCCGAGGCGGCGGCAGAAAGCCGTGGCGGCAGAAGGGAACGGGGCGCGCGAGGCATGGCTCTATCCGCTCGCCGTTGTGGGTTGGCGGCGGCAAGGCGCACGGACCTTCCAAGTTGCGCGATTATTCGCAGAAGATAAACAAGAAAATGAAGCGTCTGGCTCTCGTGAGCGCGCTCTCGCGCAAACTCAAAGACAATGACGTGAGGATTTTTGAAGATTTGAACGTGGAGCGGCCGAAAACCAAGGTTCTTGCCGCGGCGCTCGCGCCGGTTTTGAACTTGAAAAAGAAGGATAAAAAATTTGATCTACTTCTTGTCGCGAACAAAGAAAACAAAAATTTGGCGCGCGCCTCGCGGAATTTGGTCAAGACAAAAACTGTTCCTCCGGAGTCGCTGAATCTCTACGACATTTTGAACTATAAGAATATTTTCATGGACAGAAAAGCCGTTGAAATTATGGGTAAACGTTACAAATCATGAGCAGCGTATTTTTGATAAAAAAACCGTGGGTGACAGAGAGAGCGACCGACTTGTCCAAGTTCGGCAAATACGTTTTTCTCGTGAGGAATGACGCCACCAAGCCGGAGATCAAAAAAGCGGTGAAAGAAATTTACAAAGCCGATGCGGTCGCAGTCAATATCGTCAATCGCCCGGCCAAGCATAAGCGCGTCGGCGCCCTGCGCGGCAAACAATCTGGATACAAAAAAGCGATTGTGACGCTTAAGGCCGGACAAAAAATAGACATACAATAATTTTCCGATGAAAGCTTACAAGCCAACAACTCCGGGACGCAGGCAGATGACGGTACCCGATTATGGTGCGCTTACAAAAACAGAACCGTATAAGCCGCTGCTTAGGCGCCTTCAGGACCACGCGGGCAGGAACTCGCAGGGAAGAATCACGGTGCGCCATCAGGGCGGCGGTCACAAAAAGCTGTACAGGATGGTAGATTTCGTGCAGAGCGAATTCCCGGATATGCCGGCCAAGGTTGAAACTTTGGAATATGATCCTTACAGAACCACATTCATCGCCAGGGTTTTATACGCCAATGGCGAGCGCCGCTACGTTCTCGCGGCTCAGGGGCTCGCGGTCGGGGATACCATCGTGACGTCCGATACCGCGCCTCTTAAAATCGGAAATAGGTTAAGATTGAAGAATATTCCAGTTGGCTACCAAGTACATAATATAGAATTGAAGCCGGGCGTGGGCGGGAAGCTGGCCCGTTCCGCCGGTTCTTACGTGGAGGTCCTCGCGAACGCCGATGGCTATACGGACCTGAAGTTGTCCTCCGGCGAGATACGAAGGGTTTCCTGGAACTCCTTCGCTTCCATCGGACAACTTTCCAATCCCGAGCATAATTTGGTTACAATAGGAAAAGCCGGCCGCTCGCGCTGGCTTGGCGTGAGGCCGACCGTCCGCGGCACAGCCATGAATCCGGTTGATCATCCCTACGGCGGCGGCGAGGGCAGACAGCCGCGCGGCACGAGAAAACCAAAAACGTTGTGGGGTAAGGTTACCGGCGGGCACAAGACCCGCAATAAGAAAAAATGGTCGAGCAAAACTTATAATTAAACGGAGAAAATAATTCCAAGTTCAGAATTTCCAAACGTTTGGAAATTGGAAAATTGGAAATTGAAAATTTATCATTATGAGCCGCTCGCTAAAGAAAGGTCCTTATGTTGACCCGAAACTTCTTAAGAAGGTTTCCAAACTCAGGCCCGACGACAAGGTGGTTGTTAAGACATGGTCGCGGGCTTCGGAGATTTCACCGGAAATGGTGGGATTCACTTTCGGCGTTCACAACGGCAAGATCTTCATTGAGGTTAAAGTGAGCGAAGAAATGGTCGGCCATCGCTTGGGAGAATTCGCGCCGACGAGGAAGTTCACGCGGCACGGCGGCAAGATGCAGCGTGAGTTGGAGGCGAGCGCCGCTGTCGCTGGAGCACCGGCTGCCGCGCCGGCAAAGGAGGTCAAGAAATAATAAAAATTACGCATGAATAAGCAAACAGTAAAACTGAATTATCTTAGAATGACTCCGCGCAAGGTGCGCGCCATTGCCGATCTGCTTAAAGGACTGCCTATCCACGAAGCGGAAGCGCAGCTTATGTCCATAAGGCGCCGAGCCGCCGTACCGCTTTTGAAGCTTTTGCGTTCCGCCGTCGCCGATATCAAGAACAATAAGCGCTTAGCCGAAGAAAGATTTCTCGTTGAGAGTGTGCGCGTTGACCAGGGCCCCATGCTCAAAAGATATCTGCCCCGCGCGCGCGGCACAGCCACGCCGATACAGAGAAAAATGAGCCACGTTACTATGATTTTAGCGGAGAAACCGGATCTGGCTTCGCCGCGGTTCAAGATAGTTGTTCCTAAAAAAGTTAAGTTGCCGCCGGGAGAGGAAAAACCGGCGAAAAAGAAAAGAGTTGAAAAGGCCAAAAAAGAAGTCGCCGAGCCGAAGAAAAGACCCGGTTTCTTCAGGAGAATTTTCAGCAGAAAGGCTGGATTCGCCAAATAAATAAAATCATGGGACAAAAAATAAATCCGTTATCATATCGGCTTGGTGTTACCAAGAATTGGCCAGTGCGCTGGTTTTCCAAGAATTACGCAAAATTTCTGGAAGAGGATGAAGCAGTTAGAAGGGTGATTACGGATAAAATCGGGCAGGCGGGCATCGCTGCCGTGGAGATAGAACGCACCGGCGGAAATATCAAGATTTGGATAAAAGCCGCAAGGCCGGGTTTCATAATCGGCAGGGGCGGCAAAGGCATAGAAGAACTGAACAAGGCGATTGAGGCGGCAGTAAGGAAGCTCAAGGGAGTCAAGAAATTGACCGGGAACTTGAGTGTGAACGTTGAGGAACTGAAAAGGTCCGAAATTTCTGCACAATACGTTGCGCAGCAGATCGCCTGGGATCTGGAAAAACGCATGCCTTACCGCAGGACGATGAAAAAATATCTTGAAGGCGTCAAACAAAACAAGGAAGTGAAAGGCGCAAAAGTGCTTCTTTCCGGCCGGCTTGACGGCAACGAGATTGCGAGGCGCGAGTGGCTTGCGGCGCAGGGCGGTTCTTTGCCGCTCCACACCCTCCGCGCCAATATAGATTACGGCCACGCCGTCGCCTACACCACGTATGGAACGGTGGGAGTCAAGGTTTGGATATATAAAGGAGAGATATTCCAAAAAGACAAAACAGAAAACAAAAAGTAGCAAATAACAAAATCAAAGGTCAAAATTTAAAACTTTTTAATCCCACTTTTGCCTTTTGATTTTTAAGTTTCGAATTTATAAAACCATGTTGATTCCCAAAAAAGTAAAACATAGGAAGTGGCAAAAGGGCAGGTCGCGCAAGCGCGCCGGTGGAAACGCGCGGTTTGGGGTTGAATTACGGCGAGTACGGTCTGAAGGCGCTTGAGCCGTCGTGGTTGAATTCCAAGCAGATTGAAGCTGCGAGGAAAACCATTACGAATCACTTGAAGCGCAGCGGCCGGCTCTGGATACGCGTTTTCCCGGATAAGCCGGTCACCATGCGGCCGCCGGAAACCACCATGGGCGGCGGGAAAGGAAGCGTTGACCACTACGTATTCCCCGTGAAGCCCGGTCGGGTTATATTTGAAATAGACGGCGTGGACGGGGATATGGCAAAGGAAGCCCTGCGCCTCGCCGGATATAAACTGCCGTTCAAAAGCAAGGTCATTAGTAAATAACGATATGAAACGTAAAGAGATCCAAGAATTAAAAACCAAGCCGATGCCGGAACTTGCGAAACTCCTCAAGGAGTGGAGAGAGCGCCTAAGAGTTTTGAAGTTTGATTTGGCAGCCGGCAAGGTCAAGAACGTGGAAGAATTAAGAAAACTGCGCAGAGATATCGCGAGGGTGCTTACCTTCATGCGCGAGGCCGAAAATAACGGCAACAAATAATTATCATGGCGGAAAAATCCAACGCAAAATTAAATCATAGGAAGCTTGAGGGCGTGGTGGTAAGCGACAAGATGCAGAAGACGAGGGTAATTGAAATAGAAAGGTTTAAAAAGCATCCCAAGTACCAAAAGTACTATAGGGTCACCGCGCGGTTTAAAGTGCATGACGAGAAAAACGAATATCGCGTTGGCGATAAGGTTGTCATAGAGGAAACAAGGCCGACATCAAAAGAGAAAAGATGGAGAATCGTGGCAAAAGTAGAATAGCGACAAGCGACATGGAAAGATCATATAAATAAAACATTTCACATGTCGCAGTAAACATTTTACAAAGCAATGATACAAGAAAGGAGTATTTTAAAGGTTGCTGATAATTCCGGCGCGAAAATCGTCCGTTGCTTTAGAATTTTGGGAGCAACGCGCAGGAGATATGGAGGTGTGGGTGACGTTATCGTGACCTCCGTTCAGGTCGCCGAGCCCAGAAAAACCGTGAAGAAAAAGGACATCGTCCGGGTGCTCATCGTGCGCACGAAAGAGTCCCATAAGGCGTTTGGATGGTTCTTACGTGCGTTTTGACGAGAACGCGGTTGTGCTGATTGACGCCAAGAAGGAACCGATAGCGACCAGGATCTTCGGTCCTTTACCGCGCGAGCTCAAGGAAAAAGGTTTTGAAAAATTAATGACGATGGCCGAAGAAATTGTATAAGAACTTCAATCATGCACATAAAGAAAGGCGACCAAGTTAAAATATTATCCGGCAAAGATCGCGGCAAAAGCGGCACCGTTTTGAATGTTTTTCCAGACGATGGACGCGCTACCGTTGAAGGACTAAATCTCTATAAGAAGCGCGTGCGTCCGAAGAGACAGGGGCAGAAAGGCGAAACGGTCATGGTTCCGCGTCCGATGCCGGCATCCAAGGTGATGCTGGTATGTTCAGGTTGCAAGAAAGCGACGCGCGTTGGTTACCGTTTTGAATCTGGGCGAAAAGTCCGATATTGCAAGAAATGTAATGCCACAACATAAAATGAAATACGAACAGCCAAAACAATCCGAGAACAGTCGGCGTGTAACACAGTTTTTAGAGAAGATCGTCATTGACGCCGGCGTGGGTCGCGCAGCTCAAAACCCCAACTTTGAGGAAAGGGGGCTGCCGCAGGTATCGCGCGACATCGCGCTCATTGCGGGCCAGAAGCCTCAGGTAAGGCGCGCCAAAAAATCGATATCCGGCTTCAAGGTGCGCGAAGGCCAGATCGTCGGCTTGAAAGCTACATTAAGGCGCGGAAAAATGGTTGATTTTTTTGAGCGCTTGGTTAAGATAGTATGGCCAAGGGTCCGAGATTTCAGGGGGGTAGATCTTGGCGCGGTTGATCGCGGAGGCGTTCTGAACGTCGGCTTTAAAGAACAATTTGTTTTTCCTGAAGTGAAGCCGGAAGAATCGCCACTCTCTTTTTCGTTGGGAGTGAGCATCGTTCCGCGCAAGAAAGATCGGCAATGGGCGATAGAGAAATTTAGGGAGTTAGGATTGCCGCTAAAGAAGAAATGAAAACAATTTTATAATTCTCAATTTTACAATTTCCAAACATTTTAAAATTGAAAATTAAAAATTGAAAATTTATTTATAATCATGGCCAAAGAATCTGTCATCGCAAGAAGCAAAAAAACGCCAAAATATTCCACGCGAATTGTGCGGCGGTGTTTTCGTTGCGGCAGAAAACGCGGCTACATAAGGAAATTCAATCTTTGCAGGATTTGCTTCAGGGAAATGGCAACGCAGCAGGAAATACCCGGGGTCAAAAAGGCGTCTTGGTAATAAAATTTATGTACTACGATCTGCTGGTAAAAATAAAAAACGCCGAGCGTTCGGGGAAAGAAAAAATCACCACCCCCCTCTCAAAGTTTGATTTTGCCGTCGCCAAAGTTTTGGCCGAAGAGGGCTACGTGAAAGCCGTTGAAAAGAAAAGTGCCGGTGTGCGCGGCGCGATAGAAATTAAACTTGCCGGTGGCGGTAAAAAACCGGCCATAAACGATTTCAAAATATTAAGCAAGCCGAGCCGGCGCATCTATGCGGATTACAGAAGCCTGAAGCCGGTAAAACACGGCTACGGCGTCGGTATTATTTCCACGCCTAAAGGCATAATGAGTAACAAAACCGCCAGGAAAAACAAAGTCGGCGGGGAATATTTATTTCAAATATGGTAACGTAAAATTTAAAATGCAAAAATCAAAATTACAATTCAGAATTAAAAATTTTTGCATTTTGGGTTGTCATTTTACATTTTGATATTTACATTTTCCATTTGTTATCAATGAGCCGTTTAATCAAAAAACCAGTCAAATTACCGCCGGGCGTTACCGTGAAAAACGAGGGTTCCTTTTTGATCTTTAAGGGACCTCGCGGGGAAATAAAGATTGCCGTCAATCCGGGAATTCGTGTTAAGGTAGAGGGTGAGGATATCCGGATCGAAGGAACTGACAACGAGGGACGCGCTCGGGCGCTTGCTGGCACGGCTTGGTCTCTGGTTAAAAATTCCGTTGAGGGAGTCACAAATGGCTTTGAGAAGAATCTGGAAATTGAGGGCGTTGGCTATCGCGCTCAAACCGAAAAGAACGAGCTTGTTCTTTTCTTGGGGTACGCGCAACCGGTTCGCCTGAAAATTCCGGAAGGCATTGCCGTAGTGGTAGAGAAGAACGCGATAAAGATTTCCGGCATTGATAAAGATCTGGTCGGCAAGGTGGCCGCGAATATCAGGGCGCTGAAGAAGCCCGAACCATATAAGGGAAAGGGGATACACTATCGCGGCGAGGTAATAAAGCGAAAAGTCGGCAAAAAAGCCGGAGCGGCGACAACGGCCCCGGCATAATGCTTTGGATATGAATCCGAAAAAACTGTTAAACGAAAAAAGGGTGCGGCGGACGGCGCGTAACAGAGCCAGGATTTTTGGCACGGCCACGAAGCCGCGTCTTGCGGTTTCGCGGAGCAGTCGTTCCATTTACGCTCAGCTGATCGATGATGGCAAATCGCACACTCTTGCCCAGGCGTCGTCGCGCGAAATTAAGGCTGCGAAGAAATCCAAAAGCGAAGAAGCTCTGATGGTCGGCGAACTCATCGCGAAAAGAGCGGTGGAGTTGGGCGTCAAGGAGGCGGTGTTGGACCGCCGCGCGTATAAGTACCATGGTCGCGTCAAAGCGCTGGCCGAAGGAGCCAGAAAGGGCGGACTTAGGATATAAAAGCCCTAATTCCTAATTTCTAAATCCTAAACAAACCCCAATTTCTAAGTCCCAAATTGAAAACAGACCATTTTAAGTTTTTGTCATTGGAATTTCAAATATTGTTTAGAAATTAGAAATTAGATATTAGAAATTTAACGCCAACATGTTCAAGCGTAGAG
Source organism: uncultured bacterium (assembly GCA_963844965.1). Lineage (GTDB taxonomy): Bacteria > Patescibacteriota > Minisyncoccia > UBA6257 > 2-01-FULL-56-20 > REEB91. Next base: position 66,154 of record CAWJQC010000004.1, on the reverse strand, counting down.
AAACAATCGCAAAAAGGGAGGAATTCAAGGAGAAGGTTCTGGACCTTCGCCGCGTGACGCGCGTTGTCGCCGGAGGCAAAAGATTCCGTTTCCGGGCGACTTTGGTCATTGGTGACGAGAAGGGCAGAGTCGGGATAGGGGTTGCCAAGGGCGCGGATGTCCAGCAGGCAATCGCCAAATCAAAGTCGGCGGCGAAGAAAAATATTTTGAAAGTGAATCTGAAGGACGGCCGCACGATAGCCCACGAAGTAACGGCGAAGTTCAGCGCGGCTGAGGTATTGCTCAAACCGGCCGTGGCCGGGCACGGTCTTAGGGCGGGCGGGGCGGTAAGATTTGTGCTGTCTTTGGCCGGCGTAAAGGACGCGACGGCAAAATGTCTCGGCAGAACGCCAAATAAACTGACTAATGCCCTGGCGACCATAGAAGCGTTGAAGAAACTTAAAGCCTAAATGCAACTGCATCAACTACAAGTTAAAAGCCACAAGAAGGCGCAGCGCATTGGCCGCGGCGGCAAGCGCGGCACGACTTCCGGACGCGGACAGAAGGGTCAAAAATCCAGGGCTGGCCACAGGATTCGCCCAGCGGAGCGCGACTTGATTTTGCGCATTCCCAAACGCCGGGGTTTTAGGAACAAACCGAAGAGTTCCAAGCCTACGATATTCAATCTTGACGATTTGTCGCTTGTTCTGAAGGTCGCCGGAAGCGGCGGGAAGCAAATTTTGCTGGACAAGGATTTTTTGGCGCAAAGCGGACTTTTGAAGGCGAATTACCCGGGAGATGTTAAAATCTTAGGTGACGGGGAAATTACCGTGCCGGTTGCGGTGGAAGGCATCGGGGTATCAAAAAGCGCCAAGGAGAAGATTGAAAAAGCCGGCGGCACAATAAAGTAGAATGGACAACGCGACATGTAAAATGATCGGATTTGACACAACCGCGATCAAGCAACCATTAAATACGTCGCATTCTGCGGTTTACTATTGAGATGAACAGATTCCTCCAAATTTTTAAAATCAAGGACCTTCGCAACAAAATTTTGAAGGTCGCACTGTTTTTGATCGCTTACCGGCTCCTGGCCGCGATACCTATTCCGGGGGTGGACGCGCTTAGACTTCAGAATTATTTCAACTCCAATCAGCTCTTAGGATTTTTGAATTTCTTCTCGGGCGGCGGACTTGTGAACATGTCCGTTGTCATGCTTGGCGTTGGACCATATATCACGGCTACGATCATCATGCAGCTTCTCACGATTATTTTCCCGAAGTTTAAGCAGATGTATTACGAGGAAGGAGCCCGCGGCCAGGCGAAGTTCAACCGCTACTCGCGTTTCATAACCGTGCCGCTGGCCGTCGTTTCGGCTTACGGATTTTTGACGCTCCTCATATCCCAGAACGTCATAGACAGGCCGGATCCTTTCAGTATGATAAGGAACGTCGTGGTAATCGTTACGGGTTCCATGCTCGCCTTGTGGCTCGGAGAACTTATAAGCGAAGAGAAGGTGGGGAACGGCATATCGCTCATAATTTTAGCGGGTATCGTGAGCCGTCTGCCTTCGTCTTTCGGACTCGCGCTTCTTTCGTATCAGCCGGCGCTTTTGCCGACGTATATCGGTTTCGTTGTAGTGGCCGTCTTGCTTATCGCCGGCGTGGTTTATCTGAACGAGGGAGAACGGAAAATTCCCGTCGCCTACGCGCGGCGGGTTCGCGGCATGAAAATGTATGGCGGCGCGCAAAGCTATCTACCGCTCAAGGTGAACCAGGCCGGAATGATTCCCTTGATATTCGCGATCTCGGTCCTTCTGTTCCCGCAGTTCATCGCTCAGGCCGCGACCATTTTTTCTCCGAGTCTCGCGCTTAAAATAAACGGCTTCGTGACGGCGTTTTTGAACAATCAGATTTTTTACGGAATTTTCTACTTCGCCCTGGTTTTCATTTTCACATATTTCTACACCGCCATTACGTTCAATCCGGAAGAGGTCGCCAAAAATCTCCAGAAGGGTGGCGGATTCGTTCCGGGTATCCGGCCCGGCGAGGCGACCACCCAATTCTTTTCCGGTATCGTTAACCGCATCACGTTTTTCGGCGCAGCGTTTCTGGGTTTGATCGCGGTTTTGCCGCTCGTCATCCAGCGCTTTACCGGCGTCCAGGTCCTGAATATTTCGGGCACGGCGCTTCTGATCGTTGTCGCGGTAGCGCTTGGAGACAATGAGGCAGGTGGATTCGCAGCTGACGGTTCGCGAATACGAGGGCATCGAGTAGCTCCAGTTTTTATTTCGCGATGGTCGCGTCGTTTTCTGCTGAAAACGCGCTGCATCTCGTCGCCTTCGCTCCTGCGATACACCCTCGCGAAACAAAAACTTCTGCGAGTGCTTAAGGTGATTTTGCCTCACGGCAAAATCGGCTTTTAAAAATCTTCGCCGCACTCATTCATTTTTGCGCGGCCTCCGCTTCTGGTTCCAAAGAAACATCCCTCAATGCTGTAGGAAATAAGGAGTTTTGCTGGCGCAAAACGGATTTTTTATAAAGAGCCGGTGTCATTCTGAGCCATGCGAAGAATCTCCGTGCGCTTTCTTGATAGCAGGGCGAAGTACGTTTTAGCCAACAAAATCAAGCGTTTTTAAGCACTTGACTTATTATTGACTATATGCTAACATATAAGTAGTTCTGCACAATCTAGTTTTCGGTCTTATAGCCCAGCTTTTTCTGGTTGGGTATCTCAAATCGGAGGGAAGAAACATGGGGAAGAACTTTACGGTCGCTTTATTAATTTCTGCGGTATTGCTTCTGGCGGGAATCGTTTGGAGGGCAACTCAACCCGCCTACGATCACGCCCGCGATGTCGTCAAGCAAGAAGCGTTGCGCGAACAAAAAGACATTGATCTCGTCAGTCGGGAGTCCCTGCGCATCTATGTCAAGGGCATTGACGATTATCGTTATACCGTCGTGAAGGTGATACCTGATGGGGTCCTCGGCCTCGACAGGGTCGCAATCAAGAGTCAGCGTGACAGGATCCGTTCTGTTCCTGTTAAACCAGGGTTGAAGATGGTAGTCGGAGAGCAGGTATGTGTTGGTAGGTTTGTCTATAACCTTGGTACTGACTTTGGCAGCGACATAGAAGAGATCAAGTTTGCCGTTCCGGCGGCTGACGTCACTCCGAAAGTTGGCAAATGAGGCGGGGCGAGACCGGTTTGAAGCGGCCACGGCAGGCCGCAGGGTCCGGATGGATAATCCGGCCCTTTCTTTTTTGAGAGGCAATGGCCTCCGCATTGGGAAAATTTAGATAACTAAGCATGTGCAACTGCCGAAAAAAATCCGGCGCCGAGGGGGCGCCGTTATTTTGTCTGGTAAATTCCACATCTAACCGACCAAATCTTTGAGCCAGACAATTCTCTGCAATTCTTTCTTGAGCGTGTCTACCCTGATTTGAGCTAAAGATAATTGCTGCTCTGCCGAACGCAGAACTTCGGTCTTGGGTTTTTCGTTCGCAATCTCGGCAAAAATATCAATCTTGCCCTTCAGGTGGTCGTTCAGCATCTTAATCTTGCGCTTAATATTAGAGCGAACCAAGGAACGAATAGACACGTTGTCTGTAGGCGTCTTTGAAAATTTTTTAAATTTCCGGCGCAATTCGGCAATTCGGCGGGAAATTTTTCCTTTCGGATTCCGTTTTGTGCGCTCTTTCTTCGTCAATCTGAATTTTTTCTTAGTAGCCATTGCCACCTCCCGTATTTTGTGATGCTGACTAAATTCTAAATCATTCCTACGTTGTTGTCCATTGACCGCTACCATACAAAACTTTTTGTTGCACAAATTTTAAGGTTCTGATATATTTTAGGCAGCGAAATTGAAATTATCTTCCGGGAGGTCGCAAATGGGAAGGATTATAAAGATTGCCATTACCGGTGGGCCTTGTTCGGGAAAAACGCTGGGAATAAAGTACGTCGTTAGAAAGTTGAAGGCGGCTGGTTGGCAACCATTGCTCGTTCCGGAAGCTGCAACCATCCTTTTCGGTATAGGCACGGGCGCATACGACATAAAGAGAATTGTTGCGGAAGATTCACACACCTCTTTCCTTATGGGGAGATATATTGTTGATTTGCAACTAGCCCTTGAAGACGGGACTGAGGTTTTGGCAAAAACCTTGCCCCGTGAAAATATAGTAATCTTGTGCGATCGTGGAATCGTCGATCGGGTTGGATACGACGGTCTAGTTTCATTGGAAAAGATTTTGAAAGACAAGGAAATGTTGCTTCACGACATCTATACGAGATACGACGCCGTGATACACCTTGTGACGGCCGCGTTGGGCGCAGAGAAGCATTATGGGAATAAAAGCAACGAAGTGAGATACGAGACCCCTAAAAAAGCCCGCGCTTTGGATCGGCGCATTCTCGCCGGTTGGCGACCACACAGAAATTTGACGGTAATTGATAATTCTACAGGTTTCAAAAAGAAGAAAGAGCGCCTTTTCTGCGCCGTTTGCGATGTTCTTGGTATTGAGCCGGAATAGTTTGCATCCCCGATGAGAATCGGGGTTTTTGTTTGTCGCGACATGGCGTGTGCCGATTTGCTGTGCATAAATCCCCCTTAAATTGCAGGGGCATCTTGTGTTAGAATTGTTTCAAGTGCATGAATCCCGTTAGAGACCGCTTCGCTACGGGGACGCTTAATTTACACAAACCAACTTCATTTATCAAAAATAATAATGACAGATAGCGGTTCGTCTAACTGGCGAAGCGTTCCCTGTCTCTAACGGGATGAAAAAAATCGCCATTATAATTTACGGGCCGCCGGGTTCGGGTAAGGGAACACAGGCGAATTTATTGGCGCAAAAACTGAACCTGATTCATTTTGACACGGGAAAATTTTTGGAATCGGTTGTGCACGACCAGGCGCGGCAGAAAGAAAAAATTGTAAAGCGCGAGCGGAAACTTTTTGATGGCGGGATTTTGATGACACCGAGCTTTGTTTCGCGCGAGGTGGCGAACGCGGTCACGAAGATCGCGCAGGCGGGATTCGGCGTCGCTTTCAGCGGCTCGCCGCGCACCGTTTACGAAGGCGAGCGGCTTATGCCGATTTTGGATCGGCTTTATGGCCGGGAGAATATATTTATTTTTGAGTTGCGGCTGCCGGCAGAATATTCAATCAAGAGAAACGGCGCCCGCATGGTGTGTAAATCCTGCGGCTACACGCTGCTTGCGAAATATTACCCCAAGGTTAAGCCGAGGTATTGCCCCGTGTGCGGCGGAAATTTTTACAGACGTTCATTGGATAAACCGGAGGTGATCAAGGTACGTCTTAAGGAGTATAAGAATCGCACCGAGCCGGTTTTCAATATTTTGGATAAATTGGGTTACAACCTGGAAGTTATTAACGCCAGAGCCGCGCCATATAAAGTGCTCAACAAGATAATTGGTACGATTATGCTGCGAACGCGCGGCATCGGCAGAAAAACCACCGTGAGGAAGGCCTCCGCCGGCTCAGTGGACTTTTATCGGGTTTTGTTTTCGTAATGACCACCATAAAAACTCCCGCTGAGGTTGAAATCATGGCCGAGGCTGGGCAGCGGCTCGCTTCGGTTGTTGAGGCGCTTAGGAAAGAGGTCCGCGCGGGCGTCACCACAATTTTTTTGGACAAATTGGCGAAGAAGCTGATAAAAGAATCTGGAGCCGAGCCGGCGTTTTTGGGTTACCGACCAGCGGGCTCCGAAAAGCCATATCCATTTACGATTTGCGCATCCCTGAACGACGTTGTCGTGCACGGGTTGCCGTCGGATTACGCGCTGAAGAGCGGCGATCTTCTTAAATTGGATTTGGGACTAAAATACAAGGGATTTTATTCCGATTCGGCGATTACCGTTCCCGTTGGCGCTATCGGCCGTGAAGCACAGAAATTAATTCACGTCACGAGAGAAGCACTTAATATTGGTATTGCGGAAGCGAGGCCTGGAAAAATGGTGGGGGACATCGGTTGTGCTATTGAAAAGTTCGTGACAAAAAATGGTTTCTCGGTCGTTCGTTCGCTCACGGGTCACGGTATCGGCCGCGACCTTCACGAAGAGCCGCAAGTTCTGAATTTTGGCCGCAAAGGCGAAGGCGAAGAACTTGTGCCAGGAATGGTGCTCGCGATTGAGCCGATGGTAGCGATGGGCTCCGGGGCGACAAAGCAGCTCGCCGACGATAGTTTTATCACCGCCGACGGCTCACCATCCGCTCATTGGGAACATACGGTTGCTATAACAGAACAGGGAACAAGAATACTAACCAAGATTTGAGCGTGGAATTTCAGCTGTTTCTTTTGTGTTATAATTTTAATTGTTTAGAAATCAGAAATTAGAATTTAGAAATTTTCAGTTTTTTCTTCCTACTACCTACTACTTTCTACTTTCTAAATTCTATTTTCTATTTCAATGGCCCAGCCCTATCTTTCTATCATCATTCCCGCCTACAACGAGGCCGAGCGGCTGCCCTTGACGCTCGTTGATATTGACAAGCGCCTGGCAGACGCGGAATATTCCTACGAAATTTTGGTCGTGAACGACGGCTCAAAGGACAACACCGCCCAAATCGTCAGCAATATGGCGAAGCTTATCAAAAACCTCAAGCTGATAGATAATTCCGAGAACAAGGGCAAGGGCGGAGTTGTCCGGCAGGGAATGCTTCTCGCAAGGGGGAAGATTCGGCTCTTCACCGATGCCGACAATTCTACGTCCATAGATCACTTCAATGCCATGATGCCGTATTTTGCTCCGGGAGGCGTACCAGTTGAGTCGGATTCGGATGATATGAAACTGGGAACGCTTTCTGCGCCGACCGTGGCGGCGCGCGAGAGATATGATGTCGTGATCTGTGACCGCGTGCTCAAAGGAAGCAAACTTGACCCGCCGCAGCCCTTCTACCGCCAGATCCCGGGAAAGGTCGGGAATTTGATCATTCAAGCACTGCTGTTGCCGAAGATTTGGGACACGCAGTGTGGCTTCAAGGCGTTTACGGATGAGGCAGCGGAAAAAATTTTCAATTTATCAAAAATCAGCGGTTGGGGATTTGACGTGGAGATCCTGGCATTGGCCAAGAAATTCGGCTACAAAATTAAGGAAATTCCGGTTCATTGGGTGAACGATGCCCGCTCAAGGCTTCCGGCTTCCGCCTACTTGAAAACTTTATGGGAAACGTGTAAAATTCGTTGGTGGCTGTGGACCGGCAAGTATCAAGTTGAAAATGTAAAAATCAAAGTTCAAAATAACAATGAAAAATTTAAAATTGACAAATTATAAAATCTGGTCCGTAGGACACCCAAATTTTGCATTTTGATTTTTAAATTTTTTAATTTTCTATCGTGGACAGATATTACTTAACAAAAGAACGTCTTGAGGAATTGAAGCAGGAACTTGACGTTCTGAAAAATACGAAACGCGCGGAAATCGCGGAGCGTTTGCGTCACGCGAAGGAATACGGCGACCTTTCGGAAAATTCCGAGTACGCGGAGGCGAGGGAAGAGCAGGCGCTCGTTGAGACGCGGATTTTTGATCTGGAGGAACTTCTGAAAAAAGCGGTGATTATAAAGAAGACAGAAGGAGCGGAGAAAGTTGGCGTCTGCTCCACGGTTTTCGCCAAGAAAGGAGAATCAGATTGCGCGTTACACGATAGTCGGTTCTTATGAAGCGAAGCCGGAGGAAGGAAAGATTTCCGACGAATCGCCGCTCGGCAGAGCGTTCATCGGCAGGAAAGTCGGCGACAGCGTGACCGTTAACGCGCCGGCGGGACAGATTGTATACCAGATTACTAAGATAGAGTGAGGGAATCGAGCGGCGAGATTTCTTGGGAACCCGTCGAATTTGCTCCGGCGGCAAATTCGACTTGTCCTCGCCGATTTACTTTGCCTTTCGGCAAAGACCTAGCTAAATCGGCTGCGGGTTTCCCAAGAAACGCCACTCAATTCTTTTGGATATAAGGTGTTTTAGCCTGTCGGCAAAAACAGCTTTTTATGTTATCCCGATTTTGAATTTTGATTGATAATGGGGCATAATTAATCTAATGCTTGACGATCTTATCAAAGAGCGGTTGAAGAAGCTGGAAGAAATAAAGAAAGTGAAGCTCGACCCGTATCCGCCGGAGGCGAAGCGGACGCTTGCGATTGCCGAGGCGCGGAAAAGATTCAACGCGCTGGCGAAATCCCGGAAGAAGATTTCTTTGGTCGGGCGCATTTTGGGCTCGCGCGACCAGGGGAATATCGTGTTTCTTGATCTGGCAGACGCCACGGGCAAGCTGCAGCTGGTTTTGAAGAAAGACAATTTGCCGGATTTTGAATTTTGGAAATCCGTTTTGGACATCGGCGATTTTATTTACGCGGGTGGCTCGTTGTTCAAGACGAAAAAAGGAGAGGAAAGTCTGGAAGTTAAAGAGCTTAAAATACTGGCGAAATCCCTGCGTCCGTTGCCGAGCGAGTGGTACGGGCTGGAAGACATTGAAACGCGCCTGCGGAAACGATACCTGGATTTGCTTATGAATCCGGAAGCAAAGGTGCTTTTTGAGAAGAAAGCCGTTTTTTGGGAAACTATCCGCAATTATCTTAAGGGCGAAGGATTTTTGGAAGTGGAAACGCCCGTTCTGGAGAGCGTTCCCGGAGGCGCGGACGCCGAGCCGTTCAAAACGCATCACAATGCGCTGGATGTTGACTTCTACCTGCGCATATCCATGGAACTGTCTTTGAAAAAACTTCTCGTCGCCGGTTTTGAAAGGGTCTTTGAGATTGGCCGCGTGTTCCGCAACGAAGGCATAGACAAGGAACATCTGCAGGACTACACGCACATGGAATACTACTGGGCTTACGCCGATTACAACGACATGATGGCGTCCGTGGAAAAAATGTACAAAGCCGTTGTCAAAAAAACCTGCGGCGGTTTTACCGTGACCTTCGGCGGCAAAAAAATAAACTGGGGGAAGAGGTGGCCGAAAGTGAATTACGTGGAGGAATTTAAGAAAGCTGCCGGGCTTGACCCGACGGTTGCCACGCGCAAAGAGCTTTTTATCACGGCACGTTCTTTCGGCCTGCAGCCGGAGGAAAATCTCGGCAGAGGACGCCTTATTGATCTGATATATAAGAAAGCCATCCGACCCAAACTGATTGAGCCGTGCTTTTTGGTTGACCCACCGGTTGAATTAGTACCCTTGGCCAAACGCAGTCGGAAAAATCCGAAAGTCGCGGAACGGTTTCAGGTAGTGGCCTGTGGCACGGAAGTGGGAAATGGTTTTTCGGAACTGAATGACCCCCTTGACCAGCGCGCGCGGTTTGAGGAGCAGATGAAGTTGCGTGCGGAAGGGGACAATGAAGCCCAGCGGCTGGACGAGGATTACTTGGAAGCTATGGAGTACGGTATGCCGCCCGCCGCCGGTTTCGGCATGTCAGAGCGCCTATTCGCGATTTTGATGGACAAGCCCGTGCGCGAGACCGTGATTTTCCCGCTGATGCGTCCGAAAAAATGAAACATATAACACGAAACATGTAGCACCGTTTTAACTGCTACATGTTTCATGTTGCGTGATACATGAAAAAAGTTCTGGTCTTCGGCGTTTTTGACGGCATCCATGAAGGTCACCGTCAATTTTTTAAACAAGCCAGGGAATACGGCCATTATTTGCTCGTCGCAGTCGCGCAGGACCATACGGCTGAGTACTTGAAGGGCCGTCTGCCGCAGAGAAATCTCGCGCGGAGAATTGACGACCTGCGAAAAGAACCTCTTGTTGACGAGGTCGCGCTCGGCGACGCTGAACTCGGCGTTTACGAGGTCGTGAAAAAGCACAAGCCCGACGTTATCGCTTTGGGTTACGACCAGGTGGCGCTCAAAGAGGACCTGAAAAATCACCGCAAGGAATTTCGTTGGCGGCCGAAGATGGTTGTTTTGAGGGCGCACGAGCCGCATAGATATAAAAGCAATATCGTAGATAGAAAGTAGAAAATAGTAAATAGAAAATAGAAATCGGAACTTCGCCGAAAATCCCGACAAAATTCTATTTTCTAATTTCTACTTACTATTTTCTAAAATTACGCTTCCAGCTTCGCCGCTCGCTCGCAGATGATTTTGGGTTCGTTGTCGCGCCAGTTGACGCGGCCTTCAAGCAGGACGACGTTGTTTAGAACCCAGGCCTTCGCCGTTTTTTCTAAAGTGCTGTTGAATACGACAACCTCAATAGGCTGCGAGGAGAGGTCCTCAATTTTCGCGAAGAGCATCGGCTGGCCGTTCTTCGTGAGAATTTTTTTGATTTGTGAGACAAGGCCCGCGGTCCGCACCGTAAGCTGGCCGTTCGTTATCTTCCGCACTTCGGATATCGGCTTCGCGTTGTAGCCGTTTATTTTTTTCTCGTAGGCCTTCAGAGGATGCTCGGACAGGTAGAATCCGAGGAGTTCCTTTTCCCAGGCAAGCTTTTCCTCGTTTGTCGCCGGCGGAACAATTTTCAATTTTAACGAAGCTTTGGGCGTGCTCACACCGAAGAGGGAAGTACTTCTGCCATTCATGGATGCTGCGCCTTTGCGGAAAACGTTCGCGAACCTGAGCACATCCTCCATTCCTTGGAGGGCCTGATTGCGCTCCACGCCAAGCGAGTCAAACGCGCCGCCTTTTATGAGCGACTCCAGGGATTTTTTGTTCAGGTCTTTGTGCTGAACCCGCGAGAGGAAATCCTCAAAATTCTTGAACGGGCCGCCGCGGATCCGTTCTTCTATGATGTTCTTCGCTATCTCTTCGCCGACATTTTTCACAGCTACCAGACCGAACCTGATTTTTTCTCCCTCTGGTGTGAAATTTACGAAACTTTTATTAATGTCCGGCGGCAGTATCCCGATGTTGGACTGCTTCGCTTCTTCTATGAGAACCGAGATGCGGTCAATATCGCTCAGCTCGGAATTGAGGAGTCCCGCCATGAATTCCTCCGGATAGTGCGCTTTGAGATATGCAGTCCGGTAGCCGATCAGGGCGTAGCAGGCGGCGTGCGATTTGTTGAAACCGTAGCGCGCAAAAGGTGGGAAGAGTTCCCAGATAGCTTGCGCCGTCTTTTGCGGTATGCCTTTTTTGCGCATGCCGCTTATGAGTTTTTCTTTCTGTTCGTCCAGAAGTTTTTTTATTTTCTTGCCGATCGCTTTCCGCAGGGTGTCGGCTTCCGCGAGCGTGTAGCCGCCGAGGTCGCGGGCGATTTGCATCATTTGTTCCTGATAAACGCCGATGCCGTAGGTGTTTTTTAGGATTGGTTCAAGCAGGGGATGAAGATATGTGATTTTTTCCCGCCCATGCTTGCGATTGATAAAGGACGGAATAAGTTCCATCGGGCCGGGGCGGAAAAGAGCGACGAGGGCGATTAGGTCTTCAATGCTTGTCGGTTCAATTTCCTTCATATAGCGTTTCATGCCGGAACTTTCGAACTGGAAGACGCCCGTGGTGTTCGCCGCCCGCAGAAGTTCAAATGTTTTTTTGTCGTTGAGCGGCAGTTCGGAAATTTTCAACTCCTCGCCGCGCGTGTCTTTCACGAGGCGTACGGTTTCCTCTATTACGGTGAGGTTCCTGAGTCCCAAGAGATCCATTTTGAGGAGTCCCAGGTCTTCCACGCTGTGCATCTCAAATTGTGTGATGACATTGTTTTTGTCCTGTGGCGCGAGCTGCAACGGCAGGTAATTCACGAGCGGCTCTTTGGAGATCACCGTACCGCAGGCGTGGACCGACGCGTGGCGCGCCACTCCTTCAAGATGCCGTGCGGTGTCAATGAGGCGCTTGGCGTCCACATTGCCTTCGTAGGTGGATTTAAGTTCCGGCACCATGGCGAGACACCTGTCCAGCCATCCTTCTTTCATTCCTTGTGTCGGATTGAACGGGATCAGCTTGGCGATTTGGTCGCAGAAATTATAGCTAAATCCCATCGCGCGGCCCGCGTCCCGCAACGCCGCTCTCGCCATCATCGTTCCGAAAGTTATTATCTGCGCCACATGGTCGGTGCCGTACTTTTCGCGCAGATATGCCAGGACCTCATCGCGCCGCGTGTCGGCGAAATCCATGTCAACGTCCGGCATTTGAACCCTGTCGGGGTTCAGGAATCTCTCAAAAAGGAGGTTGTATTCAAGCGGATTGATGTCCGTTATGCCGAGGATATACGAAGCCAGGCTTCCGGCGGCGGAACCGCGGCCAGGGCCTACGGCTATGCCGTGGGTTTTGGCCCAGTTGATCATGTCCGCGACTATCAAAAAGTAATCGGCGAATCCGGTCTTCTCGATCGTAGTGAGCTCGTATTCCAATCGCTTCAAAAGTTCAGGAGTTTGTTTTTCTTTTGTGAAGCGATTACCGATCTTTTCGTTTATCAAGTCGCTCAGGTATTCGTTCGCGGTTTTATCCTCCGGCTTGGGAAAATTCGGCAGGATAACTTTTCCGAGTTGCAGTTCAACATTGCAGCGCTCGGCGATAACGGAAGTCTGGGCGATGGCTTCGGGAACGCGCACGAATTTTTCCGCCATTGCTTCCGGAGAAAGGAGGGAGAAGTCATCGTCTTTCATCGTCAGGCGGTCCTGGTCGGCGAGTTGATTGCCGGTCTGCACAGCGAGAAGCACGTCGTGGTATTCCGCATCCTCTGAGCGGAGGTAGTGGCTGTCCTGCGTGGCGACGAGAGGGATGCCGGTAGCGCGCGACAGGTCTATGAGTCCCGTCTCTATCTTTTCTGAATCGGCAATGCGCGGATGTTTTTGGATCTCCAGAAAATAATTTCCTTTGCCGAATATTTCTTCATACTCCCGAGCGATGCGCTCAGCTTTTTCCGTGTTGCCTTCAAGGAGCGCCTGGCCGATCTCGCTGCCTAGGCATGCCGAGAGCGCGATGAGTCCCTCGTGGCATTCCCGCAGAAGGTCTTTGTCAACGCGGGGTTTGTAATAAAACCCTTCCAGGTGCGCTTTGGTGGAAAGTTTTATGAGATTTTTCCAGCCGGTGTTGCTTTCCGCGAGGAGTATGAGGTGATAATACCGCTCACTCGTTTCTTTACTGAACCTGTCCCTCGGCGCGACGTAGGTTTCGAGGCCGAGGATCGGTTTTATGCCGGCGGCCCGCGCCTTTTTGTAAAATTCAACGGCGCCGTAGAGAACGCCGTGGTCGGTGAGCGCTACCGAATCCATTCCGAGTTCCTTTACCCGCGCGACAAGGTCGTCAATTTTTGTGAGGCCGTCAAGCAGAGAATAGTGGGAGTGGATATGGAGATGCGTGAACTTGGACATAAAAAATTTTGACGGTCTCGGTTGTTGTTTCCTTAATCATAGAGAAATTCTCGCGTCCGCGAAAGAGGATTTATGCACATATGCGTGAAAATTTGACAAAATTTGCGCCGCGACTTATTATGAAAGTAGTTTATTATGAATTACGAAAGGAGACTTGTAATGGCAACAGAAATCCCCATCAGAGATGAAGCCCTTCTGATCTTTGGAGTGTCAAACGAATCAAGGGATGCTTGCCAGCTTGTTATGGGAGCCGGTTTTCCCTGTGAGTTTGTAGGGGGTATGGACGAAGATCGTCCGGAATTGATGGTTGGTCACGTCATTTATGCCGGGCTGAGTGAGATCAGGGGATACACCGGGAGACGGCAAGTTGCTCAACCTAACAAGGTATTGGCGCAATGATATTTTGAGTAGCCCCGTGCTTCGAGCGCGGGGCTTTTTTGATGAAAATTGCCGATTTTTCAATTTTCTGTTAGAATAATTTTTGGGTTCAGGCATATTTGTCGAGGTAGTTCAATGGCACCCGCGCACCAGAGCAAAGCTCGGTGCGGGGCAGGGAGCAACGGTTTTGCTCCGATATTGTGCAAATCTACGATTTGCTTACAATATCGCGAGTCCGCGATTTTGCAAAAAAATTGCCGGCGTAGCTCAGCGGCAGAGCAGCTGTTTTGTAAACAGCAGGTCGTCGGTTCAAATCCGACCGCCGGCTCAAGGCAAATTTTGCAAAATCGGGATAAACCGTAGGTTGGAGGTTCGACTCCTCTCCTCGGCTCATTCGGCGGAAAGTGTGGGGTAAAACAGTTCGGTTTAAATAAGACGCGTAGGCATAAATATTGATATTGTGGCGTTTGCTTGCTAACATTTGTTTATGGGATGGTTTGAACGAAAAGAAAAAAGGTTAGAGGATGAGGCAAAAATGGCAAGGCGCGAGGCCGATATAGCCGAGCTTAAGAATCTTGAGAAGCGGATTGCAGAATTGAACATGTGGATGGGAGCCGGTAATTCTACGGTAGAGGACCGAGTGCTGTTGCCCGAGCTGGAGAAAACGAGAAAGGGTTTAATGAACAAGCTCGGCATAAGCAAGGACAAATCCGACACGGCCGGTGCCGCCTAGTCCGGGCTATTTTTGAAGAATCACCGGCACGCCAGAAATGAGGACCGTGTGACGGGATAAAAACACGGTGTTTTGACTGTGCGTTTTCGTAATAGTAAACTTAAACCGATGCCCGAAGCGCGTCGGGACTAAGTTCGCCGATGTAGCTCAGCTGGTAGAGCAACTCCATGGTAAGGAGTAGGTCGCCGGTTCAAATCCGGCCATCGGCTCAGCCTAAAACAAAAAAGCAGGTGAATCGCCTGCTTTTTTGTTTTAGCTGCCCGACACGAAGTGTTTAGGGCAACGGGTTAAGTTTTGGCTGGATTTGAACGAGTTAATTCAGACCCACGTTTAAGTTGTCGTGAAGTGCCAGGCTCATTCCGGGTTTGTTATAATTTATACATGCCATTTATCGGCAACGGTAGGGAAGGTGGACGGATATGGCTACCGCTCTTTTTGTTTTTGGTCGCGCTTTTTGTGAGCACGGCGTTTTTGGGCGCCGTTGCTCTCCGCAGTTTGCCCGGCGGTGGGAGATCGGGGACGGCGTCGCTCTCCGATCTTTGGAGCATGCCCACGCCGCAGCCGCTCGCGATGAGCGAAGAGGAATTGGCGGACATAACGAAGCCGTCCATTGTTCGGGTGCTCACGCATTTCCTGGTAACCTCAACGGTGCCCGATTTTAGCATTGACCTCCGAACGTTTGCCGTGTCGTTTCCGAAATCAGGCGCCGTTAACGGCACTTCCACGGAGCAGTATCTCGCGGGCAGCGGTTTCGTCGTGAATCCATCCGGCCTGGTCCTCACAAACTCCCATGTTGTTTCGGAAGAGACCATGCGGCAGGCGATACTCGGCGCGGCTATGACGTCGGTGATATTCAAAGAAATGTTCTCCTTGAAACCGAATGAAATACAGGACTTGGAAAAGTATTATAAAGATAAAGGGATTGACTCGCTGGATGCGGAAAGCATGGGAGAAGAATATGGAAAGAAAATTTTATCCGCCCTGGAAGCCAACAGCCGCTTTGACATCTTGCGGGAGGTCGTCGTGCTGAATCCGACATCAACGAAACAAAAACTCACCGAACTTATCAAAGATTCGTTTCCGGCAACGGTTTTGAGCGTGAATGATAACTACAACCTTGACGACAAGGACGTCGCTATTCTTAAGATTGGCGAAAGTAACCTCGCGGCCATGAAGCTCGGCGCTTCGGCGTTGGCCGCTGTCGGCCAGAAAATTTACGTGTTTGGCTTTCCGGGTACGGCCCAGTATCGGGTCGCAAGATTATCTTGAGCCGACGTTCACACAGGGAGTGATAACCGCCATCAAAGATTCCCAAAATAAGGATTTCAAAATATTGCAATCGGACGCGAAGATCTCCGAAGGTTCAAGCGGAGGGCCGCTCTTCGGAGCTGACGGAGAGGTCATTGGTTTGGTGACATTTGAATCGGGGCTCAGCGACATTTTAGGGGATAATTTCGCATCCGCCGTTCCGGTTGAACTGGCGAAAGCCGCGCTTGACGCACAGTCGCTGAAAAACGATACAAGCGGCTTCACCGATTCAATGGAACAGGGTCTCGCGCTTCTGCACGCCAAGCAGTGCAAGAAAGCGACGGAGCAATTCAAGATAGCCGAGAATTCCGACGCGAAATTCTCCGTAAACAAATACGCTGACCCGTATATAGAGCAGTGCGCGGCGCTTATCGCCGCGGGCGGGTCGCTTGATACGCCATGGGATGTCATAAAGGAGCGGCTGAGCGGAGTCGGACTCACCGCGTGGCTTATCGCGGGCGGCGGAGTGTTGGTTCTGATAATAGCGGCGTTTGTCGTAGTCATGCTTCGCAAGCGGATGAAAAAAGAGGAGGAGGAAATAGTGAAGCTGGAGACGGAAGAGAAAGAACTTATAAAACATGAGGCGACGCGGGAAGAAGCGGAGAAAAACAATTCAGCGGCTTCAGCGGCGAACCCTGAAGCCGCGCGGCAAGTTAGCGCGGACGCCGCAACCGCCGCTTCTCCGGCCGCGGAAGTGAAATCAACCCAAGCCGGTTCCCAGAATCCGGAGCTCGTGGAATATATCAGGGCCGCCCGCGCCGCCGCGTTTGTGGACGACGTGATTCGCGGCGAATTGAAGAAAGCCGGCTGGGAGGACCTGGATGTTGAGGCTGCGTTCCGCGCGTCACCCCGAGGGACCGTTTAAGATTTGCGCGAAAACCGGTTTTCTGCTAAGATTTCCTGTGTGGAATTTTGAGGATTGTTCTCTCCGCGCCCTCAGTTCTATGTTCTAAATTCTATTTTCTACCTTCTACTTTCTGATTCCATGGCAGCTAAATCCAAGCATTCCGAGAATTTAATAGCCCTGCGTTGTTCCGTCTGCAAACGGCGGAATTATTATACGACCAAGAACAAGAAGAAAGTTGAGCGGAAACTGGAATATAAAAAATTCTGCAAGTGGTGCCGAAAACATACGGCACACAAGGAGGTTAAGATAGGAGGGAAGTAATAGATGTAATTCAGTTGTAATTAGTGGTAATTCAGTAATGGTTTGAAAATTGGAAATTGTGATTTGAAAATTGCGCTCCGACCATGGTCGGAGCGCAAGGGGGCATCGTTCAGTGGCAGGACAGCGGTCTCCAAAACCGCTAACGTGGGTTCGATTCCTACTGCCCCCGCTACGATAATTTTTCTCGGTTAACGCTTATCCGGTAAGCAATTTGAGGTTCTAACTTTTGGCGATTTATATTCTAACACCGTCCACCCGTTGGAGTAAATTTCCGCCGCTCCGCACACGGGGTGGTTTTTTGACGCTCTTCGCTTTTGTTGACTTCGGATGGAAACGATATAATAAAAGCGTGATTGCATTAAGAAAAATTGTTCGACTGGTTTTGATATTTTTTGTTCCAATACTGGTTATTACGGGCGTTTTTAAGTTTTTGGAATTGTATCATGTAATTGGCTATGCGCCTTTGCCGTTATTTTGGATAAATTTTGCACATGATTGGTCGGGTATTATTATAGTAGTTTTGGCATTGATGAATATCGTCTTGGGCCGAATTAAAGTTTCCGAAAAAACACTCAACGCAACTCCTGAAAATAAATTTTTAGGTTTGAGAACCAAAATTTGGTTTTTAATAATTTTTTTGGTGCTGGCCGGAATCGCAAGCATTTCTTTTATCAGAATTAAATTATCGTCTGATTACGCAACAAAACAATTAACAGATAGTCAGGTTAAGGAGTACCAGGGAGAAAAATTATCATCAATTGCCGATATTCAGGATAACGCGATTAAAGGAACTCAATATATAGACATTGATAATTACTCATTGGAAATCTCTGGCTTGGTCCAGACTCCAAAAAGTTATACCTACGATCAAGTTCTAAATTTTCAGAAATATTCTAAGGTTGTGGAGCTTGATTGTGTCGAGGGCTGGACTGCAAAAATTTTATGGGAAGGGGTCTTGGTCAAAGACCTTTTGGAATCGGCCGGTATTAAAGCACAAGCAAAAGTTGTCATATTTTATGCGAGCGATGGTTATACCACCTCACTGCCCCTGGATTATATTGAAAATAATAATATTCTCTTGGCCTATAAAATGAATAACGTTGTCATTCCGGCAGAAAAAGGCTTCCCGTTTCAGCTTGTTGCGGAACAAAAATGGGGATACAAATGGATAAAATGGATAACCAAAATTGAGTTGTCCGATGATATTAATTACAAAGGCACGTGGGAAAAGTCTGGATATAATAACAATGGCGACGTAAGCGGGCCGAAGATGGGGAACTAGAAGTTAATTTCTCAAAGCTGATCGCGATAAGAATGTTCGGTTTTTTTACAGGCCCTTATGTCGTCCAACCACCGGAGTAGATATGGTGGGTGATAGGGTGGGGGAACCTAACTCACAAGACTCGGGATACTGAATTTGCTGGCATTTTCCATCAAACAGGTTCTAACGTCGTCCACTACTCCCCGCACCTAGTTTTAGTATCGGACAGACCGAGATGCATATAATTTTCTCTGTTCTGATAGAATTAAAGTGATAGAGTTGGGAAACATGGACATGTCAAAACCGCAAAAAAAACCAGTTTGCGGTAGAATCGTTTGCACCCCACCCGCAACTTTCGAGATAATATGGCGATGATCCTTTCCGTCAAAACAAAAGGTCACTACGATTTTATAAACATCACCGATCGGGTTGCTGCGGTGGTCAAGCAATCCGGCCTCTCGGACGGAATCGCGCACATATTCGTTTTTGGAACGACTGCAGCGCTTGTTATTATGGAGTGGGAGGTGGGAATCATAGAGGACTTAAAGAAATTGTTTGAGTCTTGGGCACCAGAAGATGGCAGCTATAAACACCTGTAAAGGATAGGTTTCTTTAGACAGTGATTCGACGGCTTTTTGCCGTTTTTTTTCGTTAAGCCGCAATCTTCTCGGCAAACACGGACGGCGGCATCTTGAGGGCGGAGTGGATCCGCGTGTGGTTGTACTGCCACAAGGTGCTGTAGATCTCCGCCACGAGCTCGCCGAAGGTCCCGAACCGGTTGGGATCACCGAGGTCAATCTTGAACTTGTCATAGAACGATTCCTGGTAGCCGTTTTCCCATGGGGCACCGGGCCGCGACCGCGAGATCGTGATGCCACAGTCCCCCAGTGTATCGGTGAACGCTCGTGCCTTGTACTCGCTGCCGTTGTCCGAATGGAAGATGACCGGATGCGGATGGTGGAAAAGCGCGTTGGCCAGGGTCTGTATCGTGAGGGGCGATCCTTTCCGCAACGCCACATGGACGCCCATCAATCGTCTCGTGAAAAGATCGAGTATCGTGGACACGTACACTTTCTTGCCGCGATACAGGAACTCCGTGAAATCGGTTGCCCAGACGTGGTTCGCGTACGAGGGCATGATGGCAAGTAAGAGGTTCGGAAAGGCCCGCGATGCCTTTGATTTACGATATTTCTTGCCCCGCCTCCGGTATGGCTTGATGCCAAAGAGCTTCATCACACGCCTGGTCCGTTTGCGGTTCGCGTGGAGGGCTTGCGCCAGGCGCCGCGAGCCGTACGAGGAATGGCGCCGCAGCTCTTCCTCGATCAGGATCTTGAATGCCCAATCCTTCGCGTACTGTTTCGGAACGTAGTAGAGCGATGCCCGTGAGACGCCCATGGCCCTGGCCAGGGCCGACTTGTCCCGTTTCTCCGTCAACTCTTTTTTTGGGCCTGAGAGAGCTTCACGGTGAGCTCGCCCACCACCTCAAAGAGCTCGCGGTTCTGCTTCTGCAGGCGGGAGAACTCGCTCCACGAGGGAGCGCCTGCCGCTCCGGCTCCGAGCCAGTTATAGATGGTGGACTCGTGCAAGCCGTGGTCCTTCGCGGCTTGGGCCACCGAAACGCCTTCTTCCTTCACGCGGCGGAGGATGTCCGCCTTCACTTCCTTTGCAATCCGATGCCCTTTTTTGTTGCTCATGACACAATGGTAGTTTGTTTCGACCTTTGTGTCTAAATTACGGGGTCCTGGTCACCCGGAAAATATATCTTTCCAATTCTTGTTTTCGGCCATATTTTTCCCATAGACGACGTGGTATTCTGGTATTTTCTTTCCACGCCCGTGCTAATCTGCGGTTATGAATTTTTCGCCGATGACTTCAGATAGTTGGCGAGGAGGGGCGGCAGGCGTTATCATAATAGAGAATGACTTACGACGTCTATTTTCACAACGATTTTGACGGATGGGCGTCAGCGGCGGTGATGCTTGCATTTTTGCGCGACCGCGGCGACGATATTGAGCGTTATGTTCCTCTCGGTTTTGATATTTTACCGCAGTGGCGGGACGAAAAATTCTTTTTGAAGCACAAACTCTTCCGCGGCAGGCGCAATCCGGCCATCGTTTTGGATTTCCAATACCACCCAGGGGCTTTTTTTTGGTTTGACCACCATCCGACCGCTTTTCAGAAAGAAAGCTGGCGGAAAAAGTTCAGACCATCCAAGTTCCGCCGTTACGATCCGTCGTATAAGTCGGCGTGCCATTTTACCGAGGCGTCACTGCGCGTCGGTTTCGACTGGAAACCACCCAAGCACTTCAAGGAGTTGACGAAATGGCTGGACATTATTGACGGAGCGGGTTATGGATCCGCCAAGCAGACGCTTGAAGTAAAGGAGCCGGCACTCCGCATTGACGCCTTCATTGAAAAGAACGCCAATGATAACAGCACGCGCCGGCCGCTCATAGACCTTCTTTCCCGGAAGTCGCTCAGGGAAATAGCTAAAGACCCGCGCGTTCAGGAATGCGCAGCCGGTGCGCGCAAAAAGATAAGATTGGGATTGAGATTTTACCGGAAGAACATAAAAGTTCGCGGCAAGGCGACATTTATAGACCTGACATTGGCAGGTAGCGGCAAGCTGCGGTTCGCGCCATACTATCTTTATCCGAAGACCATCTATGCCGTCCGCCTGCAAAGGAGCGACAACCTTTTTGAGGTAGGGCTTTCAGCGAATCCCTGGCGAATGCGCGAGGCAAAAATTCATGCTGGTGAACTTATGGCAAAATACGGCGGCGGCGGCCACAAGGGCGCCGCGGGTGCTTTCTTCAAAAGTAAGGAAGACGCTGGAAGGGTCGCTATGGAAGTTGTTGAAAGGCTAAAATGAAGAAGGGTCAATTATTCAAAGAATCAAAGATACGTCGTTTATACCGACGGCGGTTCCAGGGGAAATCCAGGTCCGGCCGCTATCGGGGTTGTGATTGATAATAAAGAATATGGCGAATATCTAGGCGAGAAGACCAACAATCAGGCCGAATACGAAGCGGTCATTTTCGCGCTTAAAAAAATAAAACAGCTCATTGGCAAAGCGAAAGCGAAGGAGTCGGATGTTGAAATAAGGATGGATTCCGAACTCGTGGTGAAACAACTGAACGGCAAGTATAAGATCATGGAAGAAAACCTGCAGCCACTGTTCGTCGGTGTATGGAATTTGAAATTTGACTTTAAAATGGTGGAATTCCGCCACGTGCCGCGCGAGGAGAACAGAAAAGCGGATAGAGTCGTGAATGAGGTTTTGAACAAGAATGGGTTATAGTTGAAAAATTGTTCAGTTGACGAGTTCGCGGGCTAACTGAATATAAACAAAGCACTCTAGAGCCCACTAACTTGTTAGGGCGCCGATTCGCGAACGATTTAACTTTTACATTGATGCAAGTCATAGAACCGGTGACCGGATTGGCAATCTTGCTCGCGGCGATCGCTATAGCGCTCGGCTTGTTTTTTGACTTCATGAATGGTTTTGGCGATTCGTCTGACCGAACAGCTGCGGTGATTATGTCTGGTTCTGTTTCACCGACCCGGGCGTTTTTGCTCGCGGCGGCGGGAAATTTTGCCGGCGCGTTTCTTTTGGGAACGGCGGTAGCGAGAACCATTAGCCAGAGAATTATTGACCCGAGCTTTTTGGGAGAAAGGAGCGTAGGCGCGTTCGTAATTATAGCCGCGCTGCTTGGGGCGATAGTGTGGAACTTCTTGGCCAGGCGCCTTAGGGTCCCGTCTTCCTTATCTTACGCGCTCATCGGCGGGCTTGTCGGTGCGTTTTTAATCGCTTGGGGATTTCAGCCGATTCATTGGCTGAAAGTGCTCTTGATCGTAGTTATAATGCTTATCGCTCCTCTCGTCGGGTTTGCTGTCGCGCGTATTTTTGCTAAAGTGGCGGTCCGTTTTTCGGGACTATTTGGACACCGCGCCGATAGATCGTTTAAAAATATGCAAGCTGTGTCTTTGGCGGCACAGACGTTCTCTTGTGGCGCGAATGAAGCACAAAAGGCGATGGGCGTCATTGCTTTCACACTTGTGATAGTCGGCATTAATGTCTTACGAGCGGGAGATTCGGTGGTTATTCCGTGGTGGGTGATAGCGTTGTGTTCGCTTGGCATCGCCGCGGGCGTGATGGCCGGCGGTTGGAGGGCGATTAAGGCAGTGGGGGTGCGTTCACGCAAAGTTAAACCGACGCGCGCCTTCGCGCCGCAAATGGCATCGGCGTTCGTGATTTATACTTTTACAATTTTCGGTTACCCGCTTTCCACGGCGCAGGTTATCTCATCCTCAACAGCTGAAGCGGATGTGGCATCCCGCTTTAAAGCGGTTTGCTGGCGGCTGGTAAAAGATTCGGGATTTGTCTGCTTTGTTAATATTATCGCGAGTGGGGTTCTCGCGGCGTTGTGTTTTATCATATTCAAGTTGCTTTTCAATATAAGTTGAAGGTATGTCCGCCGTGAATTAAAATATCACCGGCTAGTCGCGAACACTGCTTCCGGACTTGATTTTTTTTGATAGAATGTTACACTGTAGTTAGCTGGCAATCTAGGCGATCGCCCTACATTTTCTTAAAATTCTAGAAAATGTAGGGAGGAAAGTCCGGACACCATCCCTCCCCAGTTTTGCCAGTGACATTACTGGCAAAACTGGGGAGGGATAAAATAGTAGCGGCTAACAGCCGTCGTTCGTAAGAATAGAGGTGCGAGCAGAAACGGTCCGATTTGAAAAAGTCGGACGGACCCAATCCCAAGCTAGTCGGTCCAGCTCCGCCATAGGGATAAAAAAGTGGAGATGAAACGGCTAAATCCTTACTGGGTGCAAGGCCGTGTCCGCCGATGAGGTGGAAGTGCCGCTTGAGCCCGCGAGCAATCAAGGGCCCAGATAAATGATCGCATCGTCTGCCGACAGGCAGGCGCGACAGAATCCGGCTTACGGATTGCCAGCAACAAAAATACCCCGATGAACGGGGCGTTTTTGTTTGCGTAGAAGGTACAAGTTTTTTAGTCCGACACGTTTTCGGCCTTATCTTCCGGCCGCACGTATTCGGAGAGCCTAACTTTTCGCAGTAAGTAGAGAAGGCCGGCAACGAGTATTGCGGAAGCGACAGCGAAGCTGAGCAGGCCAATACCGACAAGAATGCCGACGGCGGCGGCGAACCAGACATCCGCCGCGGTGGTCAGGCTGCGCACGCGCCCTTCTTCCTTGAGTATTATGCCTGCGCCGATAAAGCCGATGCCGACGATGATGTTTCCTATTATTGTGAGGAAGCCGCCGTTGTGCGCGAGGATGTCGGGCAACTGCGACGCGTCCGTCGCGACAAGGTAGGGGAGAGTCATCGCGATGATTGAGAAGATTGTCGCTCCGCTTGAAACAAGCATCGTCGTGCGTATTCCGGCTTCTTTGCCGATGAGTTCGCGCTCAAGGCCAATGAGCGCTCCGAGGGCGAGGGCGACGATGAGTCGCAAGATCATTTGTTCAAAAGTCAGCATTGGTGTATAGTGAAATTATATCATACTCATATGGACGGGAAAGAAATAATTCAAAATAGCGGCGAAGCTTCGCAAGAAGACGAGGAAATGTACGAAATTTACAAGGAAGAACTTGCGAAGAAGTTAGCAGAGATTGCGGAGCTTCAGAAGCAGATTCAAGAACAAGTAAAATATGGCGTCAGGCATGGTCAGGCGACAGCAAATGCACTGATCGATCAGCGCAAGGAGCTTGAAAAGATACGCGATCAGTATCAGAGCGCCATAGATAGGGTTGATAAGGCAAGAGCTAAATAAGGACGCCAATCCATGCGGGTATCTGTATCAGAAATCATAAAAAACGAAGGCAAAGAAGTTGAGCTTTGCGGTTGGGTTCACGCGCGGCGCGACCACGGGAAATTGGTTTTTATTGACCTCCGCGACCGGAGCGGTTTAGCGCAGGTCGTTTTTTCCGCCGAAGGCGGATCCGCCTCTGGCGGAGGGCCATCATTATCAGGCGCCGGCGACCTGCGGCTGGAATATGTCGTGCGAGTGAAAGGCGAGGTCAAGAAGCGGCCGCCGGCGATGGTGAACGACAAGTTGCCGACCGGTCACTATGAAGTCAGCGCGACCGAACTGGAAATCCTGAATCGCTCGGAAGCCACGCCGATTTCCGTTGACGCCGACGGTTACGAGATCAACGAGGAAACCCGCCTGAAATACAGATATTTGGATTTGCGGCGCGCGCGCTTGCAGAAAAACTTGATTTCGCGGCACAGAATAATCAAGTTAATACGAGATTTTCTGGATGGGAAAGGATTTTTGGAAATAGAAACGCCGGTGCTGTCAAAATCCACGCCGGAAGGCGCACGCGATTATCTTGTGCCGTCACGCATTTTCAAAGGACAGTTTTACGCTTTGCCGCAGTCGCCGCAGCAGTATAAACAGCTTTTGATGGTCGGCGGATTGGAAAAATATTTCCAGATTGCCCGTTGTTTCCGCGACGAGGACACAAGAGGAGACAGGCAGCCGGAATTCACGCAACTTGATCTGGAGATGAGCTTCGTGGAACGCGAGGATGTGATGGCGATAAACGAAGAACTTCTGATAAAGATAGTGGAGACCCTCTATCCGGACAAAAAAATTCAGGAAATTCCTTTCCCGCGTCTGAGCTATAAAGATGTTGCTGAAAAATATAAAACCGACCGGCCGGATTTACGGAAGGATAAGAACGACCCGAACCTTTTGGCTTTTTGCTGGATAATTGATTTTCCGTTTTTTTCCGCCGAAGGCGCCGCGCCTGCCGGCGGGCAGGGATCCGCCTCTGGCGGAGAGAAAACCAAATGGACTTTTACGCACAACCCATTTTCCGCGCCGAAGCCGGAGTTTATGGATGATTTGCTGGCGCAGAAAAATATTGCCGGAATTTTGACAAGCCAATACGATGTTGTTTTGAACGGACTGGAGATCGGCGGCGGCAGTATGCGCAATCACAGGCCCGAAGCACTCAAGGCAGTGTTTAGTATTATGGGCTACAGTGACACGGAGATACAGGCGAAGTTCGGGCACATGCTTGAGGCGCTGAGTTTCGGCGCGCCGCCGCATGGCGGCATCGCCTGGGGACTTGACCGCCTGGTTACTGTTTTGCAAAACGAGCCGAACATCCGCGAAGTTATTGCATTCCCGAAAACTGGCGAGGGCTATGACCCGATGATGGGTTCGCCGAGCGATGTGGACAAAAAACAATTGAATGAGTTAGGATTGGGAATTAAAAAGTCAAAGGCATAGCCGAAGACCCCGACCGTAGCGTCGGGGAAAAAAACAAAAAAACGCGTGGATTTCCCTATATTCAAAACAAAAGTAAAGGGAGTTGACCGAAAGTTCAACCTGAACGACCCGGACGAGCGCCGGGAGTATTTTAAATTGAAGGCCGGCAAGGAAATTGAAAAAATAAGGAAATATTTAGCGAGCGGCAAAACGTTCGTCGGCTACCTTTTGGGCAAAAAGAATTCTGGCAAGGGCACTTACTCCAAGCTTTTCATGGAGACCATCGGCGGCGGTTTGCCTGCCGGCGAGGCAGGCCATGTCGGCCACGTGGCGGTGGGGGACATCGTCCGTGACGTGCATGCCGGGCTTTCCGATTCGGCGAAGAAAAAAGAATTGAGCGAATTTTTCAAAAAGAACTACCGCGGCTTTCACAGTTTGGAAGAAATAGACGGATTGATAGAGGGGCGGAGTCAGTCCTCGCTCGTTTCCACCGAACTTATTTTGGCCCTTTTGAAATATGAGATTTCCAAGCGGCCGAGGCAAGCGATTTTCATAGACGGCTTTCCGCGCGGCTTGGACCAGATAAATTATTCAATATTTTTGCGCGAGCTTCTGGGCTACCGCGATGACCCGGACTTTTTTGTGTTCATAAGTTTGCCGACTTCCATCATTGACGCAAGGATAAAAACGCGCGTCGTCTGCCCGATTTGCAAGACGCCGCGCAACACGAAACTCCTTGCCACGAAGGAGGTGGGATACGACAGGGATAAAAAAGAATTTTATTTGATATGCGATAACCCTTCGTGCAACGGCGCGCGGATGGTGCCCAAAGAGGGTGACGAACTCGGCATTGAGCCCATCAGAGAGCGCTTGGAAACCGACGAGAAGGTTTTCAACAAACTTCTTGAACTTCACGGCGTGCCCAAGGTTTATCTCCGCAACTCTGTGCCGGTCGCGAAGGCCGCGGAGTTTGTGGATGATTACGAAATAACGCCGGCTTACAGTTACGAGCGCGACTCTTCGGGGAAAATAAAAGTCGTTGAAAGTCCGTGGGTCGTGAAAGATGACGAAGGCGTTGATTCCTATAGTTTATTGCCGGCACCGGTAGCGCTCGCGATGATCAAACAAATTGCAGAAATACTGGAATAAATTTGAAACTATGATACAAATATACAAATGGTACTAATGATACGAATGGATACTAATAATTAATTCGTATTATTTGTATCATTTGCATGCATTTGTATATTGGTATCTTACTAAAAAGGTCGTATCCGTAAAATTATTAAACAGTTAAAACAATGCCAAAATCAGAAGAATTCCCAAGAATGACGCCGGAGGAAATAGCAAGCGCCAGAATACAAGAGGCCGAGATGGTAAAAGGAGGAGCCGAGGTTGACAGAGAAGGACGACTTATTGCAACGGGCGACCAGAAAGCAGAGGCTAAGAGAGAGATGATAAAAACAGATTCGATGTCAAAAGATCTTGGTAAATATTTTACTGAGCATGACATGCATACGATTTGTGAAGGACTTCGTAAGTTGGAAGAGGGGCTTAAGGGGAAATATAAAAATGCGGAAAAAGGAGAAGAAACTGAGAGAATCGAGGCAGAGATGAAGAATGTCGGTGCTTTGGCGAATAGACTGGAAATGGTTGGGAAGGGTTTAGTGAAAATCGAAGAGATCGTCGGAAAGATGTGATTCGCCAAACCGAAGAGGCGAGTAGACTTGCAGCGGCGCGCGAGAAAGTTTTAGAACACA
Source organism: uncultured bacterium (assembly GCA_963844965.1). Lineage (GTDB taxonomy): Bacteria > Patescibacteriota > Minisyncoccia > UBA6257 > 2-01-FULL-56-20 > REEB91. The sequence goes on along the minus strand of CAWJQC010000004.1, from coordinate 39,055 downwards.
GGGAAGAAGAATAATTTACCCCTTTGAGCTTTCGTAAATGTCGGGAATTAAATTGAAATGGACACTGACCCTCGCCTGCATTTCGTAACCGCGACAGCGATTATCGTCAAAAGAGATCCTTCGCCTTCGGCTCAGGACGTTGCGCGGTTTTTGATCGCCAAGCGCGCGCCGCACGAGAAAGCGTTCCCGAATAAATGGACCGTGCCGGGCGGGAAACTTGTGGTTCATGAATACGAGAAACTGCCGCACGAGACGGAATATTTTCAATACTACGGCATTATGGATTGGCTCGTGCGCAAGGAGGTGCGCGAGGAGGTCGGTCTGGAAATAGAGAAGCCGCAATATTTGACGGATTTGGTTTTCATCCGCCCTGATGGTTTCCCCGTGGTCACGCTGTCATACTGGACGTTTTACAAAAGCGGTGAAGTAAAATTGTGCAAGGACCTGACCGATCACGTCTGGGTAACGCTTGAAGAGGCTAAGAAATATGATTTGATTGACGGCATTTGGGAAGAATTGAAAGATGTGGACGGATTAATCAGCAAGGCGCGGTAGCTCATTTGACTTTTTAATAATTGTGCAATATTGTATTCTCAGTTGCCTTGTCATGTGGTTGAGTGATATTTCACAAGAAGGAAGGAGGTTAGCAATGAAAATACTGGTTAGTCGGCGCGTGCACGTAGTAAGAGAATGGAAATCTAAGAGCGTTTGGCCTGATTGGCTGGAAAAAGTTTGGGTATGCAACAACAGTATTTGCGCATGCCAATTCCAACTTGAGAAAAATGATGGAAAAAAGGTGGTCGCGCAAATCCAGACAGTTGACGGAGGCGCTGTCGGCACACAGGATTTTATTGTTCATTATGTTCCCTGCCCGGGATGCGGCACCAGGATTGAAATTGACAGCCGGATGTATTTTGGCGGTAGGACGGAGCCGGAGCCCGCGGGAAGGCGGGATTCCAAAACCAAGAAGGTCAAGAGGCGGAAATAACCGCCTCGTTTTATTTTTGGAAAGCCTTGACTATCGGTTCCAAATCCCCGTCAAGAATTTTCTCTATGTTGTGAAACTTCTTTCCGAGGCGGTGGTCGGTGATTCTGTCTTCTGGGAAATTATATGTGCGTATCTTTTCCGCGCGTTCGGCGGAGCCGATTTGTTCGCGGCGGATTTCGCTTACTTTGCCGGCTGCTTGTTCGCGCTGAAGTTCGAATAATTTCGCGCGCAGAATTTCCAGAGCTTTTTCGCGGTTGGCGTTCTGTGAGCGTTCTTCACGGCAGGAAACGACGATGCCGGTCGGTTTGTGCAAGATCCTTACGGCCGTTTCAACCTTGTTGACGTTCTGGCCGCCGGGGCCGCCGGCGCGAGAAAATGTCACTTCCAAGTCGTTCGGGTTGACATCAACCAGTTTTGCTTCCACTTCGGGAATCACAGCCACTGAAGCGGTTGAGGTGTGTACACGTCCCGATTTCTCGGTTTTCGGCACGCGCTGGACGCGATGGACGCCAGATTCGTTTTTCAGCGCGTCATAAACATTTTCTCCTTTTATCTCGGCGATAAATGTTTTATAGCCGCCGAGCGATGTTTCGTTTGAGTCAAGCGTCGCGAATCCCCAGCCGCGCCTTGCGGCGTAGCGTTGGTACATTCGCGCGAGATCGCCCGCAAAGATAGCGGCTTCGTCACCTCCCGCCCCCGCCCTTATTTCCAAAATAACTTTATTTGTCATGCTTTTGTTGCACCACTTCGTACTTGAATTATTTATAAAATTTGGCTATGGCGGGCAAGCCCGTTCCAGCCCGGATTTCTAGGATTATTTTGTTCATGGTTTCGTAAATGGGGATTGTGCCGGCGCGGCTGTCGCTCTACGCGTTTCGGCACGCTTCCCGTGTTTAGTGCCAATTATGATATAATGATATTGTATAATTAAAGCAGGTAATATGACAGATAAACAACCCTTGATATTGATTGTTGACGATGAGCCGGACTTTCTGGAGATTTTTGGCATGAAGTTGACCAGTGCTGGATTTAGAGTGGAAACGGCTGGGGACGGTGAGAGCGGGATAAAAATGGCTAAAGAATTGAAGCCGGATTTAATTTTAATGGACGTGAAGATGCCGGGAGTAAGCGGCGCCGACGCAGTATTGCGGTTGAAGAGTGACCCCGAAACCAAAAATATAAAAGTGGTTTTTCTATCAAGTTTGGGCGATCCGCGGCGGGAAATACAGGAAATTGACCGTCGCTTTGCCGGGGAATTGGGCGCCGATGGGTACATCAAAAAATCCGACGATCTGAACAAGACGGTCGATCAAATCAAGACATTGTTGAATGTTGCGCCCTGATTATGGTCGGGGGAAATTGTCGCCTACTCGGATTTTGCCATTGATTAAATAAGGCCCCGCTAAGCGAGGCCCTTCTTATGTTGCAGATGGCGATGCCGCCATTTTCTAATGCAGAACTTGATTGCCTTTTCGGCGAACGCCACAGCTACAACTGAAAGAATGACGCCGAACATTCCTATCTTTAAGACGGTATAGCCGGCCGCGATCATCTTCAGTGCATTGCCGGATACGATTAGGACAAAGGAAAGCAACTGATTCAGCCCACAGACAACGGACAGGGGGACGCCGATGAAAAGGGCGCCGACTACGAATCCGAAGATCGGAAGCGTCGCGTAAAGTAACTTGCGTCTTTTGAACCAACGGTATGCTCTGGCGAACCGCGAGTTGTCCGATTCAGTTTCCAGATTTTTTACCTTGTCTTCAACCTCAGCGGCCGCCACGTGAGCGCGGGATTCAAATGCCCGCACAAGAAAGAAAAATTTGTCAGTCCAGGAGTCGCCGGCCTTTTCCGGGTTGGCTTTTACCGAACGCCTTAGGCCAGCCACCGCTTTGTTTGATAGTATGAACAAACAGAAGATATCGTAAGAACTGCACAATATGGAGAGGACCACCGCCCCACGTAACGAGATGCCGATGACTTTTGCCCAGAATCCGATTACGCCCTCGGCTTCGAAGAACAGGAAGAAAACGCCGGAGCCGCATTTCAGACCCCACAAAAGGCCGCCGGTCACGATGCCCCACACGAAGCCGCCGATTATGAGAATGATAGGCGCCACGAGCAGGTGCCACCAAACGATTTTTTCGTAGCATTCGGCAGCCGCTTTATAGCATCTTGGGAAGGCAAGGTAGACATTCCGCACTTTCAGAATTGCCGAAAACCCCATCCGATACATAAAATTCATCGCGCCTCACAGAGATGTAAATTAGCTTATCCGAATATAACACGGAAGCGGCATGCTTTTCAAGTGCATCTACAAAATTTCTGGGCGCAATGTTAGAATTTTAATATGGCTGACATTAATACCCGCTTGCAGGAACTTGCGGATGAACTTGAACAAATGCGGCGCAAACTTGAAGAGGCCAATCGCTTCGGCACCCGGCTTATTGCGATTGCTTCCCACGAAATGAAAACTCCCCTCGCGGTCATAAAAGGTTATGCAACCTTGCTGCGTGAGGGCTTGTGCGGAGTTATAGACGAGAAAGCGAAAGAAACTCTCGGGAAAATTGAAACCACGACCGACGACCTCGTTGAAACCGTAACCAACATGGTTGATTTGAGAAAAGTTGAAGAGGGAAAAATGGAGTACGAATTTTCAAAAACCGATCTGGTGGGTTTGGCAAAAGACGTGGTTGAAGGTTTGCGACCGCTCGCCGACGTTCAAGAAATTGATCTGACGTTCAGCGCGTCGGCGAGGGATATTTTCGTGAACGCTGACCCGCGGGAGCTGAAGCACGCCATCAGAAATCTCATTGACAACGCTATCAAATACACCCCCGAGGGATTCGTAGGCGTGAGAGTGGAAGAAAAGGACGGCGAGGCGGTCTTCATGGTTAAAGATTCCGGCATTGGCTTTGATCCGGGCGTGAATCCGCTGAACTTCAGAGAATATGTCCGCGATAAGCGCGTGAGGAACGAAATCATGGGTTCGGGCATCGGGCCCCATATAACTAAGAGCATTATTGAGGCGCATGGCGGGAAGATTTCGGCCGAAAGCGAGGGGGAAGGTAAAGGTTCAACATTCCGTTTCTCGTTGCCGAAGGTCGGTTAGAAATAGTTTCGCGTTTTTGAGGTCAGCCGATTGTGGCGGGCAGCCGATTTACAAATATCGGACAGTTTGCAATACGACCGATTTTTATCCGAGCAAGAACGCGAAGCGGCCTCACGTAGAGGCCGCTTCCTTGTTTCCTTGGTTTTCCCTACACATTGTCAAAATTCAAACAATGTGTAGGGGGATTATTTCCGATGTTCCTTCTTGTCCTCCGTTGCTCGGGCGCGTCGGGGCTTTTTCTTGGGAGCCGTGACTGCTTTGGCCCGTCGTATCTTAAACTTCTCCACGCGTCCAGCGGTATCTATCAGTTTTTCTTCGCCGGTATAGAACGGGTGGCACTTGTGGCAGATTTCAACCTGAATCTCGGGTTTGGTTGAGCCAACTGTGAAAGTGTTTCCGCAGGCGCAGTGCACCTTGGCGGCGGGATAATATTGGGGATGCAGGTCTTTCTTGGCCATAATGCTATAGATTATACACAATCATAGGTGCTTGACAAGGGTTGTGGGTAGAATATAATTATCAATATGGAAAACGGATAGGTTTGATATCTCAATATTATGGTGTGTCTAAAGACATCCGCCCTACACATTCTTCTGAGGTTTAGAATGTGTAGGGGGGATGTTTTGTTGCTCGCCCCGTTATTACCGAAGGTAATGTGCGGGGTAAAGGACTGCGCCGACTGCAGATTGAAAAATTAATATGAGAAAAGTAAATAAAAAAGAGTTTTTTAGTTGTCCCAATAAGATTCATTTTTCGGTTTGGAATTGAAATAAACCGAGATCAATAAATCAATCGCGGTATGAACTCACGCACGAGTGAGATGCGCGAGTTTGGGCGTCATGCATGGCGCACAATCTCGCGTATTGAATAAATGCGCGATTTTTACTGAGGATTTGATCCTGGTCCAGGATGAACGCTGGCGGCGTGGATAAGGCATGCAAGTTGAGCGAACTATTTTCCGCAAGGAAAATAGTGAGCGGCGAACGAGTTAGTAACACCTTGGTAACGTACCTTGGAGACGGGCACAGCTCGCCGAAAGGCGGGGTAATTCCTGATGATGATGCGGGGGCGAAAGCCATTCGCATCCAAAGTCGCAAGACGCTCCAAGAGCGGCCTAGGTCCGATCAGCTAGTTGGCAGGGTAACGGCCTACCAAGGCTATGACCGGTAGGGGAGGTGAGAGCCTGACCCCCAACGACGAAACTGAGAAACGGTTCGTACACCTACGGGTGGCAGTAGCCGAGAATATTCGACAATGGGCGAAAGCCTGATCGAGCGACGCCGCGTGCAGGAAGAAGGCCTTCGGGTTGTAAACTGCGGTAGTATGGGAAGAACCCAGCACTTTTGGCGGGAAAACTAATTTGCTCAAATTTTTGGATTTAAAAAACTGCCACCGGAAAGCTTCTGGTGGCAGTAGAAAGGTGGCAGCTAGTCGTTAGTCATGACATATGCCAGCAAACAAACGGGGCATACTGCGGCGTCCGTGCATCTGTGGTTATTGTTTTCCGAGTATGGCAGGTTGTTGTCTTCCTTGCAGAAAGACTTTTACCTGAACCATTCTCGTGCCACAGTGCTTGCGCGTAAACAGCCGCCGCCCTAATTCCGCATGATTGATCTGGAAGGAGTACTCTTTCTTGGCTGCTTCCAGTATTCGATCCGTGACTTGTGACGGGAATTTGGCACGCATAAATCAATTCTCCTTTTGGGAATTGCACAAGGGCTGAGGCCCGACGTGCGGCACGTTGGTCTCCCAATGTGCTATGGGCATTATAGCAGAAGTGATTGCTGTTGTCAATACCTCCAAAAATTTGAGCAAATTAGAAAAGTTCGTTCCAAAAGTGCTGGGTGACCGTACCATACGGAAAGAGGTTGGTAACTACGTGCCAGCACCCGCGGTAATACGTAGACCTCGAGCGTTATCCGGATTTATTGGGCGTAAAGAGCGTGTAGGAGGTTTCGTGCGTCTTCTGTTAAATCCCACCGCCTAACGGTGGAAGTGCAGGAGATACGGCGAAACTAGAGGAGGTTAGAGGTGCCTGGAACGCACGGTGTAGGGGTGAAATCCGTTGATATCGTGCGGAACACCAAAGGCGAAGGCATGGCACTGGGACCTTCCTGACTCTGAGACGCGAAAGCGTGGGGAGCAAAAAGGATTAGATACCCTTGTAGTCCACGCCCTAAACGATGCCGACTTGCTGTTTCGAGTATCGACCCTCGGAGTGGCGGAGCTAACGCGTTAAGTCGGCCGCCTGGGAAGTACGGCCGCAAGGCTAAAACTCAAAGGAATAGACGGGGACTCGCACAAGCGGTGGAGCATGAGGTTTAATTCGACAGTAAGCGAGGAACCTTACCAGGGCTTGAAATTCGTGACGAAAGCTTGCCGAAAGGCGGGCCCTCTCTCAAGGACGTCACGTACAGGTGCTGCATGGTTGTCGTCAGCTCGTGCTTTGAAGTGTTCCCTTAAGTGGGGTAACGAGCGCAACCCCTATCGTGTGTTACAAGTGTCACGCGAAACTGCCCCGCTCAGAGTTCATGATGCACGATACACGTAGCACGATGCACAATAAATTTGTGAGTCGTGACGTGTGTCTCATGTCTCGTGGTTTCTGAGCGGGGAGGAAGGAGGGGATGACGTCAAATCAGCATGGCCCTCTGATGCCCTGGGCTACACTCGTGCTACAATGGCCGGGACAATGGGTTGCGAAGTCGCAAGGCGGAGCTAATCCCATCAAACCCGGTCTCAGTTCGGATTGAGGGCTGCAACCTGCCCTCATGAAGCTGGAATCGCTAGTAATCGCAAATCAGCTATGTTGCGGTGAATACGTTCTCGAGTCCTGTACTCACTGCCCGTCAATCCAAGGGAGCCGGGAGTAGGTGAAGATCGCCTCAGGCGATTTAGCTTAAGCTCGGTGACATGGGATAAGTCGTAACAAGGCACGAGTAGCGGAAGCTGCCCGTGGATCAATTAAACTATTAACAAATAGTTAGTCGACGTGAAGCACGAAGTATAAAACATGAAGCATGAAACATTTTGTAATGTTCCATGTTTCAGGTTGCGTGTTTCATGATAGGTTGGGACAACTAAAAAGCTCTTTTTCAGATATCGGGCGAAGTTCAACCGCAGACAAGCGCAGACATAACGCAGATCGGCGCGGAAGTTCATTTCCGCGTAAAATTCACGACTGCCCACGCAATTGTGGTATAATAATGTCATGGCAACCAAGAAGACAGTTTTCGTCATTGAAGACGACCGATTTCTTTCTTCGCTCCTGAAAGCGCGTCTTGAGAAAGACGGTTTTGCGGTTGTTCAGGTCTTTGATGGGGCAGATGCGTTGAATGTTTTAAAACAGGCGAAGCCCGACCTTATTGTTTTGGATTTGATCTTGCCGAAGGCGTCGGGATTTGAGGTGCTGGAGACGATTTCCATGAATCCGTTAATGAATCGGATCCCGGTCATAGTTTTGAGTAACCTGGCGCAGGAAAGCGATGTCCTCAAGGCCAAACAATTCGGCGCGACGGAATACTTCGTCAAGGTAAAAGTTTCCATTGATCAGTTGGTGAATAAAATCAAGAGCGTCCTTAAGTAGCCAACAGGGTCTAGGGCATAGAGTTAAGCTACTTGAATTAAAGTTCCATTGGCTGTATCCTATTGGCTAAACCCTTTTACTATGATTGACCTGGAGACTTCTGAAGAAAATAAAGCCCGGCGCGCGGGTGAAGGTTTACGAAGGTAAAGTCCCGTTCGGGGGATTGGTCATCGCGCGCAAGCACGGAACGGAGGCCGGCGCGACCTTTACGGTGCGCGCGATTGTCGCGGGCGTCGGCGTGGAGAAAGTTTATCCTATACACTCACCGGCTATTAACAAGGTTACAGTCGTTAGTTCACCGAAAAAAGTTCACCGGGCTAAATTATATTGGGTGCGCAAGGAATCCGGCGCGCGCATTCGCCAAAAATTAGGTGTATCGGTTTAGTTGGCGGACTTGCCCGCCGATGAGGTGTGAACTCGGTGTATCGGTGTAGGCATGTAACACGAAACATGTAACGTGTAGCAAAAAAACAAAGCCGCCGGGAGGGCGGTCTTTTTTATTTTTTATCCATTCATTCGTGTTTATGCGGCCAACCTGACTGGTCCTGTCGCGAGCGGCTCGGCCCAGGGCGTTTTCTTATCGAGGCCGCACAAGCTATATAAGTGGCATTCAGCGCCGACACATTTCTTTTTAGGTTCCGGTTCTATCCCGAGCGGTTCTTTGCCGCACGGTTTGCCCTCACAGTGTCGAAAGTCAAAATCGTACATACTTCTGCTCATCTCACCCTCCAACGCTCCGGAAGTAATTGAACCACTGAAACGCTGGCATCATTATAGCGCGGATAGTAAATATTTGCAAGTTACCCGCCCAAACCTGCCTGCTCGCCTCGTTAAAGCTATGGCGAAGCGGGCCGGTAGGCAGGTTTTTGGAGAAAAAGAAAGCTCGGCTAATAGCCGAGCCGGTAGTGTTCTGCTTGCGTGAAAGTCAGGAAAGAAAACGGCCGATTTTTACTATTTGAGGCTTCGGCTCTTTGAGTGGTTTCTGTCCCCGACGCTTCCTCTGGCGGTTTTTTTCTTTTAACCGTCGCCGCTTCTTTTCGGAATAGCCGAAAGTGGAACTGTAAACTCTGGATATTAAACTCATATAACCTTCAACCTCCGCCCGGATGTGCCCCACTTTTACTGTGTATATTATAGCAAATTGGTAAGATTTGTCAAGCTCCAAAAATCCGGGCAAATCAATCGCTTTTTATTCGTAACGTAGCGCTTCCGTCGGACTCAAGCGCGAAGCTCTCCACGCCGGATAAATTCCGAAAACAAGACCGACGGCGGCGGCTACGCCCAATCCCAGAAGAGCGGCATTTACCGGGAAGCTGAATATCCACGCGAGCGCGTAAAATTTACTCAAGAGGAGAGCGATGAGAAAAGAAAATCCGGCGCCGATGGTGATGCCCACTACGCCGCCCGTTGCCGTTAAAATCGTGGCTTCAAGAAGGAATTGGGAAAGTATATCTCTTTCGGTCGCGCCGACGGCTTTACGGAGGCCGATCTCGCGGGTTCGTTCCGTTACAGAAACGAGCATGATGTTCATGATGCCGATGCCGCCGACAATGAGAGATATCGCGGCAATGGCGGCAAGGAAGAGCGTGAGAACATTCGTGATGGTGCTCACCATTTGCATGGCGCTCGCCTGCGTTTCTATGTAGAAATCGTCTTTTGACGGGTCGGTTATATTGTGTAAATTGCGGAGAGTCGTTGTTATGTCCTGAACGGTTTGCGCCACGTTGGCTTCGCTGTCTGCTTCAACAACGAGGCGGTTGTAGTATTTGATGCCGAAAATATATTCCTGCGCGGTGGTGTAGGGGACAATGGCGGCCTCGTCGAAGTCAACGAACGACGACTGGCCCTTGCTCGACAGAATTCCGATGACCGTAAAATTTCTGCCGTTCAGCTTTATTTTCTGGTTCAGGGCTTCGTCGTTGCCGAAAAGTTCGTCTTTGACCTTCGAGCCTATGACCACCACGCTTGCGTAGCTTTTGATGTCGTCTTCGTCAAAGATGCGTCCTTCGGCTGGATACGAATTATAAATCTCCGCGAAATAATCCGTCACTCCGAAAATCGTCGGTCTGTAAGAATTTGAACCGTAAATCGCAACAGTGCTTCCGAAAATAACCGGCATAAGTTTCGCAAGGTGCGGCACATTGTTTTTGTTCAGGAGCGCGGTTACATCCTGTTCTTTCAGGGAGCTGGTGAGCGACGCCGCTATGTCCGTCGGTCCCTTCGGTTGTCTGCCGGGTACGACGGCGATTGTCTTTGAGCCGATGCTTTGCACCTGGCTCAAAATCAAATTTTGCGCGCCTTGTCCGAGCGAGACGACGAGAATTATGGCGGCGATGCCGATGACAATTCCCAATATTGTGAGAAGCGAGCGGGACATGTGGGTTTTGAGTCCCGTGGCCGCAGTTTTGAAACTGTATTTTAGTGTCATGATTATTTGATAAAGCTGTCGCTGGAGAGGCGGTGCGCGACAGTTTTATCGCTGTCTATTTTGCCGTCCAAGAGATGAATTATTCGTTTAGCGTGTTCGGCTGTGTAGGTTTCGTGCGTGATGAGCACTATCGTATGGCCATCCTCGTCGTTGAGTTTTTGCAGGATTTCCATGATGACGCCACCGGATTTTGAGTCCAGATTTCCCGTCGGTTCATCGGCGAAAATCACCTGAGGGTGGTTCACGAGCGCCCGCGCTATTGCCACGCGTTGTTTCTCGCCGCCCGAGAGCCGCGCGGTTTCGTAGTTTGCGCGGTGCGAGAGCCCGACCTCATCAACCGCTTTCCTGGCCATTTCGTCCCAGAACGATTCTTTTATGCCGGAATAATACAGAGGAAGCTTCACGTTTTCCAGGACCGATGCCCGCGGCAGGAGATTGAAGGACTGAAAAACAAATCCCATTTTTTTATTGCGTACGTGCGCGAGTTCGTCGTCGGTGTAGTCGTCCATCGCTTTGCCGTCAAAGCGATACGCGCCGCCGCTGTTTCTGTCCAAAAATCCAAGGACGTGGAGAAGCGTGGACTTGCCGGAACCGGACGGGCCCATGATGGCGAGAAATTCGCCGCTTTCCATGGAAAAAGAAACGCCGCGCAAGGCGGGCGTCTGGACGCCGTCGCTATCGTAGGTCTTTTCAAGATTTTGGACTTCGATTAGAGGCACAATGCGTCGCGAATCGCTAATCGCGGAGCGCTGATCGATTTGCGCTACGCGCTTTGCGCTTTTGCTAAGTTATACTCCTATTCCAGCGTCGGAATTATCACCTTTTCTCCTTCTCTGAGCCCGTCCGTGATTTCCACATTCCCGTCGGTGCCGCGGAGTCCGGTCTGCACCAGACGTTCTTCCGGTTTTTGCGGATTGCCATTATCCACGAGCACGTATTTGCCGTCGGTTTGAGCTGTCACAGCCCGCTGGGGAATTAGGACCACGTTCTCGTGCTTGTCAGTCATGACGTCAATGTTCGCGGTCATGCCGGATTTGGGACGACTGTCATTTTTAACGAACTGAAATTTGGTTTTGTATGTTGCGACGCCCTCAATCATCGTTTCTGCCGGGTCAATGGAGATGACTTTGGCGTCAAAGACGACATCGCTGCCGTAGGCGTCAAGCGTTATCGCCGCGGGATTGCCGATTTTGACTTTTGCGATGTCGGCTTCGGGAATGTCCGCGTCAACCTCTAGGTTGGAAGCGGTAATCACCGAAATTAACGTCGTGTTGGCGGGCGCGATCTCGCCGACTTTGGCGTCTTCGCGCGTTACCGTGCCGTCAATCGGGGAGTAGAGGGTGGCCTTGCTTATCTGCGCCTGTATGTTTTGTATGTCCGCTTGCGAACTTTCTATCGCGGCCTGGTCCGAGGAGGCGGTCGCTTTCTCCACGGCGACGTTCTGTTCCTCGTCATTGATGTTGGTGAGCGCCGTGTTTACTTCGTTTCGCGCCGTGGTAAGCGACGTCTTGTAGGTGCTCGCGGTGGAAGCGGTAAGATTGTTTGAGTCGTCAACTACCTTCGCGAGCAAGTCAAGGAAAGTGCGAGTTGTCGTAAGTTTTGACTGGGTGTCGGCGAGCGTCGCTTCAACCATGCTTGACGAGCTCGGAATCAGCTGATTTATTTCGGTCAAGAGATCGCTCAGGATATTGTTCATTTGCAGGCGCTGGGATTGGGCGTCGGTCACTTCCTGCGAATTGAGAACCGAAAAAGTCAGCTGCGGATTATTTATGTCCGTGTCTGTGAACATCGGGTCAATCTGTGTTTTAACCGCATCGTTGCTTTTTGTGTAGGCATCGTTCAGGATGTCGGGAGCGCTAGCATAATAATTGGCGAGGATGACCTCGGTTTTGTTCAGGTCCGACTGTTGCGTTGCCACATCCGCTTGCGCTTTGGCCAGACTCGCCGCGAGCTCCGACGTGTCAAGTTCGGCCAATTTCTGGCTGGCGGACACGATTTCGCCGACATCCGTGTAGACGCCGGTTACCGTGCCGGATTTTTCAAAAGCGAGATCAACGTTTTCGGCCGGTTCCACGTTTCCCGTGACGCTTACGATTCTGCGTTATGTTTCCGCGCGTTGCCGTGACCTCGTTCACTGCCGGCGGTTTAGGATTTGCGATTTTATAAATGAGCCAGGCCGCGAGCGCGACGACAACTACAATGATTATTATTTTAGTTCTGGAGAATTTCTTCGGGGACATGACTACATGTTAGCATACTTTGCGTAAGCAAATAAAGTCCCGATGAGCTTCGGTGGTTTGAAAATGACGAGAAATTTGTTTATAATTCTATCTGTGCCCGCGCGGGTGGCGAAATTGGCAGACCTGCCTGTCGGTAGGCAGGCGCAAAGCCAGTGAAAAGCTCACTTATAATTATAATTTTTAAATTGCAAATAAAAACGGCGCTCTGTTGGAAGCGCCATTAGTTTTCAGGATTAGGATTTCGACCGACGATTCGTTCGGATTCCCAGTCGTTTGAGCGATTTTTTGAGTTGGCGGGCGGAAATGAATCGCAAAGCCTTCCACCCGTATCGTTTTGCGGTCGTCGTCCATCGGCTATCGTCATCGATAAAAAGCAGATTTTGAGGCGGAACCCGCAACTTCTCAGATGCGAGCGCGAAAATTTCATGCTGCGGTTTTCTTAAGCCGATTTCGTTCGAGAGGAGTACGACATCGAAATGTTTAAAAAGCCCCCTTTTCCTGTCGACAATACTGTGCTCTCTTTGTGTGTTTGAGATCACGCCCATTTTGTACTTATGGTGTAGACGCTTCACTATTTCGAGGACTGCTTTTTTGATCTTCGCATCGCGTTTATAGTGTCTGAGCCACAACGAGGCCAGTACGTTGCCGAGGCCTGGATTCCCAAGCTTTTTTGCGATCCGATGCCACAGCTCGCTGTTTGTTTCTTTTCCCACCTCAAGCGTTGCCCATTCGCTTTCCGCTATCTTTGCAATTGTAGAAGGAGACAGCCCAATTTTTCGTCCGGCGACTTTATAGAAATTAAACTCGAAGCTCCGGACCAAAACACCGCCAAGATCAAACACGATTCCCCGGATTTCATTTTTCTTGTTCATGTTTTGGCATCCTTCAAACGTCCATGGTGGATGGCTGATGTAATTTTATAAATATCGGCCTATAAAGTCAAAAACGCATGCGACGGATTACAGATTTGTTTGTTGCATTTTTTTATAAATTTAGGATAATTGTTAGTATCTGCGCGGGTGGCGAAATTGGCAGACGCACTACCTTGAGGTGGTAGCGCCGCAAGGCATGGAGGTTCGACTCCTCTCCCGCGCACAAAGACAAAAAGTATAGATTTTAATTGGGTAAAATAGGTTCGAACCTTAGAGCGAATCTATTTAAATAGGAGTATAATTAAGTCATGAACTCCTCATATGTCGCAGCGGTCTTCGTTGTGCTGATGGTAGCCATCATAATCGGCGTGGATATCCTATTCTTCAGGAACCTCTTTTGGGAACGGCTAGCTGTGAATGTGGGAATTGTCCTAATATTTATAGCATTCTACTCGAGATTCCTAGGGCATCTATAAAACGTATTTTCCGCACGAAATAGTTTCAAATTTGATTTGATTCTAAGGGCCATAAAGACCTAAATACAAAATATGAAAAAATATTATATTGGGACTATCGCCGTAACCCTTGTTATATTGGCTGTCGGTTACTTCCTTGCCTCCGCCGCCACATTCCACGATATTTTCTCAGTTATCTGCGGTATCTGGATTGGATATGTCGCCGCGCGTGTGCACAACTGGTATTACGCAAAGAAGTTGAAATAATGACCGACCCTGTCAAACTATGGACTTAAAATAGGTTCGAACCTGGTCCAATACCCCGCACAAAAACGAAATAAAAGAGGCCCGCATACACAGGGCCTTGCTTGCTTCGGTTAGTTACTTTTGGGGAGTCACGCCTTCGTCCAGCTGTTTCAGTAAGAAGCCGATAAACTCTCGGGCATTGAGACGCAGGTTTCGGACGGCGTCAATTTCTTCTTGGTAATATGCATAAGGGTCGTTCTCGTGCTTGTCGTATTCCTCAACGGCCCTGCGAACCATTTCGACCGTCACTGGTTTATAGCCTTCATCTGTGCGGACCATTACCGGTGAATCATCCTTCGTTCCCGCCATTGTGCGCTCCTTCTTCAAAAAAATATTAACAGTATCTGCATACACCTTATCGCTGGGACCAGCTTGAGTCAAGGCCTTGTTATCCCAAGATTGATTCACGGGATAGCATCGTTCGAAGATCGTCCACTCCTGTTAAGTTAGAACTTAGTCGTCTGCGGACTGCCGAGGCCGGTGACATAGTCGTATCTCTTTCTCGCTTCGCAATAATATTTGCACGTGCCGTTCGCGCCGCTTACGATGTCGCGGAGATATTTCGCGTTGTCGGCGGACGATTTGTCGTCGTAAAGTTTCTGGAGCGAAACGGAAAGGCCGAGCGAGTGGATTGCCGCCCACTGCGGGGAGCCGGCGCTCGTGCCGCCCAAAGTGAACCAGCCGTTCTTTGAGGAGCCCGTCGTGCGGTAAACTGGAAATCCCGATTGCGGGTCGGCGTCGTAAGAAACATCCGGTATCGCGCGCTTTCCGTTCGCTTTGGGAATATCGTAGGATTTCTGGTAATTGGGCTGGGATTCGTAGGAACTCACTCCGCCGCCGCTTCCCGACCACGCGGTCTCGGAAACCAATTTCCCAGTAGCGGAAAGATTGAGAGTTGTGCCGCCGACGCCAACAACATTGGGCGAGGAAGCGGGCCAGCTCGCGCCCCAGCCGTCGTCGCCGGAAGACGCGAAGAAAACCGCGCTGGCTTTGCTCGTAAAGTGGCTGTCCATGCCTGTTTCTTCCGGGAATTCCGCGCCGCCCCAGCTCATGGAGATGGAAACGACATTGGCACGCGACGCGGCATAATCAACCGCTTTCAATAAATTCGCGCCGCTCGGAGTTTTCGCTTCCACTAAAAGAATTTTCGCGTCCGGCGCGATGGCGTGAGTCCATTCCACATCAAGCGATGTTTCTAGGGACCAGCCGGAATTAGCCGCGACCGACGACACCATCTTATGTTTTTCAAAACAGCCATTCTTTGTCGTACACGTTGGCAGGCCGAAGGCGCTACTGAAAGTATTCAGAATCTTTCTCTATTGTCGGGTCGTCGTAGGCGCCGATTAGCGCGATTGTTCCATGCCCGCCCCGGCTCGGCAGATTGTAAACTGCTTTTATTTCGCTCGGCGTGACGCCCGAAGGCGCTTTCTCTGCGTAGCGGTAAATGTGCAGCGGCGGCTTGCCCTGGTAATTTGAAAAGTGATAAGTCGCGCTCACCAAATACTCCGGCGCGAAAACAAGTAAACACCCAAGTATAATCCCAAACAATGATTTTTTCATTAAGAATCTTATAGCAGGTACCGGAAAATTCCGCAAGCATACAAACATTGACTTTGCGTTTGAGTGGGCTTATTCTGAAATCGGTATTTTCATTTACGAAAAGGAGTGGGTATGGAAAAACTTACGGTGCCGAAACGTTCCATTTGTGCTGCGGTTGTTCTCTGGTTCGTGAAAAATCAGGACAGCATAAAATTTCGCGAGAGTTGCCCGGAGTCGGATCGCGAGATTTACGCGATGACCGATAAAGTCATTGAACTCAAAGGGAAGATCGACCTTGATACAAAAGATTTCTCCATTGATTGGGGAATCGGCGGATATACGTCCGACGACATAGAAAGTTTTATCGGCCACTTCATTCTTTTTGGGCTTGCGACAGAGGAGCCGCTGGATCTTTCCGAACCAGCCCTTGATCTGTGTCGCGAAATTCTTCACGACGACCACAAAGCGCAGCCGGCGGAACTTGAAAAACTCGTTCAAGCGTTAGAACTGGGATTTTTTGACTGAAACTTTAGTGGGCTGTTCGAGCAGCCCATTTTGTTTTTCCGCAAGGTGTGGCTAAAATTAATTGATGCATTATATCATCGGCATAGACGAAGTCGGTCGCGCCGCCAAGAGGCGCCTGCCTCGACTCATCCAGTCGAGGACGAGGCCGGGAGCCTCGCCCACTCGATTTGTAATTGGTATTGACGAGGTGGGGCGGGGTTCTTTGGCTGGACCGGTAGTTGTCGCGGCCGTGGCGGCGCCACGGAATTTTCAATTTTCCCCGTACCAGAGCAAAGCCCTGCCTGCCAGGCAGGTCGGTACGGGGCAAGCAATTTCTAATTTTCAAACAAAAATTCGGGATTCTAAGAGGTTAACCCCGAGACAGCGGGAGAGGTGGTTTGAATATTTCAGAAAGCATCCGGCAGTTGCCTATGAGGTCGCGTGGGTTTATCCACGGCAAATAGAAAAGATGAACATCTCGCGCGCCGCTAATTTGGCGGCATTGCGAGCATTCCGTCGGCTCATAGTAACTTGTCACTTGTCGCTTGTCGCTTGTCGCGTTTGTTTGGACGGCGGACTTTACCTGGGTAATATGAAAAACGACAACGATGGCTTCGTGAACATCCGCGTACATCCGCGTAGAAATCTGCGTTTATCAGCGCGCACGGTCGTGCGGGGCGACGAAAAAATAAAGGCGGTCGCCGCGGCTTCCATAGTTGCCAAGGTCTCGCGCGACCGCGCGATGGTCCGCCTGGCGAAAAAATATCCGCGGTATGGTTTTGAGGTCCACAAGGGGTACGGAACGAGTGCTCACCGGAGAGCGATAAGACGATTGGGGATTTCCCCGGTTCACAGGCGGACATTCTGCGAGCACTTGACTTTGTAGCAGATAGGCCATATCTTTAATTCGGCAATTCACAGCCCGAGGAGGCCACATGAAGACAGAGCGTGTGTACAGATGTTCCAATGGCCATCTGTTCATTAAGGAATTTGATTCTGAAACCAAAGCCGCGAACGCGGGGACTATAAGCTGTCCCGCGGAGCGCGAACTTTTCGATGACAACGGCCCCGGCGTAATGGTCAAGGCGTCGTGCATGCGCGACGCCAAGCCCATTAACCTCCCAAAGTTCTAGCGGTTTTCCTGCGGGTGCTTCGCGCCCGCCTTTTTGTTGTTATACATATGAAACGGAGGTCGTAGGTTGACATCTGCCGCAATATTCCTTTATACTGGGGGCAGCAATTATACTAACTGTTACAGGAGGAGCTTGTGGAGACGAGAAGAAAGAGTAATGTTACGAACTTTACCGACGCGCGCGGCAGGAAGGTTGAAATCAAGACGCTTTTCAGCGGGTATTATTCCGATGAGGAGTTGGAGAAACTGGGTGTGGTATATGATGTTCGCCGGTGCAATGGTAAGCAGAGGCTTCGTAGCTTGGGCAAAGCGGAACTGGAAGTTGTTGCGGCTCTGCTTCTTGCTTTGGGGAAGGTTACCGACTGTGATTGTTTCGTGGGTGTCAAAAAATCCGAGCTGGCACAAGCCGGTGGGCATATTAATTACATAGATGAGCTTCTGCGCGGAGAATACCTTCGCGAGAGAATGATTGGTGACGATTTGGTGGTATTTCCTACTGAAAAACTGTTAAAGAATCAGCGGTTTCCGAAGAAGCGGAAGCGATAATTTCACCCCCACACCTATGCATAGGTGTGGGGGTTCATGCGGCGAGGACACGAATTCCGCCGCTTTTTTGTTTTATACAACGATATAATTGGAGTTGCCTTCGCAGGTTGACGTTTCTTGGATAGTGCAATAAAATGGAAACAAATGGGCGGCGTACCGGTAAAACATCATAGTCACGGGAAGGTCGGCCGCAGGCGGTCGCATCTGGCTTTGAAGCGGACGCGGCTTTTGGTTTGCGTGGGTTGCGGCGGACCCAAAGAGGCGCACCGCGTTTGCCGGCAGTGCGGGAAAAAATAGGAATTAAAAAGCAGAAAACAGCAACGTAGAACCTTTATAAGTAGCAACTACCATGGACGATGATATACTGGCGCAAGAGGAAAGCCTTTGGGCGGTTGTGGATTCAGACGGTGAGGTTGTGAAAGGCGGATTTGCCTCGGAGGAAGACGCGCGGGCTTGGATGGACACCGCTGCGGGAAAGGAGGCGCTGGCGAAAAGGGGAAGCAGCGGTTACGACGTTGAACCGCAGGAGGAGATTGAGCTGTCCGCGGAGGAAATGGACGGCGGAGAATCCAACAAAGACGAAGATGAAGAAAACGTTTCGTAATCTTTGGTTTTACGATTCTGCACTTTGATTTTTGAACTTTAAACTTTCATTATGGCCACGCGGCACCTTGTAAGAACGGTAATACTGCAATCCCTCTACGAGTGGGATTTTTATAACCAGAAAAAGGACTTGGTGGCGATCCTGGACAGAAACCTCACCGAATTCGCGCCTGGAATAGACGAGCCGGAGTTCGCCTGGAAGATAATGAAAGGCATTGCCGAACACATTAAAGAAATTGACAACGTCATCACGAAAGCCGCACCAGAATGGCCGCTTTCAAAGATAGCCATCATTGACCGCAATATTTTGCGCATCGGCATTTACGAACTTTTGTACGCCGATCCGAATGAGGTTCCGCCGAAGGTGGCTATCAACGAAGCGATTGAGATCGCTAAAAATTACGGCGGGCCGAACGCCGCGCGGTTTATAAACGGTGTCCTAGGCACGATTTACCGTGAGCTGGGCGAAAAAAATAATAATGCGAAACCGCCGGAGGAGAAGGACGAAAAAGTGGCGGTGGACAAAAATAAACAGCAATAAAAAATCTTGTAAATTCCTGATTCCTAATTTCCAATTTCGGATACCGTTCGCGGTTTAGAAATTAGATATTAGAAATTAGAAATTTGCGCATGTGAATGCCGCCGAAATTAGATAAATTTGAGCAAAAGATCGGAATACAATTTAAAAACAAGGATTTACCAACGGAGGCGCTGACGCATCGTTCCTATCTGAACGAATTTCCGAACTGGCGCCTGCCGCACAACGAGCGGCTGGAGTTTTTGGGCGACGCTGTTCTGGAACTTATAGTTTCCGAGGAGCTTTTTAGTAGGTTCCCAAATTATCCGGAGGGTCAGATGACAGTTTTGCGCGCGGCGCTCGTGAATTACCAGACGCTGGCAAAAGTCGCCGAGGGAATCGACTTGGACGATTTCATTTTGCTTTCTCGGGGCGAGAAAAAAGATACGGGCAAGGCGCGCGAGGTAATTCTCGCGAACGCCATTGAGGCCGTGATCGGCGCGATTTATCTTGACCAAGGAACGGAGGTCGTCCGCAATTTCGTCGGCAAATTCGTGATGACAAACCTCGGCACGATTATGAAAACGAAGAGCTATAAGGATTCAAAGAGCGAACTTCAGGAAATTGTGCAGGAAAAACTCAAGGTGACGCCGACATATAAGGTTCTGGACGAGTCCGGCCCGGCGCACAAGCGGATTTTCAGAATCGGCGTCTTTTTCGGCGATGAATTCATCGCCGAAGGCGTCGGCGCCTCAAAACAGGAAGGGGAGTTGGAGGCGGCGAAAGAAGCGCTGAAAAGATATAAATAAGAATGCCCCACTTTCTCAAACGCTTAGAATTAAACGGTTTCAAGTCCTTCGCCGGGAAGACGGTTTTGGAGTTTCCGGGAGGGATTACGGCGATAGTCGGGCCGAATGGTTCCGGCAAGTCCAATGTCGTTGACGCCATTCGCTGGTTACTCGGCGAGCGCGACGCAAAAAGTTTGCGCGGCGGCAGAATTGACGACTTGATTTTCGCGGGCACGGCGAAGCGCCCGCGCCTGGGACAGGCGCAGGCGAGTTTGCACTTTGAGAATGCCAATAATTTTTTCCCGGTGGATTTTGCCGAGGTTTCCGTCATGCGCGAAATCCGGCGCGACGGCACGAGCCGCTACTTTTTGAACAAGTCGGAAATTCTACTCCGCGACCTCGTTGATTTCTTCGCCAAAGCGCGGCTCGGCTCGCGCGGGCTTGTTGTCGTGACGCAAGGCAACAGCGACGTTTTTATCCGCGTTTCGCCGAAAGAGAGGCGGGAAATGATAGAAGAGGTGCTCGGGCTTCGGGAATATCAGCTTAAAAAAACGGACGCCGAGCGGCGGCTCAAAAACAGCCAGATAAATTTGGATAAAGTTAAAGCGTTGGTTGAGGAAATTCTGCCGCATCTCCGGTCGTTGAAACGCCAGACCTCGCGCTGGGAAAAACGAGGCGAGTACGCGGAAGAATTGCTAAATCTGGAGAATCAATTTTTCGGCAGCCAGCTTAAAGATATCAGAACGGGTCTTGCCGATGTGGAGAAAAAGTCGGGTGCGAACCGCGGCGAGCTCGCGGTTCTTGAAAGAGAGAAAAAAGCCGCGGAGGCGGAACAGGCGAAAGTGGAAGCGAGCCAGCCCGAAGGAAGAAGGGATATTGAAAAGATAAAAGAGCAGACGCAGGAGCTGCTCGGCAAAAAGGGCCAGCTGCAGAAGGAACTCGGACGGATCGAGGCGCAGATAGAAATGTCGCAGGCGGCCGCTCCCCGCGGCGATTCGGGGCAGGCCGCAAGTTCCGCGAAATTACTTGAACTCGTGAAAAGGATAAAGAGCACGCTTGAGAACGGCCTCCGCGGCGACATGATTGAGATGCAGGAAGCGATACGGAGCGCAATAGAGGAAATTGAAGAGATTTTAGGCGGAAAGATAAAAGAAAGCGGCGCGGCAAAGGCGAAGCCCGAGCCGAATCCCGCTTTAGAATCGCAATTTGAAAAAGTTAACCGCGACCTGGAAGCGCTTGAGAAAGAATTGATTGATCTCAAAAATAAGGAGAAAGCGTTGGAGAAAAATCAGGAGGAATTTTATCACGCCTTTAAAACGGCGGTTTCGGGAGTGGAGGCCGTAAAGGATAAGATAGAGAAGTGGGAGGCGCGAAATCGCGAAATTCTGTTTGAAAAGGAACGTCTGGAGCTGAGGCGCGAGGAGTTGGAGAGGCAGATAACGCAAGCCGGGCGTAATTCGCGCGAATTTTCCGCCGAAGGCGGATCCGCCTCTGGCGGAGAAATAGTTGCTCAGACAGATTTACCAGAGATTGAGCGCAGAATTTTCAAATTACGTGGCGACCTGGCGAGCATCGGTGAAATAGACGAAGCGCTGATGAGGGAAGCCCACGATACGGAAACCCGGTACGAATTCCTGAAAAAAGAATCCGCGGATTTGGAGGAAGCGGTCGTTGATTTGAGGAAATTAATCAAGGACCTAAGCGAAAAGATAAAGGAAGAATTTGGCGGAGCGCTCGTCCGTATAAACGAGGAGTTCGGCAAGTTTTTTGAAGTGATGTTCGGCGGCGGGCACGCGAAGTTGAAGATAGAGAAGCGTCAGGCGTCAAGCGTCACGAGTCAAGAGGGGACGGATGAAGAGGCGCAGGAAGTTCCCGACGAGAACAAAACCGCAGGAGGAGCGGAAGAAGAGCCGGAGGAAGAAGGCGGCGTGGAGATTGAATTGCGCCTGCCGAGAAAGAAGGTGAATTCCCTGGAGATGCTCTCCGGCGGCGAGAGAAGTTTGGTGGGAATCGCCGCGCTCTTTGCCTTGATCTCCGTGAGCCCGCCGCCGTTCCTGGTTTTGGATGAGATTGACGCCGCGCTTGACGAACGGAACGCGAGGCGGTTCGCCGAAATGCTCAAGGAGTTTGCCAAACGCACGCAGTTCGTCATCGTGACGCACAACCGCGCCACGATGGAAGTCGCGGACATACTCTATGGTGTGACATTGAATGAGGACGGGACGTCCAAAATTTTATCGCTGAAATTGGAGAAGTAGTTGCTGATTCTGACTTTGCCGGCAAGGCAATTTTATGTTAGGGTGGGAAAGTAAGTAACCGGTAAAATGCCCAGCAGACGCAAAGAAAAAACTTCAAAGTATTTTGTTGAGACCCGCTACCTTGGCGAGCAGTTGGATCTGAAGCATCTGCAGGAGGGCGTGAAGAAGTACCATTTTATGAACCGCGACCACCCGCTTGTGGTCCAGCTTCTGGAGGGCGAGTACGCCGTGCTCACGAAATTCGGCACGGTTACTTTTTGGAACGTAAAGAAAAATTTGGCGAGCGAGTTCGCGAGGGAAATAATGCCGTTCGTGAAAAGCCGGCGGGAAAGGTACGATTACGCGGACACGCTTGTTGTCCATGTCGGAACTTCCTACAATGAGAAAGCCACGTTTGAAGAACTTTACATCAGAGGTCTGGATCTGGAAAAGATAAAGATCATTTCTTATGTCTCGGCGCAGTCAGTGGCGTTGGACAGATATGAAAACGAGATAGACGAGCGGCTTGATGAGCTTGGCAAGATCGTGGAAAATCTGAAAAGTTCCGGCCGCACGCGCACTACGCAATCAAACCTTCTCAAACAAGTTGGAAATGTTCTGTCGGTTAAGCAGAACGCGGTGTCCAGCCTGTCCTTATTTGATAAGCCCAACGAAACGTGGGAGCGCGAAGAGATAGAAAAACTTTACGACAGATTGCGTGACGAGTACGAGCTCCGCGACCGCTTTGACATCCTGAACGAGAAAATAGATTTCTTGTCGGAGAACAATACCACACTTTTGAACTTTATCACCGCGCAAAAAGCGCACTTCCTTGAGTGGGTTGTTATCATATTGATTGTTATTGAAATCGTGATCTTTATCTGGGATATCTTGAAGAAGTAGTTGTTTGCGGTTTATTCTCAAACGTTCTACAATTTTTCACGAGACGGGCCCATAGTAAAACGGCATTACGCGGCATTCGCATTGCCGAGGTCCGGGTTCAATTCCCGGTGGGTCCACCACAGCTATCGGGACATTGACGAGGCGGCGGTTCTCCCGATTTTGTTCAAATCTCCGATTTGATTACAAAATCGAGTATCCGCGATATTTCATCCGCGACTAAAGTCGGGAGAAATATCGGGAGATTCCGCCTAGGTCCACCAAAATCCACTATAAACTATTTATATCTACTCATGTCTACCAACAACGACAACAATAATAATTCACCCCACATATTGAATGCCTCATCAAACCTGGTAGGTTTTTCGTTCATAGTACTTACCACCGTCAGGGTTCTTGGTCTGCCGAACATAACTATAATTGACAAAATTGCAACTGCGGAGATTCTTTTATTCTGCGTAAGCAGCCTGTTCTCCTTCATGTCAATGCGCGCGGCTTCTGAACGCAGATCTAATCTTTATGAGAACGTTGCTGATTATATATTTTTTTCCGGGTTAATCATTCTTTCCTTAGCGGCAGTATTGCTCTCCCTCGCTTTAATTAAGTGATTTTTAAGCGACCGGGTTATGACAAGTTTATGTGCGGAGTTGCTGACCTGCCTGCCGGTAGGCAGTGGTCCCGGTTCAATTCCCGGCGGGTCCACAGTAAAAAATGAGGATATTGTGCAGATGCGGTTTTAACCAGCCCTGGAGCGTGATGGAGGGGGGGTTGTGCAAAAGTTAATAAGCCTTGCTATAATTAATAAAAGTTCCTCGTGCCTCACTTTTGTGAGGTACGAATCGTGGCTCGCAAGAGCGAGACACGACAGCAAACCCGGTAGTGAAGACTTCGAATGGGGGTTGTGCGGTTGTTTTGCTGGCAATTGCACTGGTGACGCTTTGTTTTATAACTACACATTGGCGGCAGAACTGTCCTGTTCGAAGTTCTACTACCGGGCAAAGGTCGAAGTACGTTCCATAAATTTTCCCTTAACACATGGTTGTTCAAAGTTGGACGGACGTGGTTGCAACTTCTTTGCAGAACCTCTGGTATGGTTTTATAGGTTTTGTTCCCAATCTTATCGGAGCTCTGATCGTTCTTATAATCGGCTTGGTGGTCGCCGCCGGTTTGGGCACGCTCGTTGAGAAATTGTTTGACGCGATAAAGCTGGACGCCGCTTTGGCGAAGCTGGGACTTGCTCCTTATTTTGAGAGAGCCGGCCTTCGCTTGCGCGGCGCTCACTTCCTCGGCAAGCTGGTTTACTGGTTTATCGTTGTGGCTTTTCTTCTTGCCGCGTCAGATATTCTGCAGCTCACCGCTCTCTCCACGTTTCTGAGAGAAAGCGTGCTGGCGTACATACCCAACGTGATAGTGGCGGTCATCGTTATACTTGCGTCGCTCGTCGTAGCCGGTTTCTTGAGGAAGCTCGTGATGGCATCCGTGATGAGCGCCCGCCTGCACGCCGCGCATCTCTTGGGGACGCTTACGTGGTGGTCTGTGGTTGTGTTCGGATTTTTGACGGCTCTCGTGCAGTTGAATATCGCCGCGAGCGTCATTAATACCGTTATCACCGGCTTCATTGCCATGGTGGCGATTGCCGGCGGACTGGCCTTCGGTTTGGGCGGGCGTGAATACGCGGCGCATCTCATTAACAAGGTCCGCGATCACACGGAATCCCGCTGAGAGTTGAGGTTTGGTTTGCAGATCAAGCAAAAAAACAAAAGCCGGCGAGCGTGGCGCGCTGCCGGTGGCGGGGGATTGAACTTGTCGTTTATGGTCTACGGCCGGCCGAAGTTCCTGATATTGAATGGATGGAAAGGACTACAGCATTGCTGCATGCCCTCATTTGGATTACAGACTTCCCCTGGAAAATTCGGCGTTCCCTTGCAGGATTGGCATGTCGGTATTTCCGCGCCATATTGCTTCACTTCGTCCGCCTTTATGGCGATTTCAATGAGATCCGCGGCAGAAACTACAAGGACCGTTTCTCTGAACTTGACGTTGGGGTCATCTACGAATCCATCGCCTTTTCGCAGGTGGGTAAAAAGCTGGCCATCCACCCTTACATAAAAGCCGTCGTCTACTTTCATATAAGTTACTGCCATACGTCCTCCTTTTGTTGGCGTTAAACTACGCAGATGTTGCTAGCCACAATATAGTATATTGGGGGGAGTTTGTCCAATTTAAAATTTTCCGGTAAAGTATGGGTAATGGAAAGGAAAACGAAACACGACATTCCCGGAGAAGTAAAAGAGAATCGGCGCGTTGCTTGGCGAAAAGGGTTACGAGGCCTATCTTGTCGGCGGCTGCGTGCGTGACCTTTTGCTCGGGCGGGAACCGAAAGATTGGGATGTGGCGACTAACGCGACGCCCGATAAAGTGCAGGAATTGTTTCTGAATTTCCACGGCGGCACGCCGGAAAATCCGTCAACGGTTTACGAGAACGATTTCGGCACTGTGCTCGTTAAACTCGCACCGCGGAAGGACGCAGACAGTACGCAGAATAACGCAGAAAGTTTTCAGCGTGATTCGGCGTTAAGTCCGCGAGTATCTGCGACCACAAGAGTGGTAGAGGTGACGACCTTCCGGGAAGAGGGGAAATATACCGACAAGCGGCATCCCGATTACATCACCTTCGCGAAAACGATTGACGAAGACCTGTCGCGGCGCGATTTTACGATAAACGCGATCGCAATGGGTCTTGTCAGGTGGACAGCTGGGGGAATCATTGATCCGTACGACGGCCGGAAAGATTTGAAAGATAAAATTATCCGCACCGTGGGCCTGCCGGAAGAGCGATTCAACGAAGACGCGCTCCGTCTCATGCGCGCCGTGCGGTTCGCCGTGGAACTTGGCTCGTTCGATGAACGAGCCAACCCCGAGCAAAGTCGAGGGGTTGATTTTTCCGCCGGAGGCGGACCAGCCTCTGGCTGGCAGATCGATTTGGGAACGCGCCGCGC
This sequence comes from uncultured bacterium, assembly GCA_963844965.1. GTDB lineage: Bacteria > Patescibacteriota > Minisyncoccia > UBA6257 > 2-01-FULL-56-20 > REEB91. Next base: position 13,303 of record CAWJQC010000004.1, on the reverse strand, counting down.
GATAGAAAAACTGAGCCCGCTGCTGGACGCCGTCGCCAAAGAGCGGATCCGCGACGAGTTTGAGAAGATAATAATGGCGCCGCGCGCCGCGCAGGGAATTCTGCTTTTGGAAGAATTGAATTTGCTCCAGTATGTCCTGCCGGAACTGCGGGAGGGGCTCGGCGTCGGCCAGAACAAGCATCACATCTATTCGGTTTTTGAGCACAACATCCGCGCGCTTGATTACGCCGTAAAGCAAAATTATTCGCTTGAAGTGCGGCTGGCTTCGCTTTTGCACGACCTCGGCAAGCCCAAGTCAAAAAGAGGCGAGGGGCCCGACTCAACTTTTTATCAGCATGAATATATCGGCGCGAAAATGGCGGCGAAAGCTCTGGACCGCCTGCGTTTCTCAAAGGATTTCGCGGAAAAAGTCGTGCACCTCGTGCGCTACCATCTTTTCTACTACAACGTGGGAGAAGTGACGGAAGCAGGCGTACGGAGGTTTTTGGCGCGCGTCGGCCCGGAGAACGTTCCCGACTTGCTCAAAGTGCGCGAGGCCGACCGCATCGGTTCCGGCGTCCCGAAAGCTTTCCCATATAAGCTGCGCCATCTTTTGTTCATGATAGAAAAAGTGAAGCACGACCCGATCTCGCCGAAGATGCTCAAAGTTAAAGGCGACGACGTGATGAAGATTTTGGACATTCCGCCCGGCCCGCGAGTGGGGTTCATCTTGTCGGTTTTACTTGAAGAAGTTCTGGACGACCCGAAGCGAAACATAAAAGAGAAGCTGGAAGAAAAGGATCAAGGAGTTAGGGAAAATGCCGGACGCGGAGCTTAAAAAACTTTCCGAAAAAGCCAAGGGAGCCAAAGAGGAGTTTGAAACAGGGATTGAGCAAGAAATAAAAGATAAGTATCATGTTCAGTAATGGAGTTTGCCGCCCACGATAGTGGGCGAGCCTCGCTCGGCATTTGCCGAGCGGGAGGGCGTGGTTGTTGAAGAGGAGATGAAAGAAAAGTATCATATAAAGTAATGGACCTGTTTCATAACGAAAAAATTTTGCGCAACATCGTGAATTTTTGGACGATGGTTTTTATTGTTTTCGTAGTGATAAATTTTTTCGCGGCTGATGCCTATGGGTATCTCATCGCGCCTTTTAGCGTGGTTTATGTGGGCGTCTTGGGCCTCTACGCCGGAACAAAGGAATTTGACAGGTGGTACGATATTCACGAAAGCCGCCATCCCGGCGAAGTTTTTGTGCTTCTTTGGACCGTCGTCATCTTCGCGCTCATCATCGCCTCATTTTTTCTGGGTTCGGCTTACAAGGTTTCTTCGGAAGTCGTAGCCGATTACATTATGGTTTTGTCCGTTTTCGCTTTGACGCAAAAGTCAAAGCGTTTGCATCGGGAAAAAACGAAGAGAAAAATCGGCTAAAAAATGCTGGTCAAAATAAGGCGGTTTAATAAAGATTTGCCTCTGCCGGCGCATAAGACGGATGGCGCGGCTTGCTTTGATCTGTGCGCGCGCGAGGCCGTGGAAATTCCGCCGAAGGAAATCCGTTTTGTGCCGCTGAACGTCGCGATAGAGGCGCCCGCCGGACATTTTATACTTTTGGCTGCACGGAGCTCAACTTATAAAAAGGGACTGATGCTCGCGAATGGCGTAGGCATCGTTGACCCCGACTTTTGCGGCGACGAGGATGAGTTCAGGTCGGCATACTACAATTTCACGGACAAGCCGGTGGTAATAGAAAAAGGCGAACGCGTAACGCAGGGGATGTTCGTGCAATTCGCGAGAGCCGACTGGAAAGAAGTGGAAAAAATGGGCAAGAAAACCCGCGGGGGGTTCGGCAGTACGGGGACGGCATAGTCCCTTCCGCATTCTTTACCAGATAAGTCGTTTACTGTAAGCTAAAGACACAACGGGCCGTAGTATACCGGTAGTATCCGCCGGAGGCGGACAGGCGTGCGCCACGCCCCCACACCAATTTACCGGGGAGTAGTATACCGGCAGTACGCGCGCTTCGGGTGCGTGAAGACCGGGTTCGATTCCCGGCTCCCCGACAAATTACAATCGGTGTGGGGGTGAGGGTGCGCCTGTCCGCCTTTGGCGGATAAAGACTGGGTTCGATTCCCAGCGGCCCGACAGAAATGATAATAGTTTTCACGGGAAACGGAAAAGGGAAAACGACCGCGGCTTTGGGGCAGATGGTGCGGGTTTTGGGGCGCGGAAAATCGGCGCTCATGATCCAATTCATCAAGGGGCCGTGGCGGTCGGGCGAAGATGAATTCGCGGAAAAATTTTCAATTTTCAATTTTCAATTTTCAATCAAGAAAATGGGTTTGGGGTTCGTGGGAATACTTGGCGATAAACTGCCGAAGAAGAAACACGCTGAAGCCGCGGAGAAAGCGCTCAAATATTTTGCGAAGGAATTGAAAAGCGGCAAGTGGCATTTGATGGTCCTGGACGAAATAAATGTTGCGGTGAAATTGGGGTTGCTTTCCGCGGAGCGGGTATTGCGCGCCATAAAAAGTTTTCCGGAAGGTAAAATTTTGATTTTGACCGGCCGCAACGCGCCGCGTGAATTTATTGGCGCGGCCGATTTGGTGACCGAAATGAAAGAAATAAAACACCCGTTCAAGAAAGGGGAACGGGCGAAGTTCACGTTAGAATTTTGAAATTTTTCTATCCGGCCTTCCTCGACCTATGGCGAGTAGGGTCGGATTATACTGCGGTGGCTCGTGCTGAGGGGGAAGGAATCGAACCTTCATACCGGGCTCCAAAGGCCCGTGTCCTACTTCACCCCGCCGCACTTTTCCGGCCAGTGCTGCCGGGCTTGGAGTCGGACCAAGATACTCGGCTCCAAAGGCCGATGTCCTACCATTAGACGACCCGGCAGCACTGGCAAGAAATTTATTTTTGATTTTTTAAAGTGCGGCGGGGCAAGTTAGACGACCCCGCAGCTTTATGCGGGACTTCGCGCCGGCCGATGTCCTATTTACCCCGTACCAAACTTTGTTTTGGTGCGTGGGCCGTTAGACCTGCCTGTCCTCCTTCGGCGGGTAAACCGGCAGGCAGGCGACCTGGCAAGGTGTTATTAGACCCGCTTGCGATTATGTTATAGAATACGAAATAATTATAATGGTCAGTTTTTTTATTTGCAATGAATCCCGTTAGAGACCACCCATTTCATGTACTACGTATACGTATTAGAAAATAAGAATAGACGTTGGTACACAGGATATACCTCGGATTTACGGAAACGCTTTAATGACCACAATGCAAGGAAATCGAAATATACCAGCTATAATGGACCGTATCGTCTGATATATTACGAAGCATGTCTTAATGAGGAAGATGCAAAGTCGAGAGAAAAATATTTAAAGTCTGGCATGGGTAAGCGCTACCTCAAGAATAGGTTAAAGCGTTTCCTGTCTCTAACGGGATGAAAAAGAAAAGCGGCAGCGGCAAAAGAACGCTCACAATAGTTCTCGTGGTCATCATGGGTCTCACCGTGGTCATGGGGTTGGGCGGACTTTCGCGCATGCCAGTTTCGGCACGGCTCCTTCCGTAGAGACCGAAGAAAGCAGCACGCCGAACGCCGCTTCAAGCTCTAATACGGCTGTCTCTGCCATCCACGAAGTGCCATGCGCGAGTTTCTTGAATCCGCCTCCGCAGCAATACCGCATCTATCCGCATCTCGCGATCATCGTTAACGGCAAGAGCGTCACGATACCGGCCGGCATTGGCCTCACCGCGGATTGCGAGCGGATAATCCACACGGACGACGCGAGCGGAACGATTGACGTAGAGCCCTATGATAATACGCCGTTCACGTTGGGGGATTTCTTCGCCGTCTGGGGCGAGAGATTTTCCAAGGACTGGATAATGGATTATTATCGCGACGCCGATCATGAACTCACGATGACCGTTGACGGCAAACCTAGCACCGAATATGAGAATCTGGTCCTGAAAGATAAACAGGAGATAATTATTGAGTACAAAAAACTCTAGTTTTATCGGATTATTGTTAATTAACGGATTAACGAATTAACGCATTAAAAACAATTCGTTAATACGTTAATTCGTTAATACACCAATTCGCTAACCGGCCGTTTTCGTTAATCCCCAGAGGAGGGGACAATTTTTTGCGGCAATAATGTTAAAATAAGGGTGATGAATCCCGTTAGAAGCCGCGGTCGCGTTACGGTACGGCACATGACGGGACAGAAAAATTAACTTTAAATATAAATATAATGATGCAGGCGTTGACAGCGACCTGCTTCTAACGGGATGAATGCCTCAAACGGGAAAAAACACGAGAGGCGGTTTTTGGATGTTAAATCAACGCCGCACGGCGAAGGATTGAAGCCGCTCGGATGGTTGGGAAATCACGGTCAGACGGTGAATCTGAAGCCGGCCTTTTATAAACGATACCCTTTTTGGGCGGCTGTCCTTGTGATATTTGCCGTTGCTTTACTTTTCTTTGTGCGGAATATTTCCACGCGCGCCGAGGTAGCCGATTTTTATCCTTCAACCTGTCTTGGCATATGGCAAAATCCGTCAAATGCCCAGGATGAACCGGAGAATCTGGTTTCGGTCGGCGCTCCGGCGGTTTTTGATGCTAGCAACTCCGCGATCCTCGCGCCGTCCGTGAGCGGTCAGATATATTGCGGCGGTTTTGTCCCGCCGGATTATAAAGCCGGCGGGGAAATAAATGGCGTCGGACTAACTTTTGTCTGGCAGATGGAGTTTAGCGCTGCGGAAGTGGCGCCTGCCCCGAGCGGCGCCGAGGGACAAGTGCCCGCTGCGGCTCCGACCGTGAATCCGATAGTACCATCTTCAACCACGCCAGAACCTGTTTCGCCTGCCGGCGGAGGTGCGTCGTCAACCGAACAAACCGTGCCGGTCATGCCTGCCCCGAGCGGCACAGAGGGACAATCAACGACGCAATCCTTTTGGTTCGGGAACCTGCGCTACGTTTTTATCAGTCCCGCTTTCGCCCAAGAATCTTCCGACGCATCTTCGGATAATTCTTCTGCCTCGGAAGCAGCGCCGGATTCAGCGTCCGCTGGCTCTAACGGAGATTCCGGATCGCAAGCGGCGCCCGCCTCGTCGGAAGATATCTCAAGCAGCACAGCCGGAAGCGGAACGGAATCACCCGTAAACTCCGTTTCGGGAGCGAATCCTTCAAGCACGGAAGCGGCGCAAGAGACGACTTCAACAACAGAGGCCTCGGAGACCGTGATTATCGGCCCGCCGCTCAGTGCTGAACTCGGACCGGTTGCGACGGGGACCGAGGAGGCGAGCGGCACGCCCGAGATCGCGAGCGGTACCTTGGTTACAAGCACCTTGCCCGTGGTGGAGCCGGCACCACCGGACGAAAATTTTCTGAAAATAAGTTACAGCACCGACGGCCAAACATGGGCGGAACTCGCGATGGTGAACGAAGATAACTGGAGAAATCTTACCGTTTCGTTGCCCGTGGGGGACTGGGACGATCTTGAAAAAATTCAGGTAAGGGTAGAGTCAATCCCGACGACCATACAGCCGCCGCGCGTGTATCTGGACGGAATACTTATGGAGGTCCACTATGAGGCGACGGCATCTCCGGATTTGCAATTTCTGTATCCCATAAGTAACGGGAGTTCCACGCCCGCCGCCGGGTCAGCCGAGCCGTCCTTTAATAACGCTCCCAATCCTTTTCCCGGTCTGCCCCAGTCGGCTTTGCCCGAGGGCAGCGGCCTCAATGTCCAGAAAAAGTACTGGGGCGGCGGGGAAGAGCCGACGATTAACATAGACATAGGCGATCTGCCGTCAACGACTTGGGACTCGTTGTTGCCGTCCGCGATATCCGTCGCGAGCAGCATCTTGGGTAACGTTAGCGGAAGCGGGACCGGACCCTACGCCGGGCAGCAGTCGTCTACGGATTACGAAACGCAAACGTCAACAGCCGGCATTTCCGCGGCGCAGCAAACATCAAACGAGTCGTCAACGCCGAGCGGGTCGGGATCGTCAACGTCAAACGAACCGGCCGTCTTCGTGAACGACGAAGCCCAAGCCGCCGAACCGGCAAGTTCCTCCGTCGCGTCTTCGACGGAGGAACCGGCAAGTTCTTCCGTCGTGTCTTCAACTGGGGAGTCGGCGAGTTCTTCAGATGTATCTTCTGCGACACCTGCGTCTTCAACGGGGGACGCATCTCCAACAACAGACGTATCATCAACGACAGACGTACCCTCAACAACAGATACATCTTCAGCGGCCGGCGCATCGTCAACGTCGCCATAGATTATTGGGAATCGGCAATTGGCATTTTTTGCCTCTCGTTCATCGATCTAATTTAGCAATGCGGACAAAAGAAATAATTTTGATTTTCGCCGCCGTGATAATCCTGCTTGTGCTCATCCACTTGGCGATGGTGAGTGAGCAGAGATCCGGCGGGGCGGGTGGGACCACGGCACCGTATTCCGCTCCCAACCCCTTCCCCAACCTGCCGCAGGTCCAGGTTTCTTCATCAAGCGGTGCGATGGCGCCAACGAAAACCGACTACAGGTCAAACGAGGAGCCGGTCATTAAGATTGATTTGAATAAGTTACCATAGGTGCATTAATAAATTAACGAGTTAACGGGTTAACGAGTTTAATTCAACTCATGAGAATAACTAAATTTGAGGATTTGAATATTTGGAAGTTGAGTTTGGAAATAACGAAGGAAATTTACGATTTGACCAGCCAGAAAGAATTTTCCAGGGATTTTTGTCTGCGCGATCAGATAAGAAGAGCCGTTATCTCCATCAGTTCCAATATTGCCGAGGGTTTTGAAAAGAACAACAACAATGAATTTATCCGTTACCTAAAAATCGCCAAGGGTTCTGTGGGCGAAACAAGGAACCAACTTCACGTTGCGTTAGCCGTCGGTTATATTTCCGGCGCGCAATTCAGCCGGATTAACGGCAAACTTGAGGATTTAGCCAATCAAACAGGCAGTTTTATAGTTTATCTGGAGGGGAAAAGAATAAGCAGGCAATTTTTAAAAAAGTAGCCGGCCAACTCGTTAACTCGCAACTCGTTAACTCGCGAACGGCCTCTGTTAATAAGTCGGTCAGTTTTATATGTGTTAAAATTAGAACAAGCGGTTGTTCGTCCCGCTGGTTTTGCGGTATATGGCAAAATGACTCCCTCTCAACTTCAAAATAGCCGGCGGTATCACCCATATTTCTTGTTATTTTTTGCTGCTGCCTTTTTTGCCTTCCTCTTTTTATCTGGTGTTACATGTTGCATGCTACATGTTGCGTGTGGTGTGTCCCATGCCCGTGCCGCTCCGCCCTACGCCATTCAGGTTTTCGGCCCGGACGGGAATTTCATGCCGGACATTTCGCCTTCGGCAACGGAAAACGGAAGCAGTTTGACGTTCACTTTCCCGAAAAGGAGTTCCTTCCGCCCCGGCCGCTACACCGTGAAGGTTTTCATAGTCAAGGACGGCACTGTATATGTCTCGCAGAGCGACTTCAGTTGGGGCGTCATCGCTCTGAATTTCAATAAAACGGTTTACAGTTTGAGCGACGGCGACGAGGCGGGAATCGGATTTTCGGTTTTGGACGACATGGGGCACACGATTTGCGACGCCGAGGCCGATATCACGATAAGCCTGCCTGCGCAGGCAGGTCTGCCAAGCGGAGGCGTCGCGGTCATGAGCACCGAAGACGGCACCATCACGCGCAGTTCCGAGTGCGGCGCGTCCACCGTCACCAACGCCCCCGACTACTACGCGACCTTCAAGCCGGACGCGACCGGCACTTATAATGTAACGCTCACGGCGACGACGGCGAACGGCGAACGAACGACGAGCGACAGCTTCACGGTTGAGGATTCGCCGCTGTGGAACGTGGAGCGTATCGGTCGCACGAGAATTTACCCGCCCGCGTTCTACAGGATGGAGATCAAGGCGGCCGCGCAGTCGGATTTCTCCGGAACGGTCACGGAAACCGTCCCGAAAGGTTTCCAGGTTGCGGAACAGGGAATGGATGGCACTACGCAAGGAACGGGCAACGCATCGCAGGATAACGGTTTTCTGTCGCAGGTCACGGGTACTCGTGTCCGGCAGTACTTGTCTCGTGAATTGCGGTTCGGACACGCAAAATATTTCCTGGCAGGTCAACTGGCGGGCCGGCGAGAGTCACACGCTTTGGTACGAATTCCAGGCGCCGAACGTGAGCCCGGAGTTCTATCTCCTGGGCCCGCTCACCGCGGCTCCTATAAGTCCTATAGGTCTTATAAGTCCTATAGAAACGAGGCAGTGGCAGATAGCGGCGGACGCCGGCACGGCGAACACGGTCGTTTTTGTGACCTCTACCGCCGTTACGAGCTGGATAGTGCCCGCCGACTGGAACCTTGCTTCAAACACGATTGAGGGCATCGGCGGCGGCGGCGGCGCCTCCAAAGCAACAAGCGCTAGTAGCGGCCGCTACGGCGCAGGAGGAGGCGGCGCCGCCTACGCTGAAATAGCAAACGGCAGCACCTCTCTCGTCGCCGGTTCCTCCGTAAGTATTAAGGTAGGCGACGTTGGCTTGGGCGCTTCCACCACGCCAGCGACTACCGGCACCGCTACGATGTTCGGCGCTTCTGTAAGCACTACGACATGCGGAGGCACCGGTGCCTCGATGTGCGCTGCGGGAGGATTCGGCGCGGCAAGCACTACCGACAGCAAAAGAGCCGGAGGCGCGGGAGGAGCGACAATAAGCTCCATCGGAAGTATATTATACGGCGGTGGCGCCGGATCAAACGCCACTTCAGTCGGCGGCGGGGGCGGAGGCGCTGCCAGCTACTGCGGCGTCGGGAGTTCAACCCCCAGCAGCCGTGGCGGAAACGGCGGTTGCGGCGCGCTCGGAGGAGCGGCGGGAAGCGTCGGCGGCACGCACACGGACTGGACGGCAACCTCTCCCAATAACAACGAGACGGGCGGCGCCGGAGGAGGAGGAGGAGGAGCGAACAGCAACGTGGCAGGTAGTAACGGCGGCGCCTACCGGCGCCGCCGGAGGAGGAGGAGGAAGAGCCAATGCCGGCGGCAACGGCACAAAGGGTATCATCGTCATTACCTACACTGCCGCCCCCAATCTTACGCAGACGCGCTACCGCTGGCGGAACGATACCGGCTCGGAAACCAGCTCCGTCTGGCAGACGGCGGCGGAGAACGCTACGGGCAGCGCAACCTCAACGGCCAACGTTTACCGTCTGCGCATTGAGGTTACGAACACCCGCGCCACAACGACCCAGCCCAAACTCCAGCTTCAGTACCAATACAACGCGACTTCCGGTTCCTGGACACTGGTCCCCACAACCTCCACTTTTTCCAGCCAACTTTTCCTTATCGCCTCCTCAACGAATTTTACGGATGGCGCTTCCACGACCGCCCAGCTTACCGCGGACGCCAATGCTTCCACTTCCGGCCAAATAAAGCAGTCCTCAAGCACGACGGGACTCGTCAATATAGGTTTTTCCTACAGCAGTCCGACCTCTACCTGGACGGAAGTGGAATACGCCATCCGCGCTGGTCCGCAGGATGTCTACGGTAACAACGGAACCTACTACTTCCGGCTTCAGGAGGCAACGAGCGCGAGCTTTGTTGCGTTTGACTCTTACAACGTCTACCCCGCGCTTTCGCTTTCCCTGCCGCAGCCGCGGCGGCCGATACTGAATTTTCCGGTGGCCGCGACGACGACAGTTGACACCGCTTCCACGACATTCAAAATGACGGCGACTTTGACATCAACCTCTAACCAGTACGTGCAGTACAAGTGGGTTCTCTACCAGAACGAGGCGTGTACGGATGTTGTAACTTCAAGCACCGAGCCCTCAAGCCAGACCAACTGGAGCGGGCAGAACGCTTCCTCCGGTTCCAGTAACAGCACGGCCTATTCCGCCACTTCGGCGACGGGAACAAGCGGCATTTTTCAGTACACCTTGACAGCCGGCACATACTGGTGGGGCGCGCAGGCCTATGACCCCGACAACTCGGGCCTATATGGCTCAAGCACCCTCACGCGCGTGGACAACACGTGGGCGACGAACGCGGCCTCCCTGCCCGCAACTGCGGCTCTTTACGGGCATTCCGCCGTCGTCTACAACGGCTACATCTACACGACGGGAGGAGCCACATCAACCACCGGCGCTCCCGCCACAACTCCGGCTACTTCCTCCGTTTTCTATGCACAGATAAGTTCCAACGGCGCGGTGGGAGCGTGGTCTACGAACTCCAATAAACTTCTGAGCGGTATCGCCAACCATTCCGCGGTCGCCTATAACGGATACATCTATACGATTGGCGGCGCCACGACCACGGCCGCCAACGTTCCTGCCACCACTTCCGTTTTCTTCGCCAAGATAAATCAGGACGGCACCGTGGGAACGTGGACCCTGAATTCCAGTTCCTTGTCTAGCCCTCTTAACGAACTTTCCGCTGTCGCCTATAACGGTTATCTTTATGCGATCGGCGGTGCCACGAACACGGCCGCCGGCGCTCCCGCCACCACCTCTGTTTTCTACGCCCAGATAAACTCCAGTGGCACCGTAGGAACGTGGACACTGAATTCCAATTCCTTGCCGAGCCCGCTTATGTTCCATTCCGCCGTCGCCTATAACGGATACATCTATACGACTGGCGAGCCACGACCACTTCCGGCGTCCCCACCACTTCCGTTTTCTTCGCCAAGATAAATCAGAGCGGCACGGTGGGAACATGGAGCTTGAACTCCAATTCCTTGCCGAGCCCGCTTATGCTGCACTCCGCGGTCGCCTATAACGGATACATCTACACGGTGGGAGGAAGCAGCACAATTTCCAGCGCTACTACCACAATTTTCTATGCCCCGCTTCAGGCGAGTGGCACGGTCGGCTCCTGGAGCACCGCCGCCACCGCTCTTCCGAGCCCACTTGACGAACTCTCCGCGGTTGTCTCCAATGGTTATATATACACGACCGGAGGAACGAGTACTATAAGCGTCGCCACGACCACAGTTTTCTACTCCCAGATAAACCAGCAGGGTATGACCGCCGCCGAGGGCTGGGTGACCCAGGGAGCGGTTTCAACCTCCATTTCCCTGAACCAGGCCGTCTTCTCCAACAACTATCTTTATTCCATAGGCGGAACATCGGACGGTACGAACGGCACGACGACAGTGAGTTACTTCTCGGTCGGCTCAAACGGGACAACTACCGGCTCAGGGAATACGACCGCGCTTCCCTCCGCCAGCGTCCAGCACCAGGCCTTCGCTTACACGAACTCCGGCGGCACTACCATAATGTACGTCGTGGGCGGCGGAACTACGGTAAGCGCGGCGAGCACGCAGGTCGCGCAGTCAACCATCGCCTCAAACGGCACTCTCGCTCCTGGAGCACGAGCGTCTCCGCCCAGCTTCCCGCAAACCGCAACAACGCTTTCGCGGGAGTTAACCCTAATACCGGCTATGTCTATGTCGTAGGCGGCGATGACACGAGCAATGCCACAACTTCCGTTCTCTACGGTCTCATAAGTTCCACGGGAACCATAGCCAACTGGAGCTCAACCCAGGCCTTCCGGCTGCCATGACAAAACAGAACGGAACCATCCTCAATAACGTCATCTATAACATAGGAGGCAGCACCGGCACTTCGCTTTCCTCGATTACGACCACCGTGAACATGGCCTATCTCAACTCCGACGGCTCGGTCGCTTCCTGGACGACCGCCACGGCACTTCCCGCCCCCATCATCCAGCCGGACGTTGAGGGCTACAACAACTTCATTTACGTTACCGGCGGTTCGTCAACCGCCGCCTACGGAGGGGTGACCACGACCGTTCTTTATGCCCAACAATTAACTACTCCCACGGGCACGTACTGGTATCAGGGCACGGGCACTCTCTCAAGCTGGCTCACCGCCTCGTCAACGCCTCTTCCTCTCTACCAGCAGGGTTGCTATCGCGAACGGTTATCTCTACATGGTCGGCGGCAAGAGCACCGGAGGCACGCTACTTCAACCGTAGAGGACATCGGACTATATACTTCATGCATCGCGTTGAATGTTTACCACAATTACACACCGACTATCTCCGCTGTGAAACTTAACAACAACAGCAATCTGAACTTGACCGTGAACGCCACGACGACCTTCACGATAAACTACACAGTGCAGGACCTGAACGGCTACACGGACATTTATCACGTTACTTCCACCGCTTTCCGCACCGGCGCTTCTTCCACTTGTGAAACAGCCAATCCCACGACCGACAACCGCTGGTGCTACCTCGGAGTCGTCTCTTCCACTGGTTCCTGTGTGAGCGGCACGAATTACAACGAAACCGATACCGTTGCACTTTACTACTTCGCCGATTCCACGGGCAGCCAATCGCCGACCTCAAGTTATCCCACGCAGGATTGGGTGGCTTACGCCGTGGCGGTGGACAAGGAGGGTGCGACATCCAGTGTCACTAACTCAACTTCCTCCAACGTGGACGTTGTCGTCCTCACGGGCTTTAACGTTTCGCCCGCGTCCTCAACCTACGGCACGCTCCTCGTCGGCCAGAACACCAGCTCCACGAACCAAATCCACTATGTGAGCAACGCCGGCAATTCCTCAACAACCCTCGCCATATCCGGTACCGCCTTCAGTGACGGTTTGGGACATTTCCTGGCAACGAGTTCCCAGCATTACGCGACTTCTTCCTTCACATTCGGCGGAGCGGAACAGCAGTTGAGTGATTCCTCGGCGACCGTGAGCGGTTTCAATACGATTCCGTCGCACATCAACGCGTCGCCAATCGTGCAGGCGTGGCAGACGACCAAATTCGCTGCCCGTTGCGCTTAATCATTACTCCGCCGTCGTTTACAACGGATATATTTATACGTTAGGTGGGGACACCAATAATGTTTACTATGCTCCGATAAACTCCAATGGCACCATAGGCGTGTGGAAAACGAATCCGAACAATATGCCCGCTTCACTTATTTATAACACGGCTGCCGTTGCCTATAACGGATACATATATTCAATCGGAGGCGAGGATAATGGAGTCGGCGTTAACACCTCCAGTGTTTTATGCTCAGATAAACGCTTCAAGCACCGGCACGTGGTATAAAAATCCCAATTCCTGCCTACGGCGCTGGAGTACAACTCGGCTGTCGTCTGGAATGGCTATATCTACAATCTCGGCGGCACCGCAAATACAGGCAACGGTAACGGAGGCACCATACGGTTCTCTATGCCCAAATCAACACCTCCAGCACCGGCGCGTGGACGACAAATCCGAATTCACTGCCGAGCGGACTGGCAGCTTTTGCTGCCGCCGCCTATA
>CAWJQC010000003.1:0-34664 GCA_963844965.1 uncultured bacterium | reverse complement strand
ACCCGGATAGGATAATTTAGACACAAAGGTCGAAACAAACTACCATTGTGTCATGAGCAACAAAAAAGGGCATCGGATTGCGAAGGAAGTGAAGGCGGACATCCTCCGCCGGGGTGAAGGAAGAAGGAGTCCCCGTAGCGCAGGCGGTGAAGGACCACGGTTTGCACGAGTCCACCATCTACAATTGGCTAGGCGCAGGAGCATCGGCATCCCTTCCTGGGGCGAGTTCAGCCGTCTCCAGAAGCAGAACAGGGAGCTGTTTGAAGTGGTGGGCGAGCTCACCGTGAAGCTCTCCCAGGCCCAAAAAAAGAATTGACGGAAAAGCGGAACAAGTCCGCCATGGCGCGGGCCATGGGCGTCCGCGGGCATCGCTCTACTACGTATCACGGCAGGACAAGAAAGATTGGGCGCTCAGGGTCCGCAACGAAGAAGAATTGCAGCGCCATCCGGCATACGGTTCCCGGCGTTGGGACAAGCTCTGGGCGTGAGCCGTCCGCGAGCGCAGCGCGTCATGCGAATCTTCGGCATAAGGCCGTACCGGAGGCGAGGCAGGAAATACCGGAAATCAAAGGCATCGCGGGCCTTTCCGAACCTCTTACTTGCCATCATGCCCTCGTACGCGAACCACGTCTGGGCAACCGATTTCACGGATCCTGTATCGCGGCAAGAAAGTGTACGTGTCCACGATACTCGATCTTTTCACGAGACGATTGATGGGCGTCCATGTGGCGTTGCGGAAAGGATCGCCCCTCACGATACAGACCCTGGCCAACGCGCTTTTCCACCATCCGCATCCGGTCATCTTCCATTCGGACAACGGCAGCGAGTACAAGGCACGAGCGTTCACCGATACACTGGGGGACTGTGGCATCACGATCTCGCGGTCGCGGCCCGGTGCCCGATGGGAAAACGGCTACCAGGAATCGTTCTATGACAAGTTCAAGATTGACCTCGGTGATCCCAACCGGTTCGGGACCTTCGGCGAGCTCGTGGCGGAGATCTACAGCACCTTGTGGCAGTACAACCACACGCGGATCCACTCCGCCCTCAAGATGCCGCCGTCCGTGTTTGCCGAGAAGATTGCGGCTTAACGAAAAAAACGGCAAAAAGCCGTCGAATCACTGTCTAAAGAAACCTATCCTTTACATCGGTAGGCGGGCTTGAATCGTTTCTCATTGAAAATGTTTTTTCACCGTCTCTCGCCATCGGCTGGGCCGTTGCAATAACGGCGTTGTCTTCCCCTGCCTTTTTGTGGCTTGGATCTTGGACAAAAAGAAAATCTACGTGAAAATTTGACCGGCTTCCATCTGAGCCGGTTTTTGTTCACACAGCCAATTTTGCCAAAAAAATGGGTTTGCTTTAAACTGAATCATATCAAGCATGGACGGTACGACAACCATAAGGCGGAGCCCGAGAGTGCTCATCCGCACGTTCATTATCATTGAATTCCTGGGGTTCGTTGGTTATTTTCTTCTCGCGACACTCGGATATTATAAATACGAACTCTACACACACCTGCCAATTTTTTCGTCCTTGATCTCTTATCAGGTCGCCAAATTTCTCTTTCTTTCCGGCGCCCAACTTATCATAACCATCTATGCATTCTTCCACTGGTACTATGAAACGTATGTTATCCAGCCGGAAGCGATCACACACAAGTGGGGCGTGTTTTTCAAGAAAGAAAAAGGTGTGATACCGCGGGAAACGCTCTCCGTAACGCTCTCCGTGGGCCCGCTCGGAAAATTCCTCCATTATGGAACGGTCACGATCGGCAACGGCGGGAAGGAAAACTCGCTCGCGCTCTCCGACGTTTCTTACCCGAAGAAACATTATGAGGAGATTCGTCAGGATCACGAAACACCATCTCCCCTTCTCCGACAAGAGACCTGACTTGTCGCGCCTCCTCACGGAAGACGAGCACGAACAGCTGGAATTCAAATCGTCATTGAGGTTTGATTACAACACCGATAACGTAAACGCCAATATTGAGAAAGCGGCCATGAAGACCGTCGCCGCCTTTTTGAATTCAAAAGGCGGGCGTCTCGTGCTCGGCGTGGACAACAACCGGAAACCGCTTGGCCTGGAATGCGATTACCGGACGTTCCCCCGCCAAAACAGCGACGGATTTGAAAATCACTTCACCCAGGTTTTCAACAAAATGATCGGGCCGGAGGCGCGGCATCATGTCCGGCTGTGGTTCAACGCGGTAGGAGGGCAGGACATTTGCGTGGTTGACGTCGCGCCGAGCGCGCGACCGGTCTATCTCAAGATGGACGACAACGAACATTTTTACGTGCGCACCGGCAACGTCACGACGCCGCTCAAGCTTAGTGAGATCGCTTCCTACACGGCTTCGCACTGGCCGCAACAGAGAGAAAACTAACTAATATGCCGGAGAATCCAATTAAAAAATTTTGCCCGTCGTGCTTCACGGTTTTGCCGCCGGAGGCGAACTTTTGCCCAAAATGCGGCATGGCTCTCAAGAATAATCCCCCTTCAATCTCAATACTGAAACAGATAACTGTTTACGGCGTGAGCTTGCTTCTGCCGCCGTTAGGGCTCTGGTACGTTTGGAAGTATCTGCGGCAGCCGGATAAAAAATCCAAAGAGATCGGCGTTGCGGCGCTCGTCCTGACCATTATTTCGCTCGCCATAACGATTTGGACCGCGAAAATCATGTTAGATTCCGTGAACGAATCGCTGGGCACCCTGAATCAGCTCTCCTTCTGACCGAAAATGGAGAATTTTACGGCAGTTGGCCGATAACCGCCGCCACGCTTGTATTTATAGACGCCTTGCATCTATAATTGAGACGGCTGATTTGAAAACCGAACGCCCCGCAGAAAACCGATCAAAATCGGCTGCAGGGGCAAGCTCTTTGAATATCTGAACAGAAGGCAATTAAAGGTCAGTCCGTTTGATTGATTAAAACTATGAAAAAAATTCTCTTTGGCGTCATCACGCTTATTATTGTTTTTAACTTTGTCGCGAGGGTGCCGCTTACACACGCTGATGCGACTCAAAACGTGCAGGCCATTGACCCGGCGCAGAAAGCAATTCTGAACGAAGAACTTAACAGCCTCACCGCTGTCCTTTTGGAAATGCAGCAGGTTGCGGCGAAAGAAGGGCAACTTAATCCAATAGACCCGAAAGACGCAGCGACTTTGGCGAGCGCGCTCAACGCGCTTCAGGGACTGCTCACCGAGATAAAGCAAAGCTTAGCCGCCGGAACGTTGCCCTGGGATAAGACCTTGGTCAGCGCGACACTGGACGTCATCAAAACAAACCTCACCTTCATAAACGGAACACTTGCCGCCCTGCAAGAAGGAGCGGCCGTCGTCCAAAATCCCGCGCCTCTGCCGCCCGCGATCGCCAGCCAGCCGGAAAAATCCATTCCAGCAGCCAGCCAAAACGAAACTCCGACAACCGCCATGAATGAAAATCCCGAAGGAACACCGCTCTCCATCTCCGCCGAGCCGACCGCCGAAAACGGGGCCGCCCCAGAGACCGCGCAAGCATCTGCAGGTTTTGACTATCATAAACTCACTTGGCCAATCGTTATACTCGTCGTCGGAGCCGCGATAATCACACTGTCGTTCTGGAGAAAAGACGAGAAGGAGCCCGCGGTGAGCGCAGCGACATCTTCCGGTGCCACTCATCTTATTGACGAACCCGAACCTTCATTTGAACCGGTGGAGTTGCCTGCGGAATCGCTTTTTCCGACGCAAACCCCGCCGCCAGCCGTTTATTCGCCGCTCAGGTCGGTCGTGACTCCAGCAGGGAGCGCGACGACCAGTCCCGTTCCCTCTGCGGACGCTCCCGTCACTCCGGCGTATAAACCGGTATTCCTGACTGAAAAATCGGCCGCGACACAAAGACCAGCCGTTCACCCACCAGCCGTCCACCAGCATCCCCAAAAAGAACATGACGGAAAGAAAAACCAGAACCCCAACGCGACATTAAACCGAAAGCCCGCCTAAAGGCGGGCTTTCGGTTTTCACAGCTTGTAGCGCCGGACCGGAATTTCATTGGCGCTGCTCAATGATTATCGGCGCATGATTGTATTCGCGGTTCGCTAAATATCCCAAACCGAAACTTAAGACCGCCACTAAAAATATGATCATGGCAAAGACGATTTCCTTTTTATGATTCAAAATCCAATCCATCACGTTGATTAGGCCTATTAAAAATTATTAATTAGAAATTCAAATACTTTTCCCACCTCTCGTAAAGCGCTTTTGTCGCACGGAGATCGCCAACGTTGTACTTAGCGATATCCAGATATTTTTTCTCCCTGAACAACCGCCCGACATCGTCGCCGGTCACGCCTCCGGCTTTGGGACTTTCTATGCCGAACGCGCGGCTCCAGAGGTGCAAACCGCCTTTCCGGCGGACAGCTCCGTAGAAAGTAAGCTGGTCCAAAAGGTCTATATGAATCGCATCGGCATTGTGCTGATAGACATAACGGCCGCGCATCAGGTCTTTGGTCGGCCGGATATCGTGGATGGCCGAGCGGACCATCAAGAACGGGATATCAAAGCCGCGGCCGTTGAAAGTAATGAAATGCTGATAATGTGTCGCGCCGTCCCAGAATTTTTGAAGCATTTCTTTTTCGCCCATCGGCTTGAATGTAATCCCCTCCTCCGACGACTCCTTGATTTTCTCACCCGGCGCCTGGAAATAAACGACACCCTCGTTCTTGTAATAATCCATAACGCCGATCGCCACGACTTCGCCGGTCAGCGGCGAGAAACCGAGCCCGTTTTTCAATTCCTCAAGCGCGACCCTGAATTCTTCCTCGTTTTCCGATTCCTTCTTTATCCAGCGCGTCAAAACCTCCTGCGTTGCGCGGTCAAGGGCATCAAAATCCTCGCCGACGGTCTCAATATCTATAACAAGTTTCTGTGGATTTGACATTACACATATCTTAGCATAAAATTGATAGAAATAAATACGCGAAGGAATGGCTCCCCGCCTCCGCTAAAAGCTCCGGCGGGATGCTCATTTTTGCAGCCAATCGCTTCGCTCTTGGGCAAAAATGGCACATACAAAAGCATTGGGTTCAACAAAGCTGGGACGCGATTCGGTTTCCAAGCGCCTCGGCGTCAAAGTTCAGGACGGTGAGAGGGTATCGGTCGGCGAAATTATCATCCGCCAGCGTGGCACAAAATACGTCCCCGGCCAGAATGTGAAACGCGCCGGCGACGACACGCTCTACGCCATGAAAAACGGCGTAGTGAAGTTCTTCACGAAAACCAGAACTCACTTTGACGGCAATCGCAGGAAAGCTACTCTTGTGCGCGTCCAGTAGCGTGCTTCGCTCTGCTACTGGGGCCGTACGATAATTCTGAGTTCGGCTTCGCCGCCGTTTTTGAAGCGCACCGTAATTTTATACTCGCCCAACTCCTTGATCGGGCGTTCAAGTTTTATTTCTACCCGCTCTTTGGTGATCAAGCCGGAATCCCGCAAG
This sequence comes from uncultured bacterium, assembly GCA_963844965.1. Classification (GTDB taxonomy): domain Bacteria; phylum Patescibacteriota; class Minisyncoccia; order UBA6257; family 2-01-FULL-56-20; genus REEB91. The sequence continues at coordinate 29,194 of CAWJQC010000003.1, read as the reverse complement.
GCGCTCAAAATCGCTTCTTTATTGACCGAACCGAACACAGAACCGCTCTCGTCGGCCTTGAGATAAAACTCAAGCGCTTGTCCGCCTATCTTTCTTTTTAACTCTTCAACGCGCTTCTCAAATTCATGGGCCTCTGCGGCGGCTTTTTCCCGAAGCGCGGCGAGCTCCTTGAGCGCCGCGGGCGTTGCCTGCTCGGCAAGTTTCTTCGGAAGCAAAAAGTTGCGCGCGTAGCCCGAGGCGACGTCCTTCACGTCATAACGCTTCGCGACACTTTTAACGTCTTGGAGAAAGATGACTTTCATTGTTTAAATTCCTAATTTCTAATATCTAATTTCCAAATAAATCCCAACCTCAAAATCTCTAAAAACATTAGAGTAATTAGGTCAATTAGAAATTAGTCATTTATTTCGCAATCTCCGATTGCAAAACCTCTATCGCCTTTTGAAGCTGTGGGTCGCGCTTCGCGGCGATGTCATCGTCCGTAATTTTAACCTCAACGTCCGGTTTCAGGCCGCCGTTTTCCAATATTTTTCCGGATGGCAATACCCAATGAGCCACGGTCAGTTTTATGGAAGAGCCGTCGTTTAAATTTTCCAGCTGCTGAACCGTGCCTTTGCCGAAGCTTGTTTCGCCGACAAGCTCAATGTGCCGTTCGTCGCGAAGCGCGCCGGCTAAAATCTCCGAAGCGGAGGCCGAACCGCCGTTTATAATGACCACCACCGGCATGTCCTTCAGGGCGGCGTTGCCCTCGGCGCGAAAATTCTGCGTGGGAATGCTTCTGCCCTCTTCGGTTACTACAGAAGTTCCTTGCGGAAGAAACCAGCCGGCCAAGTCAACGGCCACCTCCAAATAACCGCCGGGGTCGTCCCGCAAGTCCAGAATCATTCCTTTGTCCCCCTGCGAGAGAGCTTTAGCCGCTGCCTCATAAAATTGCTCGTCGGCATTGCCGTTGAACTGGTGAAGCGATATGTGCGCGATATCGCCGCCGACCGTTTCCAGGTCAAGTGTCGGTACCGTGATATTCGCCCTCGTCATCTTGAAATCTTTCGGCTTATCCCACCCCTCGCGCATTATCGTCAAAGTAACGCTTGTGCCTACAGGACCGCGGATTAAGTTGACGGCGCTGTCAATGATGATACCCTCGGTGGATGAGGAATTTATCGCCAAAATTTGGTCGTTCGGCTGAAGACCGGCCTCACTCGCCGGAGTGTCTTTCAGGGGCGCGATAACGACGAGCTGGTCGTTTTTCATCCCGAGTTCCGCGCCAATGCCGCCAAAGTTGCCTTCAATATCCTGCTGGAACTTTTGGTTTTCGCTGGGAGCGAAATATTCCGAATAGGGATCGCCCAAAGAGTTAACCAGGCCGTTGATGGAACCCTGCAGTTTGTCCGCGCTTGAGGTACTGCTACTGTTCAGGTAATAATCGTTGATCGTTTGCCATGCCTGCCAAAAAATTCCGAAGTCCACGTCCCCCGGCTGCCCCCCATTCAGATCGCTCGCGCCTTTGACCACTATGGTTTCGGGAAATTTCTTGCCCTGTTTGTAGCCCAGCATAAACCCGCTCGTAAGCAATGCGGCGACAGTAATTATGACCAGCACAACCGTAAGGATGCGTTTTTTCATGGTATTGATATTACTAATATTCTAACAGTTTTGTAGATTTAATGAAGTCCCCCGCACCTTGTTAATTATTAACCGATTATATAGTTAACGAGTTAATGCGTTAACGGGTTGTGAATTTCTAAACTCGTTAACTCTTTAAACGCGTTAACCCGCTAACCAACCTACAACCGCCCAGTAAATGGTATTCTCTGCAAAACAATGTATTCCGCCCCTCCACGCTTTAATTCCGATTCCATCAGATCCAGCGTGTCGGCAACGGAGCGGATGTCTACATCGCCCGCTATTGGCGGTAGCGGCGTGGCACTGCCGAAATCGCCGAATCTGGCTCGCCCGCCAAAGTTTTCATTTTGAAAATTTAGGCGGGCAAGGGTTAAGTGGGCCGTAAACTGCCGGGCTTCCCGCCCAAAGTGAATGCCCGCTTCCTCTAAATTATCTTCCAGCGCCGTCTTCATCTCGGAAAGTTTGCGCGAGATACCGCTGTCCGCCAGAAGCCAAATCATACGCGGCGTGCGGCCCGGAGGTCCGTAAAGCAATTTCCTGAACGCAATCTCCTGCCCGCCAAAATCCTTCGCGGCCTGCTTCATCGCCTCAACAATGCACGGAATATCGGCCTCCTCCTGATAACCCAGGAACGAAACAGTGAGGTGCCAGTTCTCGCGCGAGACAAACCGAACGCCGCCGAATTTCGGCCGGAGCTCGTCAACAAGGCGCTCGATCGCGTCGAGCGCACTTTTTTCAAGATTCAAGGCGACGAAAACTCGCTTCCGCATCCAATTCATTGTAAGCCAAGCGTTCCTTGACTTCAAATTCCAGCCGATCTATCATCTATTCGGCTCACCGAGAAAATTCGCGTTGCGGTTTTGGATTGTCCGGTTAAGAGCCGTTCTTTCAAAGCCGCAGGATAAAACCGAGCGGCATGAAGGAGGGTACATGGCGGAATCTAAGTTCAGCATTGCGATCGATACCCAATCTCCGATTTGAAAGCGGCGAGGCTGATTTCTACAACAAGTGCGTAGCGTGGGCCGCAAAGCTCGCAAAAATCATTGGCGACGGATTGAGTTTGAGATTTGAGAAGCACGGAGACACCGCTGAGTGTTCTTTTTGGCTGGAAGGAAAACCAATGGCTACGTTTGAGTTCGGAGTTTTTGGGAATGACCCCAAAAAACGCATCCTTGGTAGCGTAGAAAGTGGGCCATGGGATGACTCGTGGAAGAAAAAACGCGTGCCAGCTGAGCGCACGTGGGAAGAGGTGCTAAAAAAAGGAGCTCAGATTGTATTTGCCGAAAGGGGGCAGGAATTGCAAGCGCCCATAGACCGTAACAAAACTCGTGCGGAATCTCTTCAGAAAACCGAGCTAGCCTTAGTAATTACCAGATAAGCGGCTCGCATTCGCAATCACGGGCGACGCAAATGCGCGCCCGTTTTTATATGTATGAAGGCTGGGAATTTATCTAGCCATAGGTTAGAATTGCTCTATGACCACGGTGCGAGACGCATACCTGAAAAAACTCAAAGAACGGGCGAAAAAGTCGCACGTGTACAAGAAGCACCAGCTCACTGGTTTGCGGATCGGCGAGGAATTGAACGACAGAAAACACAAGGGGCTCTACATGAAACTGGCGAAGGAAGGCAACCCGGCAAAGTTGGAGTGGCTCGCTGCCGATGTCGCCTCCCGTGAGAACATAAAAAATAAGGGCGCATATTTCATGGCCGCGCTTCTCAAAACCGAAAAAGAGGCTAAGGCCTGGCTGAAACGAAAGCCAACCAAAAAACAAAAGCGCGGAAATCGCGCCAAAAACCGTTTATTATGAATATTTTGAGGACCGACAATAAAAAGGACGAAAAAATCTTGAGACGCGCGACGGAAAATTTTGATTTCAATAAATTTACAAAGAAAGAGATCAACGAACTTATTGCTCGCATGAAAAAAGAAATGCGCGCGGCAAGCGGCGTCGGGCTTTCGGCGAACCAGATCGGCCTTGATCTCAGATTTTTTGTAGCCGAAGTGCCTGACCGCGACGGCAGCAATAAGTTCTACGCCATTTTCAACCCCGCGATAGAAAAAACAAGCGGCGAAAAGGTGCCGCTGGAAGAAGGGTGCTTCAGCGTTCCTTTGACTTACGGCGCGGTTGAGCGCCCCGGGCGGGTGACCCTCTCCGGCTACGATAAAAACGGCAAGCGCCTCAAAATCAAGGCCTGGGGACTTCTGGCCAGGGTTTTTCAGCATGAAATGGACCATCTGAACGGAGTGCTGTTCATTGACAAAGCAAGCAACATACGAAAATACGAAAATGTACGAAAATACGAAAAGGGGTAGGGTCTACAAGCCAGACTTAATATATCCTGAATTAAGTTACCAAATCGTTGGGGTTCTTTTTGATATTTTCTTGCAACTCGGCTACGGCTACAGAGAAAACCAATATCAAAGAGCAATCGAAGTTGCTTTTAAGGGCGTGGGTCTGAATTTTAAGCGAGAATTGCCTGTAAAAATATGCTATCGCGATAAATTTATCGCCACAAATTATTTAGATTTTTTGATTGACGGAAAGATTGTTTTGGAAATAAAGCAGGGCAATACATTTAACAAGCGTGACATCGATCAACTGTATAACTATCTAAAGGCTACTGGTTTAAAATTGGGAATTTTGGCAAGATTCACGAGGTCGGGCGTGAAATACAAAAGAATTATCAACATTCGCTAGTTTCGTACTTTCGTATGATTTCGTATTTTCGTAAGCCCAATTTCGTATTCTTCGGCACACCCGAATTTGCCGCTATAATTTTGCAAAAGCTGACTGACGCCGGAATGCCGCCTGCGGCCGTGGTTTGCAATCCCGACCGACCAGTCGGGAGGAAGGAAATCATAACGCCGCCACCCACGAAACTTTTGGCGCAAAAATATAACATTCCGATATTGCAGCCGGAAGTTTTGTCAATTTCCAATTACCAATTACCAATTTCCAAACCGGACTTCGCGGTTGTCGCCGCCTACGCCAAGATAATCCCCGCGGAAATAATCGCCGCTTTTCCGCGCAGCGTGGTGGGCGTCCATCCGTCGCTCCTTCCCAAACACCGCGGTTCATCCCCTATCCAAACCGCCATACTGGAGGGCGATAAAGAAACCGGCGTCACGTTGTATATTTTGGACGAAAAAGTTGACCATGGGCCAATTCTCGCGCAGCGAGAATTGGAATTTCCAATTTCCAATTTCCAATTTCCAACTCTCCTTGAAAAACTGGCAGAATTGGGTGGCAACCTGCTGGTTGAAACACTGCCAAAATTCCTGGCGGGAGAGATCAAGCCACGACCACAGAATGAGGCGGAAGCGACATACACGAAAAAATTTGCGACAGCCGACGCCTTCGTCGCCGAAAGCGACCTCAACGAGGCCGTGAATGGCGCGAGTTCGGAAAAAGTTGCGGCAATTGAAAGGAGGATCCGGGCGCTGAACCCTGAGCCCGGCGTTTGGACAATGAAAAACGGGAAACGAATCAAGCTTCTGGAAGCTGAAATCCAAAACGGTAAACTTGCGCTCAAAATAATACAAGAGGAAGGCGGACGCCCAAAATCACTTTAAGCCAGCACGGATTGACTAATTTCTTATTAACGAATTGCGAATTAACGAATTATTATCCGTTAATGCGTTAATCCGTTAATCCTTTAATTAGTTCGGTTACAATTCCTTTTCGGCCTCCTCAACCTTCCAAACTTCTTTGCCGATGTAGGAGGAGATCGTATCCAAATCCTTGAGTAATTTCTCCTCCCGCAGTTTCTCCTCCACCGACAGTTCCTTGCTGAGTTTCGCCTTGTGTATCAGACCCAGTTCCGATTCTATATCGTGATGCAAGATAGAGAACCCGCGCCGTATGGATTCCTCGGCTTCCCTTACCACAAAGGCCAAGCGGCGGTTTTTGGCGCGGAAGTGATAAGTATGATAGGAAAAGAAAATTATGAGGATGAGGAGCGCAAGAAGGAATACAATGAACAAAATCAGATAAAGATTTTCGTAGCTCAGACGGTTTCCGCCGATCTGTATAGCAGTTGGCGCCACTGTCAAATCCATTCTTGAACTCGGCGCGCTCAACTCGTCAGCCACTTTAAGCTGGGTCCAAACCATGTAGTCGCCGGCGTTCAAAAATTGCGGCAGAGAGTAGAACCAGGAACCGTTCTCGTCGCTCATGGCTGTTTCCGTAAATGACTCGCCGGTCGCTTTTTCCTGTATGTATATCAGAACCGTGGCGTCCGGCGCGCCTGCTCGTCCGCCGATGTATAAAATTTCATCGTTGGATATGGATCTCGGGAACATGGTAATGACCGGCGGTTCAAGCGGCACGTTCTCCGGCGCCATGAGCCCGCTGCTCGTGACGCCGGTTGCAAATACGGAATGCGCGGCGAAGATGCCGAACGCCAAAGCGAAGAACAAAAAGAGTACCGGCAAAACTTCGCCGCCATTGCTTCTCCCGTTGTGGGGCGGATCGGTTTTATCATCCAGCGAGGCAACTCTGGGAGGACGCGGCGGGCCAGCTTCGCCGGGGCCGGAGCGGGGCGAACCATACTCCTTCTGTTTGGTTCTGAGCTCTTCCAGCTTCGGAGCAATAGCGGGATGGGCAAGCGCTCCTTTCTCCAGCATACGCTCTACCTCACGATGCCAAATCCAAGCCAAACGCCCGAAGTACAGGAGAATCGCCAAGAGGATCGCTCCGATGATGCCGACATATGGCCAGGGCATTGTGTAGACCCCGCCTATCCGCAAACCGTCGGCGGCAATGATCTCAAAGACCGGCTTTACGACGGAAAGTTTTTGTTCTGCCTGGTAATAATTCCCGGCCTCGTCATATGCCCTGGCAATAATGTTATAACTTCCCTCCGCCAGCTGCATGGAATACGGAGGAGAAACTTCTATGAAAAATGGCGTTGAATCCTGCGTGGTAAGCGCCGCCGGAACGTTAAGCGCCACGATCTTCAGTTCGTAATGGTCCATGCCGGATGTCTGGTCGGTTGTCCCGAAATCAATGATCGGCCGCTGGTTGGAAGTGTAATCGGAAGGAGAAATGTTTATGGTGAACACGGCCGGCGGCGTATTATCAATGTGCACCACATAATCCGTTATCCCGCCCCAGGCTCCCTGTCTCAAGGATTTTATATGGAAATAATAAACACCGTCCGCAAGGTTGTTATATGCAACTTCTGTGTTCGTACCCTCCGAAACATCATCCGGTTCGCCGGCGGGGTCCTGGTCCAAAGTGTAACTGTAACCCTGGATGTCTGTCGGGGATGTCCACTCAAAAGTTACGGTTTTCACGGCATACCATTTTTCCTGGTCGGGGTTGGTGCGCGAAGTCACGATCGGTCCCTCCGGCGGCGGCAAGGTCAGATAGTATATACCGTCGGTAGTTTGCCCTAAAATGTTCGTCCCCCTGCCGTCGTTTAGGAGCACCTGTGAAGTATCCAAAATTCTCACCGCAGCCGTTCCCGGCGCTTTCACACGGAAAGTCACCGTGGAAATCAGGCCGGCGTCGGTCATGATGCCCGGCGTGGGAATCGTTCCCTGAAATGTCATCGTCCCATCTTCGTTGGAATATGTCGGCTGGCTAACCCAGATCTGTATGAACGATTTGCCGGTCGTAGGCGACACTATCTGTAATTTATCCGGAGGGAAACTCAAATCCGCCCTGACGGCGTTGATCGACTGGCCGCCGGTGTTCACGTATACGGAAACGGTGAACGTGTTGCCTACTATAAAGGTTCCCGACGGAGGCGCTAGGTAAAGCGAAGCGGCCGCCTCGGCTCGCGACGCCGTTGCGAACAAAAACAAGGTCGCGCAACCTACGGCAAACACCGCCAAACGACCGATCTTACGCGGCTTAGACATCCCTTATATTATAGCACTAAGGGCGCCGCTCTTGCTGTGAACAAGCCATAATCTGTCCAATCCAAACAAGTGGCCACGTTAATGAATTAACGGGTTGTTTATTAACGTGTTAACGAGTTGTTTGATATTTTAACCCGTTAACTCGTGAACTCGTTAACTCTTTAATCGATTAATTCGTTAAGGTTCTTATTAACCTGTTCCCAGTTCACGACACTCCACCACGCTTCAATGTACTCGGACCTGCGGTTTTGATATTTCAGGTAATAGGCGTGTTCCCAGACGTCAAGACAAAGCAATGGCTTGAGGCCGCTCACGATCGGGCTATCTTGATTCAGCGTTGTCGTGATAGATAATTTACCCGATGGATCGGAAACGAGCCACGCCCAGCCGCTGCCGAAAACGCCGGCGGCTGCCGAACTGAAAGTTTCTTTGAATTTTGCGAAGCTGCCGAATGTTTTTTCGATTTTTTCGGCAAGTCCGCCGTTTTGCGGCTTATCGCTTTTTTCGGAATGCGGCGCCATCACCCTCCAGAAAAACGAGTGGTTATAGTGGCCGCCACCGTGATTCCGCACGGCAGTGCGAATATCTGCGGGAACGCTATCCAGCGACTGAAGCAATTTTTCCAAACTCGGCGTTTCCAGTTCGGGATGCTTCGCCATGGCTTCGTTTAGCTTGGTAACATAGGTCTGATGATGTTTGGCATGGTGCAGCTCCATTGTTCGCGCATCTATAAATGGCTCAAGCGCGTCATATGCGTACGGCAACTTTGGTAATTCGAATTTCATGATTTTTATTAACTTGATAATTACTTATTAACGAGTTAACGTGTTAACGAGTTTAATTTATCGAACAAACAGTTATGTAGTTGGCGAGTTAACGTGTTAACGAGTTAACGGGTTTGGATTTTAACTCGTTAACTCGCGAACTCGTTAACCGCAATAACCGACCAACCGGTTAAGAAAAGAAGTTAACTCGTTAACCGAGCAACCGATAATAACCAATAACTATGATACGGAACGACCTTTTTTAATCTTTACTATAATAAAGCCGATGATAACTAAAAATATAATGAAGAGCGCCGCGACGCCCAACGCTTCGGGACGCAAAAACGCCGAAAAGTTGTAAAGCGTTCTTTCCGAAATATTTCCTCTGTTATCAATGGCTCTGAAGCCGATGGACCAGGCGGATAATGGAATCGCGGTCGGGTTTTGCGCCGGAATCCAGTCGCTCCAGAGGAGGAGTGAACGCGTACGCACCAGAGTCTCCCTGATACCGGAGTCGGGATCCGAAACCATAAAGCTCAGAAGTTTTTGCCCGCTGTTGAACGGATCCTGGACGAGAGACAGATATTTTATGGTCGGCGGCGCGATATCCGATGCCTCCTCGTAAACCGGAAGTGTTGAAGTGACGGCGCCGGCCGAAAGAATTTGAAACTTCAGATCGGCGGTTTGCGGAACAACTTTCGTGCCTTTGCCGTTCGCCATATAAAACGATGAGTTGCCGAACGCGAGCATCGGCTCTCCTTCTCCCACCGCCCGGAAATTGACGGTAATGATGTTACCGCCTTTCCCGCTGAACGGGGTGACGCTGCCGCCGCGCAAGCCGACGGAACCGTTTTCGGAAACGGCCGGCTGCCCCTGCCAAACATCTATGATTGACTTGCCGTTGTCAAAACCCACAATCGTGAGCACGCCCGGATCGTAGGAAAAAGTCACGACATAGGCGTTAAGCGGCTGGTCGGAATCGATCAGTATTTTGACCGGAAATTCGCTTCCGACGGCGATGGTTCCCGAAGGCGCCGAGAAATAAAGCGACTGCGAAGCGGCCCGTACGCCGCTAATATCCGCTAATAATAAGCCAATAGACGCCAAGAATAGTATTGCAATTTTCATACCGATTTTTGATTTATATTTATTTGTATAAACTATCCTTCTTACGTATAGTTGCGGCGAAGCAAAATTGACCAGATAAGCAAGCTCGTACTCACTATTCCTCAAATAATCATATATTCTTTTTATTTCATCCTGTCTCACAAATGTTTCTACTTTTGTTTCAACAATTATCTTGTTTTCCACGACAAAATCTGGCCGATAGAGGCCGACAAACTTGCCATCTTTTGGCGAATAAATTTTGATGGCTTTCTCTCTTTCAAATTTTATACCGCGCCTGTCTAATTCTGCGGCAAGAGCCTGTTGGTATAACTTCTCTTTATGCCCTGCTCCAAAATCCCTACGCACTTCAATAGCCGCGCCATGTATTTTGAAAGACAAATCTTTATAAATTAGATCTTCTATAATTTTTTTCATATTAGCGTCTTATGATTAGCGTCTATTAGCGGATTATGTTTGTTAGCGTTGATTAGCGGATTATTACGAAGTCCAATAATACATCAGAATGGAAATATCCGGGAAATCCACAATGCCGTCGTGATTCAAATCAAAACAGCCGATATCCGGGCCGGTTTCGCCGTAATGATAGAGCAGAATGGATAGGTCAATCATGTCAACGCGGTTGTCGCCGTTATAGTCAATGCACTGCATTGCGGGCGGGACGAAGGGCGGCGGAATCGGCAGGTACGGCGTCGTGGTCGCGGGCTGGCTTGGCAACAATGTTTGACCAGCCCCCACGCCCACTACTCCCCCGCCCCCTCCGCCGGACGGAGCGGGCGGCGTCGGCGGGGATGGAGGCACCACCGCGGTTAATTCCGGATAGCCAGAATAGTTATCAAGCTCCGTGCTTGAAGAATAGACCATCCGGAAAAACCAGTTGCTCGCCGTGTCGGCGTAATTATTGGCGACCACCCAATCCCACTCCCCGCTTTGCCCCTGGAGTATCGGGCTTGGCATTGCCGCAGTCGGATTTGACTCACAGTAACTTTCCCCCATGTTAGAACTAGCCAAAACTGTCGTGACTATTACCTGCCCATCGGCAACCGAGGGATTATCGTAAAGAACCCAAGCGGTGGACGTGCTGATATCGGTCCAGCTTCCAGATGTGGAATTCGCGTATTGAAGCTTGAAGGTTGCTCCGGCGCCAATGCCAAGGCCGCTGTCCACTATGTTCATCCGCAAACGCAGGACTGTCCCGCCTGCCGGCGTTGAGGTCGGAGAACTTTCCCCAGCGGTAAGCGGATTACTGGGGGTCAGGGCATCTATATTGTCATACCATCTGTACGAGTTTTGGGTGAGAACGATCGTTGTCGGAGCCAAAACAAATGTCGTGCTGACGTTGACGCTATTGTCCGCGTATACCGGGTAGAAAATAGAAAATAGAAAATAGAAAATAGAAAAAGCTGGCGCAAATGCGACGAGCGACGGCAAAAAAGTTTTATTTCGCAATTTCATTCCGTTACGTTCTTTGAGATATTTTTCCTAATTTTACCACCAATCCGTGCTCCTTTATACGCTAATTAAAAATACGAGTTAGGGAGTTAACTTTACTTAAAAAATTATTTTATTAGTCAGTTAACGAGTTAAAGGGTTAACGAGTTATAAAAATAACAAAAAACCCGTTAACTCGTTAACTCGTTAATAAAAAACAAAAAACTAACAAATTACACGACGCGCTTTTTCTTCCTCCAGAGAACGAAACCCGAGATGATAAGCACGGCTGCGCCGATAGCGTAAAACATCCAGTTGGCCTTCAGGTAGGTCATGATCTTCGCGTTTGTCCCCCCCGATAGCGCCGGGCGGGAGGACGTTGAAAACAGTCCTTTGGGTGGCTAAAATCGCGTTGCCTTTGTCATAAAGCACGGCACTCCCCCAATACTGCCCTTGTCCAAGATGCAAATCCAGAGGAAACTCAATGGTATATTCGTCCGTGGTAAAAGGTTCTACCTCCGGAAAACCGCTTGTCTTCTGGATAAAAGCGAGACGCACGGAGTCAAAACGGTCGTAGACTTCAAAAGTCGCGCCGCCCAGGCTTTCAGGCACGTTGCCGTCGTTCACGAACCTGATGTCTATTTTCGGATTCCATCCTTCCTCAATATCCAAAAAGTTTATGAGCGGCACGCTGTACTTTTCGTAAATATCGTTGCCGACAGTCAGATTTATGGAAATATTCGCGCCCAAGGCGATGGTTACCTGCCCCTTTGCGGACGGCTCGCTTGTTACTATCAGATTGCCCCCATACGACACGCGCTCGGCGTTCTTGGGAACGGTCACTATCACATTAATGGGAAATTGCCGCGTCCCTTTTGGAATGACAAAGTCAAAACCCTTATCTATGGAAATCCACGAACGGACACGGTCCGCAATATCTAGCGCGACGTGAATGCCCAAATCCTCATCCGGCTTGTCTTGAACGAGGTAAACAACCTGGGAATACGTTACGCCCGGCATTAGGTGCGTGGCATTGACGAACGGCGGTGAAACGCCGAAAGCCGCCGAAGCAAAGCTCGGCAAAGTGACGGCAAGCGTACCCCCAAGCAAAAGAATGTATAAAAACTTCCTCTTCATTATCGGTTAACGGATAAACTAACGGATTAACGTATTAATAAATTAAAATTGACCTTTAATCCGCAATTCGCTAATCAGTTAATGAACAAATTCCGTGCTTTTTATTATACCATACCGCGCCTCTTCAGAAGGTGGCGCGCCGTCCAACACCGTCACGCGCATATGTGATAGAGCATAACATATCGTACCATAAAAACAAAGGGGGCAAAGGGCCCCCTGTTCACAGTTTGTTAACTCCTCAAGATGGTTAACTGATTTTTTGTCAAGATGGTTAACTGATTTTTTGTTATTGTTGCGTTCCCGTCCATACCGACGAGAAAGTAACGAGGCCGTTGTAAGTGCCGGTTGCCACGCTGGGAGCCTGAAGTCCCCACCAGGTCGCCTTGCTGCTTGAAGCGCCGCTCGCGGTGCTCGTCACAACCCAAAGCGTTAAGCCGGTGACGAGCTGCGGCGTTGACGACCCCTGAAGCTGCTGCTCGTTGCCGCCGTAAGTGAAGGACGATGTGGAGTAGTGCTGGTAGGTTGAAGAGATGACTTGGCCGGTGCCGCTGCTGTACAGATCTATCAGCGATGAAAGTTTGAGGGATGTCGTCGCGTTGCCGGCGTTGGTCGTGGTGGCGATTTGGGTCAGGATGTTCGCGACGCTTGAGGTGGCGCCGCCCGCCATGGTGCCATAGTTGATGGTGGAGGTCGTGACGGTGAGCCCGATGAGAGTGGTGACGTTTTGGTTGGAAGAGGTCCCATCGCCTGTTGCTAAGGACTTGTCAACCGCAACTATGTGGGCGTCCCAAAAGCTGGATGACCCGTCGGTCGCCGAGGCGTTGCCCGTGCCGGCGGCGTAATAATAAAGCCAGAAAGTGTCGGAGACGTTGTAGGAACTTCCGCTGCAGCTGCTCGTTGTTCGCGAAGAGTACAGGTAGCAATAGACGCTGCTTGTCGTCGGATATGTGGAATTACAAACGACGAACGGCGAGGAGCTCGCCACGAACAATGTGGAGGTCATTGCGTTCGTGTTGATGTCGGAGCAGCCGTTGTTGTCGGCTACGGTGTAGTTCAGGACGACCGCCGTCGTGGCGTTGACGGTGAGAATGATATCGCTGTTGTTGTTCAGTTTTATGCCGCTAACTGTCGGGGCGGAGTTTCCGACGGTGACCGTGCTTGTGGGAGTATTGGTTGTGTCCGTGGCGTTAGCCACATTAATGCCGAAGAAACCCAAACCGAGAATCCAGTTTCCCCCGGTGAACCCGATTGCCTGCTCGGAAAACCGCCGATGCCTCCGAGAAAAGTTGAGAAAAAGCCAAAAACCCCGAGGATGACGACCCCTACGAGCAAAACCTTGCCGATTTGAGTCAGACCTGAGTTGCTTTTGTTCATTTCCCTACCTATTCATTATAGTAAATCGGACGAAAAGGTTGCTGTGCACAACTCCGCTCCGGTTTTTGTTCCGCCAGGACCAGCGTCAAAATTATTAACGACTTGCGACATCGTTAGTGGGCGTGCTATAACCTATAGGCAAAAGCATGGCTGATGTCTACCACACACTGAACAGGGGCGTGGATAAACGCAAAATCTTCCTTGATAAACAGGATTATTTGAGGTTTATCCACGATCTTTTTGAATTTAACGACCAAAACAGGGTAAATAACGCTTTTTATAGATTCAACCAATCTAACGATGTCGCAAGTCGTTATATTGGCGGCAAATCAAAGCCAAGAGAACCAAGAAAACTCTTGGTTGATATATACGCGTTTTGTCTAATGCCCAACCACTATCATCTCCTTCTTTCCCCGCGCACGGATGGAGCTATCACGGCGTTTATGAAAAAAATCAACGTGGGATACGCAAAATATTTCAATCAGAAATACGAAAGGAAGGGGACGTTATTTGAAGGCAGGTACAAATCCATGGTGATAAAGAACGAATCGCATTTCAACCATATCCCCTATTACATACACGTGAACCCGCTGGACCTCGCGGCGCCGGAATGGCGCGAACGCGAGATCAAGAACCATAGAGAAGCGATGAAATTCTTGGATAATTACCGCTGGTCAAGCCACCTTGATTATCTCGGCAAGAAAAATTTTCCGTCGGTTACTAATAGAGAATTTCTTATGAAATTTTTCGGCGGCCCCGCGGAATACGAAAAAAATATAAAACAGTGGCTTAAGGATATTGAAATAGAAGAGGTCAAAAACGTTTCGCTCGATTAACGACTTACGACATCGTTAATTATTAATTAATGACTTACGATGTCGTTAATTTTAAGATTATTGGCTCCAATTTGAGCTGAACGTTATCATCCCCACGTGCACGCCGCTTTGCGCGCTGCCGGGAATTTGCACGCCCCGATAAGTGTTACCGCTCACGGCACTCGTGGAGGTGGGGGTAGTCAGAGAAAATCCCGGAACCGTTGTTTGTGTTTGCTGAAGTTGCTGCTCCGGGCCGCTGGCGTTCCACTGGAAAGTGGATGTGGCGTAATGCTGGCTGGACGTTGCGAACGCGTCGTAAGGCGAGGACATTACGAGCGCCGTGCCGGAAATTTTCAAAGTCGTGGACGAATTGCCGACGTTCTGCACGGTCGCGAGCTGGTCGCTCGCGGCCGAGGTCGTCGCATTCGGCGACATCGTGCCGTAGTTGATGGAAGAAGTTGTAACGGTGATGGCCGTCAAGACATTAACGTCGTTCACGGTTGACGTGGCGGTGCCCGTGGCGTTCGCCGTCCCGTCCAGCGCCTGCACATAGGCCTGCCAGTGGTCGGATGGATAACTTGAGGTCGGCGATTGGCTGCCGGTGGAATCGGCGAAATAGTAAAGATTCAAAGTTGCCGTGGCGTTGGCACCGCTGCCCGAGCAATTGTTGGTTTGCGAGGAAGTCCTGTAGCAGTTGCGGTTGTCCGCCACGCACGAACTCCCGACGCCCATGCGGTAAAGCGTGGTCGTAACGTTGCCGCTCGTGAAAACGTTTGAACAGCCGGAATAATCCGTAACCGTGAAATTGACGCTGATCGGGGTCGTTGTCGCGGGCGTGAGCGTGATGGAATTGCCGCCGTTCACCGATACGGCGGATACGATGGGAGCGCTGCTTGAGACGACCGTCATCAGAACCGTAACGATGGGCAGCGCTCCCGGCGTAAAGAGCGATATTTGAGCGACTGTCGGAGTTGTGCCGGCATCAGTCGTTGTGAATTCTAATTTGTAATAAAAACTGGCGCCGGTCCAGCCAAGCGCGGACAAGTTAATCGCGGTTGAAGCGGTAAGGTGGCTGCCGCTGGACAAGGTGTCCCACGCCCAAGCGGTGCCAGTGGAACTGAACCAATTGGCGCTACTGGTGCTGAATTGGACCTGAACCGTTGTTCCAGAAGGCAAAGAAGAAATGTTATAGCCGAACAATTCGTTTCCGCTAAGCGTCCCTCCGCCAGCCAAAAGATTTGTTGAAACCAATGTTCCTTGCTTGAAATATACCGAGCCGGAACCGGCTGAATAATCAATCTCGGCCGATGAAATAGCCGCCGTCTGGCCGACATCGCTTGTGGTAAAATGCAATTTATAATAAATCAGCGGACCGGTCCAATTCAAAGCGGACAAATTAACGACATTGGAGCCGTTGGACAAGCTGTCTTCGGCGTACGCCACGCCGGAATGGTTGTACCAAACCAATTTGTCGCGCGAAAACTGGACTGTTATTGTCGTGCTGGCCGGCACGGTAGTTGAAGCGGAAAATCCGGTAATTGCGCCGACGTCCGTATGACCGTCAAGCACATTGGCGGAAACCAAAGACCCTTGCCCGAAATACTCGTACGTCGGTCCGGAGCTGTAATTGTAATTCACGGCCACGCCCGATACAGTCGGAGTGATGCTTGAATCATTCGTCGCGAATTGCAGCTTGTAATAAAAAATCGGGCCGGTCCACCCCAACGCCGACAAGTCAATGCTGTTCGCGCCGTCCGAAAGCGAACTTGTGGCGAACGCCGTGCCGGAGGCGCTGTACCAGGTAAGTTTATTGCGGGAAAATTGGACGCTTACCGAAGTGCCCGCCGCGATGGAAGTTGTGGCGTTAAATTGGGTAATCGCGCCGACGTTGGTCAAGCCGTCCAAGAGGTTAGCGGAAACCAAAGAGCCGGTCTTGAAATAAGCGGCGGAGGCGGAATGAGCAAACGAAAAGCCCGCGAGCAGAACTGCCGCGGCAACCGCCGTTTTGATTATTTTTCTTTGCCCGCCAATTATTGCGAATATCGATTTATAGCCATTGCTAAAATGTATAGAATTGTCCGCTTTGATTAACCTCTCTGAAATCATTTTTCTCAATCCGTAGCTCGCGGCGTGGATAAAATGCCCCAGATAAGAATTGGCTTGCGAGACCAATTTTTTCGAAACTTCGGGGGCAGGGCGGATTTTTTCCTTGCAATTCTTAACCACCCGGCGGCGGACAAGCGTGTAATCCGGCTTCACAAAATAGCCCAGAAAATCTATGCCCGCCGAAACGTTTTTGAACTTGATCTTGTCAAGATTCAGTTCAATCTCCAATTCTTTTTTCAAAAACCTGTTAATTTCGGGAATCAGACCTTTAAGCGCGCCGGCGCTTTTTCCTAAAATCACAATGTCGTCAACATATCTGATATAAAATTTTTCCTTAAGCGTCTGCTTGGTGAAATAATCCAATCGGTTCAGATACATATTGGCGAAAAATTGCGAGGTGTAATTGCCAATCGGCAGTCCGTTCTGGCGGCGCGTTAAAAAGCGACTTGTGCGGCGGTATCAGCGCGAGCAAGCTCTTATCGCCTCTTATTTCGCAATTTTTGGCTGGTTCGTAAAAAATGATTTTTTCAGCCAGCCATAAAATTTCTTGTTTCCATTCTTCGGTCCGGTTCAATTTGCCGACAAATTCGCTGAAAATGGAAAATAAAACGCGGTGCCGGATTGACACGAAAAAACTTCCGATATCCAATTGCAGGTAAAATATTTTCTCTTTTCCGCTTCTGGAAGCGCTTTTCAGGTATCTTCTCAAAAGTCCGACCGCCTTGTGCGTACCTTTTCCTTTGCGGCAAGCGAAACTGTTGTAAAAAAAGCTTTTTTCGCTTTCGGCCAGAATTTGGCCGACCAGCAGATGGTGCACTATCCTGTCGCGGAAATCAGCCGCGAATATTTCCCGCGGCTGGGGATATTTGACCACGAACAAATCGAGCGGCCTGGCTGGTATCGACGGCTCGTTAATTCTTCAAGCAGTAAAGACAAATTCTTTTCTAAATCAATCTCAAATTTCAGCGCGTTAATCGTTTTTCTTTTATTGCGCCGGCAGTCAAGATACGCGCGATACAGGTTTTCATAGGTGAAGATGGCCATGGGTAATTTCTAATTATTCTAATTGCTCTAATTGACCTAAATAAATCCTAAATCCCAATAACCAAAAGCGTCATTTCAATTTATTGTTGATTGCGTTGAAAATCAGATTTAACTCTTTGGCTTCAACCCATAATTTTGCGCATTTTATCAGCTGATTTATTATCGGTCTGGTTATTTCATTTTGGGGCAATTCTTGGCAAAATCTGATAACTTCTTCGCCGAATTTTGCGGTTCTTTCTTCCAAATCATATTTATCTTTGTTTGGGATTTTGGAATTGAACATTATTTAAATCAATTAGGTCAATTAGAAATTAGAAATTTATTCTGCCCCCGCCCATTTTTTCCAGCCGCCAATCATTTTCCCTATTTCCAGCATGTAATTTTCTTCAAGATGAGCGAATTGGCCGGCTGATGTCAGGTTGATTTCCTGGCTCATCCGCAGCCGCATTTTTAATTTATCGTATGCCGCGCTTAATTCGGCGACTTTCACGCTCTTTTGAGCATTGGGGTAGGCGTTCGCTTCAATAATAAGGTCAAGGCATTTCCACGAAAGATTCATGATTTCGCTCCCCATAGAATATTTATATTCCTTGGGAAAGCTCCTGATCACGCCGTATAAATGCTTGATTAGTCCGTATGTCTTGTGATAAAGAGGCAATCGCTCGGTGTTGCGCATTTTTTTGAAATATCGGCGATTTTCGCTTTTATAAATCAACCTTGGACGCAGCGGACGTAGTTGGCGTTGGTCTTGTTGTTGTTGTTCACGCCGCCATTCGTGAAATTCACGTTGTAGGCGTTCGCGGCATCGTTCTCGGCAGAAGACCAGTAGTTGTCCGCAGCAAAATATTTCGCGCTGGACTGTCTCAGCAGCCGTAAAACAGCTGCTTGCCAACAATGCCCTGTTAGTTTAGCCCAACATTCACAGCTCCCTAACGGGGCGGCGAAATCGTGGTTTATATCAGCAAACTCTCTTTAACCCGCGCGGCTTGAGCCGCTGCGTGATTAAAGACTCCGGCCGAATTAGTTTGTAGCTAGTAGCTTTTTAGCTTGTAAATTCCTACAGGCTACGACCTACCAGCTAATGAACCTGCAGGTTATGAATCATGACGTTCAATATGCGCATAACCTCGTCTAATAACAAATCGACCTTTGAATACTCGCCTATTTTTATAAAGTTTAGTTTCTTGGCAATTATTATTTGGGTTTCCAATTCTCCTCCTGAACCAAAAGCGATAACCAAAAAATGGCAAAAATCTTTTCTTGTTCCTCTCCTCCTGCCCTCGGCAATATTAGACGGAATAGAAACTGCTGCCCGTCTCATTTGTGAAGTTAGACCAAAAAGTTCGCTTTTGGAAAATTTCTCAGTCAGATTATAAACTTCCACAACTAAATCAACTGCTTTTTGCCAAACAATCAGGTCTGTATATGAATTTATTTTCATTCAGCTTTTTAGCTTGTAGCTTTTTAGCTTGTAGGAATTCCCTACTACCTACCAGCTACAAGCTACCAACTACAACCCAATCCACAAATCCTCAAATGCCCAAATTCCAAATCTTACCACCCTTGGACGCAGCGGACGTAGTAGGCGTAGGTCTTGCCGTAGCTGCTCACGCCGCCATTCGCGAAATACACGTAGTAGGCGTCCGCGGCATCGTCCTCGGCAGAAGACCAGTAGAAGTCCGCAGCAAAGTTACCGCCGAACGTTGATGAGTTGTTGTACAAGCACCCCAATTCGTTTCGCGTCGGCAAACGGCCGCCAATCGCTTGGCAGGCAGCCCGCGCCGCGTAATCGCTGAAATTTACCGTGTTGTCGGCAACCAGATTGTTTCCGTCCACTGGGCCGTCTTGCTCGCATTGCGGCCGAGAGCAGGCAGTATCGTCATTTTTCCACGCCAGGTGGCCGCTATCGGCTTGGGCAACTATAATGTAGTCGCCGTCGCCAAGGTCGTTCAAACATATGGAGGTGGAAGTGGCGGAGCAAAACCAGGTTGAGGTGGAAATAGTATTGCAAGTTTTCGCCTGCAATTCGGCAACGCCCGAAGAAGTCGCCACTTGCGTGTGCCACACGCTTGACACGTAATTGGTGGTGGTGAAATTATCAACAAACGAGAGAGCTTTGACTATGAGGTAGCCGGATAATATTGCCGCAATCACGGCGCAGATTAAGAGCCCGATTTTTGCCTTTTTGTTCCGCGCAATTTCTTTTATTCTGCCCGTTGTTTTGTTCACAATTGTATTGAATTAATTATTTATTTTTGACCTTTAAGTTTATCATTATTCTCGTTGACCCTGTTAGAAACGTAGTTTCTAACAGGGTTGACCTAATTATTCTAACACATAAGACATAACAGAAGACGCATGGGGGCGCGTTGGACTTAACTTATCATACCTTGAATTACGAAACTTCACATAGCCAAATATCCGCACCTAAACCCTATTATATCACGAATGAAATCGCCGCCTGCGCCTTCGGCGCGAACAAAAAACCGCCAATCATAATTACCGCAAAAATCAGCAAACTGAATGTAATTCTCTTATTCATATAACATGAAGCATGTAACATAGAACATGGAACCGCCGAACTCTTTCTAACAAAAACCGAGGGAACGCCCTCCCCTTTTTATAATTCTAACACCACTCACCTGTTTTTTTTATACACAAGGGTAATTAAGGTCAAAAGGCAAAATTCAAAAGTCAAAAGTATAGGTCAAATGTCAAAAGTCGTCGCGTTCTTGTTTCAGTACGCAGGGCTCGGGGTCAAAAGGCAAAAATCAAAAGTCAGCTCAGATAATGTCAAAAGTTAAAACTCAAAGGTCAAAATTGCATGTCAAATGTAAAAAGTATTTCATTTTTGATTTTTTACTTTAACTTTTGACTTTTGCCTTTTGAATTTTGACTTTGTAACTATTGTGAAAACCCTGCCGCGAACATAGTCGTGCCCTGATAACTGCCGCCCGCCTGGCCGGCCGGCGTGCCAGCGCCCCAGTATGTCAATTTTTGGACCGAAGCCGTGCTCGTGGGAACGGTGAGTACAAATCCGGGAACGAAGGCGGGGTTCGTGCTTGTCGTAAGCTGCTGCTCGTTGCCGCCAAAGGTGAAGGAAGAAGTCGCATAGTGCTGGTAGGCCGCCGGTATTGTGCTCGTGCCGGAAGTCAAAACCTGCGACGCATAAATCTGAAGTGTCGTGGAAGAATTTCCGGCGTTCTGCACCGTCGTTGTCTGATTCACAAACCGGTATTCGCGTTTTGCGATAAAGCACCATAATTAATGACACTGGAAGTGGCTCCGTCACGTTTATGGCGGAGAGGACGTTCACGTCCACGTTGGAAGAAGTGGCGCTCGCGGTCAAGCCCGAATTGCTCAAGACCGTGGCGTAGGCCTCCCAGTGCTGGGTTGGGTAACTTGAGGTAGTGATACCCGTTGAATCGGCGAAATAATAAAGAGCGACAGTATCGGTTTCGTTGTAGTTCGTGCCCGCGCAGGAACTCGTGGAGTTGACGACACTCAGGTAGCAATTTCGGTTGTCGGTCGCGGGATTCGCCGTGGCGCAAGCACCGGCGACTCCCGTGCGGAAGGCGGTGGAGGTTACGCTCGCGATATTGGAACAGCCGTTCGGGTCGGTCACGGAATAATTTATGCTGAAGCTCGTCGTGGCGTTGGCCGTCAGGGTAAGCGCGTTGCCGCCGTTCAAGGAAACCGCGGAAACCGACGGCGCGTAGTTCGTCACCGAATTGAACGCTATGCAGGAAGTATAAAGTCCGGTGTTTTGAACGGTCGTAGTGGCTCCCGAAGAGTTCTTGCCTCCCACGGTATAGAGATAGCCGTCTGCTACAGCCGAACCCTCCTCGTAAAGAGGAGAAGGAAGAGGGGTGGCGGCAAGCCATGACGACAAGGTGCCGCTGGACTGGACTATGAAGCCGGAGCTACTTTGGTTGCCGGCTGGAACGGCGTAGAGAACCGTTGTCGTCGCTCCTCCGTAGGCCACGGTTGACGAGCCGCCGATGACATAGATGAAGTTGTTCCAGGTCTCAACGTCCGGCTGGATGATGGGAGCAGGCAGAGATGTGCTCACTGTCCAGCTCGCGACAGAACCGTTGGAATTGATGGGAGCGTAGTTAACGGTAGTCGTGATGTTCGCAGCCGCGATATCCGTGCTGCCGCCGATGTCGTAAATGACGTTGTTCAGGATTATGCCTCCCTGATTCGTTACGGCAGCGGGAAGAGGGTTCGTTGAAGACCAGTTCTTGATAGTACCCGTGGAGCTTATGAGGCCGTAGAGGACGGCGCTTGTGGCATTCGTGCCGTTATCCCCTCCCACGAGATAGGCGTAGCCGTTCGCCGCTCCCGTGAAGCTGTTCTCGTAGTTTGCCGGAAGGTTTGCCGAAACGGCAGCGCTCCAGGTTCCCAAGGTGCCGTTCGTGTTGACCGTCGCCTGGTTCACCTTGTTTCCTGCAGCTCCTACCGTGGTGCCGCCGCCTATTGTATAGAGGAGGGTCGTGCCGCCTGAGTTCGTATAGGCGAATGCTCCGTGCTGGACGGTGTTCGCGGGAAGAGCTGCCGTCGTTTGCCAGTTGCCCAGGGTGCCGTTGGAGTTCAGCATGGCGTAATTCACGGTTGTTGTTCCGTTCGTGCCGTCCGATGTTCCTCCTGTTGAGTAAATGTAGCCGTTATAGGCAAGGGCATCGTTCAGATAGATTGAACTTGCGAGAGCGGAGTTGTTTATCCAGCCCTCGGCGGCGGTGGAACCGAGCTGGTTGATTTGGGAATAGAGAACAGTGGAAGTGTCATTCGTCCCGTCATTGCCGCCCATAAGATAGGCATAGCCGTTTGAGACAACGGCAGAGCCGTATCTGTTTAAGCTCGGAAGAGAGGCGGCATTTTGCCATACACCGACCGACCCTGTGGAATTTATCGCGGCGTAGAGGACGGTGGAGGTAGCAACACTAGCGGCATTCTCCCCCCCAATCAAATATATATAGCCGTTATAGGCGACGGCGAAGTTGTCCCCAATCGCACTCGGCAGGGAATTGGGGTTTGTCTGAAAGGCGCCAACCGTGTGGTCGGAGTTTATCGGGGCGTAGAAGACACTGGAAGTAGAATAATATATGGCATCATCCCCAATCACATATATGTAGCCATTATAGACGGCAGCGGCTGCGCACGTTACGGTGGTGGGCAACGAATTCGGATTTGTCTGCCACGCCCCGGTGCTGGAGCCGTTGATTTGGGCGTAGAGGACGGTGGTGGTGCCATTGGCACAGTTACCGACTGATGTGCTTCCACCAAGATTGTAGATATAGCCATTCCAGACGACAGCTGAGTTGTGCTCAAGCGCTGTGGGCAGCGGATTGGGGTTTGTGAGCCACGGGCCAGTGCTTGAGCCGTTAATCTGGGCATAGAAAATGGTAGTGGTGTTGACACTGGGGCCACAAACTCCCCCTCCGATTGTATATATATATCCGTTATAGGCGACAGCGGCTACGTCACTGCCAAGTGAAGCAGGCATATTGTTCGGATTCGTCGTCCATATACCCACAGTGCCGCCGGAATTTATCGGAGCGTAATAAACAGTGCTAGCGCACCCTCCTAACGCATAAATATATCCATTGTAAGTAACGGCATAGAACATTGAAAGTGTGGTCGGCAGGGAATTCGCGTTCGTAGTCCACGCGTTGTCCACTCGCGTGAGCGTGCTCGTGCCCCAGCTTCCCGCAGTGTCGGGGTCGTAGGCCTGCGCGCCCCACCAGTAAGTGGTATTGGTCGCCAAGTTCGTCTGTAAAGTGAAGGTACCGGCAGAACCGGTTGCGTTTCCGGCGGCATAGGCCTCGCTCGCAGAAGCGTTCTCGCCGCTCCAGCCGGTTTGCGACGCCGTTTCGTCGTTTGTCTGCACGACCTGCGTGCAGGCCTCGTTCTGATAAATCACTTGTTTGTACTGCACGTAACTGCCGCCGCCCGTGGGCTTCGTCGCCGTTATCTGAAAAGTGCTGCCCGCGTACGAAATAGTTGAGTTCGGCGCAGGATAATTCAGTATCGGCCGCCGCGGCGTTATGTTCAAAACCCCGAGGTTCATCTGCGACGTGCTGTCGCCCAAAACGACGCCGACAACGCCGCCGGCAACGACTATCGCGGAGGCAATGATTATGAGCGCAAGGGCAAAGTGCTTATTCATAATGCGAACGGTTTTTTATAGGTCTTATAGGACGCATAGGACTTATAAGGCCAATAGAACTTATAGGACGCATAGGACTTAATACCAAAAACCTCGGGCCGCGATGCCCGCTTTCTCTAATTCTAACACTGCTCCGTTGTTTTTGGAGATGTTGATAAGTTGTACCGGCGGGTCTACTATACGACTTATAAGACGTATAGGTCTTATAGGACCTATAAGACGCATGGGACGCATAAAAAAACCAAAACCGAAACGATGCCGCCCACTTACAAAAATTTGAAATCCTACGAACAGGCAACCGTAATTTGCGACATGACCGCGGAGTTTTGCCGCCGGTACGTTGAACCCCGCGGGTCCGGGTTCGATAAGTCGGATAAGACCGATGAGACGGATAGGTCGGATAGGACATATAAGACCTATACGACTTATCATTTTACGCGCCAAAGCGACCAGATGATGCAGGCGGCACGTTCAGGAAAACAAAACATCGTAGAGGGCGCAGCCGCCGGAAAGAACTCGCCGAAAACCGAAATTTTTCTTCTCGGCGTCGCGCGGGCTTCCTTTGAAGAACTGCTGGAAGATTACTCCGATTTTCTGCGCCAGCGGAATTTCCAAATCTGGAAGAAGGACAACCCGAGGGCGCTTGCGGTTCGGCAATTGGTTTATAAGACGGATAGGACGGATAGGACGGATAGGACTGATAGGACTGATAGGATTGATAGGACTGATAGGACTGATAGGATTGATAGGATTGATAAGTCCTATACGACCTATAAGACCTATCTTGAAAATCCCGAAGAGGCGGCAAACTGCCTTATCTGTCTTATCAACCAAACCAATTATCTTCTGGACATGCAGATAAGAGCAGTGAGAGCGGAGCATGAAGCAAACGGCGCGATTTTCGAACCGCGGGAACAGAAGCTGAGGAAAATTTTGACGAAAGAAAAAGAAGCTGAGAAAGAAACCGACGAGATGATAGAAAAAATTCTGAAAGAAGCGAGGGAGAAGAAAAAGAAACAAGACCTATAAGACCTATAGGTCGTATAAGTCGTATAGGACCTATAGGTCTTATAAAAAAATTAACGACTTGCGATGTCGTTAATTTTTTTATTGGCTCCACACCGCCGTGTAGGTTACGGTGCTCTGGTAGTTGCCGGCGGCGGAACGCAAGGGGGCGGTCGCGCCCCAGTAGATCGGGCGGTTGTCCAGAGATACATAGAAGACGCTGGAGGTGTTGTTCGTCCCGTTACTGCCGCCCACGAGATAGGCATAGCCGTTTGAGACAACGGCAAAGCTTTGTTCGTTTGAGTCCGGAAGAGAGGCGGCATTTTGCCATACTCCGACCGACCCCGTGGAATTTATCGCGGCGTAGAAAACCGAGGAGGTAGCGCCGGAACCGGTTTCTCCTCCTATCACATAGAGGTATCCGTTATAGGCGATGGCTGAGAGGAAATCAAGTGCGCTCGGCAGAGAGTTGGAGTTCGTCTGAAAGGCGCCAAGCGTGTGGTCGGAGTTTATCGGAGCATAATAGACGGTGGAGGCGAGACCGCTGCCATTAACATATCCCCCGATAACATACACATAGCCGTTATAGGCGGCGGCAGCAAAAGCTGCCAGTCCGCTCGGCAGTGAATTCGGATTTGTCGTCCACGCGCCGGTGCTGGAGGTGTTGATTTGGGCATAGAGAACCGTAGTGGTGCCTCCGTTACCGTTGCCTGTATTTGCGGTGCCGCCGAGATTGTAGATATAGCCATTCCAGACGACAGCCGAGTTGTACTCCAGCGCCGTAGGCAGGGAATTGGGATTTTTATACCACGTGCCGGTGCTTGAAGCGTTTATCTGAGCATAGAAAACACTGGAGGTGTTAACGCCGACTCCATTATCCTCGCCTCCGATTGAATATATGTATCCGTTATAGGCAACGGCAGCCGTGTTATAGATAAGTGAAGCGGGCATATTGTTCGGATTCGTTTTCCACACGCCTATGGTGCCATTGGAGTTTATCGGAGCATAGTAAACATTATTGGTACCCCCACCTAACGTATAAATATATCCGTTGTAAACGACGGCGGAGTAATGATTAAGCGCAACGGGCAGCGAATTTGGGTTCGTCTGCCACGCCTGCACGATTGGCGACGCGTTGATGTGCGACGGAATCGTATTGAAACCGCTCACGGTCGCCGAGGAATCACTCAACTGCTGTTCCGCTCCGCCGAATGTGAAGGAAGAAGTCGCGTAATGCTGGGAACTCGTTGCCAGGAAATGTCCCAAACCGTCACCTGAAGGCGGTACCGGATATGGCGAGGGTTGTTGAGGAATTGCCGGCGTTGCTCACATAGTGGATTTGGTTCGTGGAGCTGGTGTTCTGGCCGACGAGGAGCGTGCCGTAGGTTGAGGACGCGGGCGAAACGTTAAAGCCCGTGAGGACGACAACGTCCACGTTGGAGGAAGTTGAGTTAGTGACACTGGATGTCGCACCCTCCTTGTCCACCGCCACGGCGTAAGCCACCCAATCCTGCGTGGGATAACTTGAGGTCGGCGATTGGCTGCCCGTGGAATCGGCGAAGTAGTAAAGTGCAACGGTATCGGTTTCGTTGTAATTCGTGCCGCTCACACAGGAACCAGTGGAAGAGACGACTCCGAGGTAGCACCAGCGGTTGTCGGTCGTGGGATTGGCTGTTTCACAAGTGGAAGAAGCGCCGGTGCGGAAAGCGGTGGAAGTAACGTGATAAATGTCCGTGCAGCCGTTCAGGTCCTGCACTGTGTAGTTTATCGTGAAGGTCGTCGTGGCGTTCACGGTCAAGTTCAGATTGCTGTTGTTGTTAAGTTTCACAGCGGAGATAGTCGGTGTGTAATTGTGGTAAACATTCAACGCGATGCATGAAGTATATAGTCCGATGTCCTCTACGGTTGAAGTAGCAGTGCCTCCGGTGCTCTTGCCGCCGACCATGTAGAGATAACCGTTCGCGATAGCGGAACCCTGTGGTAGAGAGGAAGAGGCGTTGACGAGGCGGTGAGCCAGCTTGAGAGAGTGCCCGTGCCCTGATACCAGTACGTGCCCGTGGGAGTAGTTAATTGTTGGGCATAGAGAACGGTCGTGGTCACCCCTCCGTAGGCGGCGGTTGACGAACCGCCGGTAACGTAAATGAAGTTGTTGTAGCCCTCAACGTCCGGCTGGATGATGGGGGCGGGAAGTGCCGTGGCGGTCGTCCAGGAAGCGACCGAGCCGTCGGAGTTGAGATAGGCCATGTTCACGGTGGTCGTGATGGAGGAAAGCGAGGTGCCGGTGCTGCCTCCTATGTTATAGATGACGTTATTGAGGATGGTTCCGTTCTGTTTTGTCATGGCAGCCGGAAGACCTGGGTTGAGCTCCAGTTGGCTATGGTTCCCGTGGAACTTATGAGACCGTAGAGAACGGAAGTTGTGGCATTGCTCGTGTCATCGCCGCCTACGACATAGACATAGCCGGTATTAGGGTTAACTCCCGCGAAAGCGTTGTTGCGGTTTGCGGGAAGCTGGGCGGAGACGCTCGTGCTCCAGGAGCCGAGAGTGCCGTTTGAGGCGATGGTTGACTGCGCGACCTGCGTGCTCGCCGCGCTTACCGTAGTTCCGCCGCCCACGACGTACATTATGGTAGTGCCGCCGGAGTTCGTGTAAGCGAAGGCCTGGTGCTGGACGCTGGCGGAGGGAAGCGCGGTCGTCTTCCCTGAGCCGGTAGTTGTCCCGTTTGAGCCGACCGAGAAGTAACTCACTGTCGTCGTGCCGTTCGTACCGTCCGATGTTCCGCCTATGGAATAAAGATAGTTGTTGGAGAAGACGGCCTGGTTCAGGGAAATGGAGGTTGAAACCGCTCCCTGGGTCACCCAGCCCTCGGCGGCGGTCATACCCTGCTGGTTTATCTGGGAGTAAAAACTGTGGTCGTGGCGACGCTTATCGGTCTGGTTTCCTCCGGTCGTGTATATATAACCATTGGAGACAACCGCGGAGAGTTCGTCAAGTGGGCTCGGAAGAGCGGTGGCGGCGGTGCTCCAGGAGCCGACCGTGCCACTCGCCTGAAGCGGGGCATAAGAAAAAATTCTAGGAGATAGCGCTGGAAATTGTGCTGCTTCCTCCCACCGTGTAGATGTATCCGTTATAGGCGACCGCGGAGTGCAGCATAAGCGGGCTCGGCAAGGAATTGGAGTTCAAGCTCCATGTTCCCACCGTGCCGCTCTGATTTATCTTGGCGAAGAAAACGGAAGTGGTGGGGACGCCGGAAGTGGTAATCATTACGCCAGTGGTAGCAGCTGTATCCGTTATAGGCGACGGCGGAATGGAACATAAGCGGGCTCGGCAAGGAATTTGAATACGATTGTCCACGTTTCCTACGGTGCCGCTCGAGTTTATTTGGGCGTAGAAAACAGAGGTGGTGGCGGGAGCGCCGGCGGCCGTGTTCGTGGCACGCGCCGATCGCATAAAAGATAACCGTTATAGGCGACAGCGGAAAGTTCGTTAAGAGGGCTAGACAAGGAACTGGAATTCAGGGTCCACGTTCCCACGCGTGCCCGTCCTGATTTATCTTGGCGAAGAAAACGGAAGTGGTGGCAGGAACGTTGGCGGCCGTGGTCGTGGCGCCGCCAATCGTATAGATGTATCCGTTATAGGCGACCGCGGAATGGTTGGCGATACCGCTCAGAAGTTTATTGGAGTTCGTAGACCACGCTCCCACCGCGCCGTTGGAACTTATCTGTGCATAGAAAACGGAGGAAGTAGCCGGAGTTGTGGCGGGAGCGCCGGTGGTTGATGTGGCTCCTCCCGTCGTGTAGATGTAGCCGTTGTAGACGACCGCGGAATGCCCGTAAAGAGCCGCAGTTGCGGGCACGGGAGGCCGCGTTCGTCGCCCACGTGTTGTCCACGCGCGTGAGGGTGCTTGAGCCATATAGGCCCGAGTTGTCGGGGTCATAGGCCTGCGCGCCCCACCAGTATGTGCCGGCTGTCAAGGTGTACTGAAAAATGCCGCTTGTTCCCGTCGCCGAAGTGGCGGAATAGGCCGTGCTGTTACTGGAACCGGAGGAAGCGTTCTGCCCGCTCCAGTTGGTCTGGCTTGAGGGCTCGGTGCTTGAAGTTACAACATCCGTACACGCCTCGTTCTGGTAGAGAACCCACTTGTACTGCACGTACTGGTTAGAGGTTGATGTCAAAGTCGCCGTCATTTTGAATGTCGTGGAAGCGGTGTCAACTGTCGTCGTCGCGGCCACCGGAAAATTCAGTATCGGCCGCCGCGGCTGCGGCAGGGAAAGCGAAAGCGCGGGGTAGACGTTGTAAGAGTCAAACGCAACAAAGCTCGCGCTCGTTGCCTCCTGAAGCCGGAAGTAGTAGGTTCCGTTGTTACCGTAGACATCCTGCGGACCAGCGCGGATGGCGTATTCCACTTCCGTCCAGGTAGAGGTCGGACTGCTGTAGGAAAAACCTATATTGACGAGTCCCGTCGTGCTTGAGGACTGCTTTATTTGGCCGGAAGTGGAAGCATTGGCGTCCGCGGTAAGCTGGGCGGTCGTGGAAGCGCCATCCGTAAAATTCGTTGAGGAGGCGATAAGGAAAAGTTGGCTGGAAAAAGTGGAGGTTGTGGGGACCAGTGTCCAGGAACCGGAAGTCGCGTTGTATTGGTACTGAAGCTGGAGTTTGGGCTGGGTCGTTGTGGCGCGGGTGTTCGTAACCTCAATGCGCAGACGGTAAACGTTGGCCGTTGAGGTTG
>CAWJQC010000002.1:0-50826 GCA_963844965.1 uncultured bacterium | reverse complement strand
CAAATTGGAGCCGACATATCTGTTGGAGATGACGATTCTGCCTTCGGCGAGAACGCTTTTGAGCTGCCTGCCGACGTCAAAGCGGTCCAATGCGTAGAAAAGAGATGCCTTGTAAGGCCCGGTCTCTTCCCAGCTGCCGTACCTGCCGTTCAGATATTCTTTCACGAAATAAGATGACGGCTTGTCGTACTGCGGAAAATCAAAAGTGGCGATCTCGTAATCGTCGGCAATAAGTTTCGCAGCGAGCTTCTTGAACTGCTCCGTCTTGCCGCTGCCATCCGTGCCCTCAAGAACTATAAAAAGCGGTTTTTGCTTCCGCGCGGGGAAAAGAATGTTTTGCTTATCGTCGGGCATTACTATTATTCTAACACCTTTCAAAAAGAAAAATCCCGCCGAGCGGTTAATATTTAGTTTGTCCTGTCCCCAACACCTTTAGAATCAAAATCTTGTTTATCCGATAGAGTAACCTTGATTCCCTCACGGCCAAATTCTAATACGAATTTTTTAATTTCATTGCCGCCTTCCGGTATTCCTTGGACTCGGTAATGTATTCCGTCGGGAAACGGCATTTCACACTGTACGTGATGAAATTTTCCAGACGCTACCTCTACTGGAGGAATTAGGTCATAAAATTTTCCTACCTCCATTAAAGCGGGCTTATTTTCTCGTTCAAAACCAGAGGTAGATATGAATGGTCTTCTTCTCATAAACTTAAATCACTCTACGATTTCGATGCCCATGTTCCGTCGCGAGTCCCTGCCTGCCGGCAGGGCTATACAGCAACTCGCTCCTCCGGGACCCCACGGTTCTGAATAATCTCCTACATGGGAGTATATTTCCATCTCCTCCCGACCCCTCCTTACCCCAACATGGGAATCGAAATCAATCTATGATTTCAATTCCCATATTGCGCGCCGTGCCTTCTATAATTCTCATCGCGGCGTCTATGTCGTTAGCGTTCAAATCGGGCATCTTTCGCTCGGCAATTTTCCTGATATCGGCGCGCGTAACTTTCCCCACTTTGTTTTTTAATGGGTCGCCGGAGCCCTTTTCAATACCGGCGGCTTTTTTGAGCAAAGCTGACGCCGGCGGAGTTTTTAATTTAAACGTAAAACTTCTATCTTCAAAAATAGTGATTTCCGCGGGAACAACGTCGCCCGCCATGTCTTTCGTCATGTCGTTGAACTTCTTGCAGAAATCCTGAATGTTGATTCCCTGTGGGCCCAAAGCCGTGCCGATAGGCGGCGCGGGATTCGCTTTACCGGCCTCTATTTGTATTTTAAGTACTGTCTTAATTTTTTTTGCCATCGTAAAAATATATTACAATCCCGCGCCGCGGGAAAGGGGTCGGGAAAACGGGAGTTTTCCTGTGGCGGAAATATTAAAACCGCTGGGTTTTAAGGAGGAGCGAAGCGACGACGGCGCGGGATTCGCTTTGCCGGCTTCTATCTGGATTTTTAGAATTGTTTTTATCTTCTTAGCCATACGAAATTATCTTACGAAAATACGAAATTTTACGAATGTACGAAAGGGAATATTAGCCGCCTTTCGTAATTTCGTATGTTTTCGTACTTTCGTAAGCACTAGAACGGCAGGTCCTCCGGTTTCACGTCCGCTGGTTCATCAAGGTTCACCGTCGGAATTTCTTCGGCCGGAGTCACGATTTCCTCCGCCGGCGGCTGTGGCTGTTTCGCTCCGCCACCCTTAGCGTAACCCATCGGACGCGCGCCAAGCTGGAGACGCTCGCTTATTATTTCCGTTGTTTTTCTCAGCTGACCGTTCTTGTCCGTCCAGGAGCGCGTCTGCAGACGCCCCTCAATCATAACTTCGCTGCCCTTCACCAAATATTGCGTTGCCACTTCCGCCTGCCTTCCCCAGACAACAACATTGTGGAACTCGGCGCTCTCCTGCTTCGCGCCGGCTTTATCCGTCCAGACCCTGTTTGTCGCCACGCCGAAGCTCGTAACCGCCTGCCCGCCCGCCGTGTTCCGCAACTGCGGGTCGGCAGTGACCCGGCCGATGATAAATACTTTGTTCAGATTCATTTTAGTAGGTAGTAAGTAGTATGTAGAAAGTAGTAGGCGACCCAGTCTACCACCTACTACATTCTACCTACTAACTACTTTTTATTGCAATATCTCTTCAATCTTTTTTTCAAGCGCTTCGTTGCTCAGCGGTTTCGGCTGTTGCGGCACTTCCGTTCTCAGCGGCCTCCTCAGCGCCGTCGGCCTCACCGATTTTTTGAAATCCATCACCGCGGCCGCCGTCCTCTCTTTGGGTAACTTTATTATCAGAGCGCGAAGGACCGCGGTGTTCGCACTTAAGTCGCGTTCAAGGGATTTGGCATCGGCGGGTAGGACCGCGAGATTCATGAATCCAAAATACGCCTGAGACACATGCTTTATCGGATAGGCCAAATTAAGCTTCCGAAGGGCCCCTTCTCCGCGGATCTCGGCCTCGTGCTGCGCGACCAATTTCCGGACTTCCAAGGCGTCGTCCTCGTTCTTCACGAGAAAAGACAGCTCATAGCTTTTTTTGTCCGCTGGTTCGGTTATTGGATTGTCCATGGTATTTTAGTATCACGCATCAAGCGTCGTGCGTCAAGCGTGCCTTTTATCTCTTGACTCTTAACCCATGACGCCTGACGCCTATTATACTTCTCCCGCCACTCCTGCCTCGCCCCGAGATGTCTCTTCAATTTTCGCTTCCGGCGGCGTTTCGTCTCTTATCGGACCGGTCGGAATCAGGCGGCCGATAATAACGTTCTCTTTAAGGCCACGCAGGAGATCAACTTTCCCTTCGATTGCCGCCTTAACGAGCACCCGCGCCGTATCCTGGAAGGATGCCGCCGAGAGGAAACTTTCCGCCGAGATCGCGACCCGCGTAATTCCCAAAAGCATTTCGTCGGCTTTGGCCGGACGCAGACCTTGCTTCTTAAGTTCACGATTTTCCTCCAAAACCTTGTCTTTCTCAACTATTTCTCCCATCACAAAATCTTCGGCGTCTCCGGAATCCCTAATCCTCGCGCGCGAGAACATCTGGCGGATTATGACCTCAATATGCTTGTTGTTTATTGACGCGCCTTCGGACATGTAAATCCTCTGAACCTCGTTGATGATGTAACGCTCAACGGTGGAAACGCCTTTGAGCGCCAAAAGTTCGCGGAGGTCCAAGTGGCCCTCGGAAAGCTGCTCGCCTTTGCTTATTTTATCACCGGCCTTAATGTAAACGAGGGCGGAGCGGTGAACGCTGAAGTCAAGTGTCTTGGACTTGGATTTTTGCTTTGACTTGGACTCACTCGGAATCAGCTTGATAACCTTGATCGAGCCCCTTTCCTCGATTTTTTCCACCGTGGCGTCTACGGGTGCCAAAATCGCCTTACCCTTCGGAGGCCGCACCTCAAATATTTCCTCAACGCGGGGCAAACCGTGCGTAATATCCACTCCGGCAATACCGCCGGTGTGGAAAGTGCGCATCGTAAGCTGCGTCCCCGGTTCGCCGATGGACTGGGCGGCCAAAACGCCTACGGCGCTGCCGATCTTGACCGGTTTATTATTACCAAGATCGAATCCATAACAAGTGGCGCAGACACCATAAAGGGTTCTGCAAGTAATTGGCGACCTTACTTTCACCGATTCGATTTTTGATTTCTCTATGGTCTCCGCGGTCTGTTTGTCTATGATCTCTCCCGCGCGGATGACAATCTTGTGGCCTGCGCGGATATCCTCAAGAACGGTTCTTGAGAACAAGCGGCTCGCGAAGGATTGGTTGAATTCTTTGCCGTCTTCACGGAAAATTTCTATGCCTTCTTTCGCGCGGCAGTCCTCTTCGCGTATGATGAGATCCTGGGAAACGTCAACCAACCGGCGCGTGAGGTAGCCGGCTTGCGCCGTTTTCAGAGCCGTGTCGGTGGTGCCTTTGCGCGCTCCGGTCGTTGAAATGAAATACTCCAGAACCGACAACCCCTCCTTGAAAGACGATTTTATCGGCAGTTCAATGGTCTCGCCTTTCGGATTGGCAACAAGGCCCTTCATGCCGAGCATCTGGATGGGCTGCGCCCAGGAGCCGCGCGAGCCGGAATCGATTATCTGGTAAATGGAATTGTCCGGCGACATCGCGGTCGTGACCAGCTTCGCTATTTTTTCCTTCGTTTTTTCCCAAACACTGATGGTTCGGACGCGCCGCTCGTTTTCCGTCAAAAGTCCCTCGCCATACTGGCTGCGGATCAAATTTATTTCCTTTTCCGACTCGGCGATAACTTCCGGTTTGGCAGACGGCGTGACCAAGTCCGACATTGACCAAGTTATGCCGGAGCGCGTCGCCGAGTCAAAGCCGAGCAGTTTCACCGAGTCCAAAACGTCGCGCGTGACATCCAAACCATGATTCTCAAGCACTTTTTCTATAAGCTTGGAAAGCTTCTTTTTGTTCATGGTCTCATTCACGAAATCCACCTTCCCCTGAAGAGCGCGGTTGAATATGACGCGTCCCAACGTCGTTTCCATGCCGTTGAATTTCATCGGCTCGTGCAAACCTAAATAGTCGTTCTCGTGCGCCAAAATCGCTTCTTCATAGGACGCATAGGCCTTACTTGCTTTCGCACCGCTCTCCAGCCCGGCTCTCGTCAAATAATAAATCCCCAAAACGACATCCTGCGTCGGAGTGGTAATCAATTCTCCGGTCGCGGGTTTCAAAAGATTCCGCCCCGCCGCCATGATTTCTTCCGCTTCCCGCTGGGCGTTCTCAGACAACGGCAGGTGAACCGCCATTTGATCGCCGTCAAAGTCAGCGTTAAAAGCGACGCAGACGAGAGGTGGTATCTGAATGGCGAGGCCTTCAACCAGAATCGGATGGAACGCCTGGACGCTCAACCTGTGCAAAGTCGGCGCGCGGTTCAAAAGCACCCGCCTGTCCTTGATGATTTCTTCCAAAATTCCCCAAACCTCGTCGCTGCCTTCCTCTATGAACCTGGAAGCGCTCCTGATATTGTGGGCAAGACCCCTCTTCATGACCTCCGAAAGCACGAACGGCTTGAAAAGTTCCAGCGCCATGCGCTTCGGTATGCCGCAGGTGTCAATCCTGAGCTTCGGACCGACGACGATAACCGAGCGGCCGGAATAATCAACTCTTTTTCCCAAAAGATTCTGCCTGAACCGGCCCTGCTTGCCCTTGAGCATGTCGGCGAGCGAACGGAGCGGCCGCCTTTGCGCGGACAATTGCTGCACGCCGAAACGCGCCGAATTGTCTATGAGAGCGTCAACGGCTTCCTGAAGCATCCTCTTTTCGTTCTTGACGATGATGTCCGGCGCTTTTATTTCCAAAAGTTTCTTCAGGCGGTTGTTCCTGTTGATGACGCGCCGGTAGAGATCGTTCAGATCGGAAGTCGCGTACCTGCCGCCGTCCAAGGCGACCATCGGCCGCAGATCCGGAGGCAGCACGGGAAGCGTTGTGATCACCATCCACTCCGGGCGGCTATTGTTCTTGATCATGGAGCGGAACATCTTAAGGCGGCGGAGGAGCTTTGACTGCGACATTGGATCTTTCGCCCCATCCAGTTCCCTTTCTATTTTTTGAATCTCCTTCCTCAGATCCATGCCCTCAAGAATTTTCCTCACGGATTCGGCGCCGCTTGCCGCCTTGAACGCATTGCCGAAACGCCGCGAAAGATTGAAATACTCCATCTCGGTCAATACCTGCCCAACGCGCAGGTTCTTCAAATAACTTCCTGTAACTTCGGCCGCCTCTTCAAGCTCAACTTTAGTTCTTTTATCCCTGCCGCCGACTTTCAATTTGCCCTTGAGCTCGCGTTCAAGCTCGGTGAGTGCCTGCTTCTTGAGTTCTTCGTTCACCTCAGTGACGATATACGCGGAATAGTAAATCACACGCTCCAGCTTCGGCGTCGCCACGTCCAGAAGCAAACTCAGGCGCGACGGCACGCTCTTCAAAAACCAAATGTGAGAAACCGGAGTAGCGAGCGAAATGTGCCCGATGCGTTCCCGCCTCACGACGGCTCTCGTGACCTCAACTCCGCACTTGTCGCAGATCACTCCCTTGTAGCGGATACGCCTGTATTTGCCGCAATAACATTCATAATCCTTTGTCGGACCGAAAATGCGTTCGGAAAAAAGTCCGTCCTTTTCCGGCCGCTGGGTACGATAATTGATGGTCTCCGGCTTCAAAACCTCGCCATGCGACCACTTGAGGATCTCCTCGGGAGAAGCAACGCTTATCTTTAGCGCCCGGAAATTTTCGCGGCGCGCCGATTCGGAGTCAAAAACCGGCTCAATGTTGAAACCGAGGGATTTAAGCTCATTCACCAAAACGCCGAAGGACGCCGGCAGGTTGGGTTCCTTTATGGTCTCGCCGCGGATTATGGACTCGTAAGCCGCGGCCCTGCCCAAAACGTCGTCGGACTTGATGGTCAGCATTTCCTGCAACACGTGCCTCGCTCCGTATCCTTCAAGAGCCCAAACTTCCATTTCTCCGAAGCGCTGGCCGCCGAATTGGGCTTTGCCGCCCAACGGCTGCTGCGTGATTAAAGAATAGGGACCGATGGAGCGCATGTGCGCCTTGTCCTCAACTAGGTGATTGAGCTTCATCATGTAAATCTGGCCGACCATGACCTTATTATCAAATGGCTTGCCGGTTCTGCCGTCAAAAAGCGTCACTTTGCCGTCCTCGGGAAGGCCGGCTTTCTTGAGTTCCTCCTTGATATCTCCCTCGCTCGCCGAGTCAAGCCCCGGAGTCACGGCACGGTAGCCAAGTTTGGACGCCGCCCAACCGAGATGTGTTTCAAAAATCTGCCCGAGGTTCATGCGCGAAGCGACGCCCAAAGGATTCAAAACTATGTCCACCGGAGTTCCATCCTCTAAGTACGGCATATCTTCAATCGCGCGCACCTGCGAAATTACGCCTTTGTTCCCGTGACGTCCGGCCAATTTGTCCCCGGCCTGAACTTTCCGTAGCTGCGCGACCTCAACCTGAATCCTTTTTATTATGCCGGGCTCGAGCTTATCTCCCCTCTCTCTGTCAAAAACTTTTATACTCACGACCCTGCCGCGTTTTCCGTGGGGCAATGTAAGAGAAGTGTCTTTCACGTCGCGCGCTTTCTCGCCGAAGATCGCCCGCAAAAGACGCTCCTCGGAAGTGAGTTCGGCTTCGCCTTTGGGAGAAATTTTGCCGACGAGAATATCGCCGGATTTCACCTCGGCACCGATTCTTACAATCCCTTCCTCATCCAAGTTCTTAAGTTTTTCCTCGGAAACGTTGGGAATATCGGGGGTCGTTATTTCCGGGCCAAGCTTCGTGTCGCGCACGTCATGATAAAAATCTTCTATGTGTATCGACGTGAACAGGTCGTCCCGCACGATCCGCTCGGAAACCACGATGGCGTCCTCAAAGTTCGCGCCGTCCCATGAAACAAACGCCACGAGAAGATTCTGTCCCAAAGCAAGCGTCCCGTTCTCTATTGACGGCCCGTCCACGAGAATATCGCCCTTCTTGATGGGCTGGTCCTTCCCGACAAGCGGCCGCTGCGAAATGCAAGTAAATTGATTGGAACGCTTAAATTTCTCCAAAACGTAATCCTTGGTGGTTCTCGCATACTTAACCTTAATGTGATTGGCGTCCACTTCCGCTATTTTGCCATCACCCTCTGCCACGATGACATAACCGGAATCAATAGCAACCTTCTCCTCGTCCCCCGTAGAGACATAGGGAACGTCGGGCCGCACGGAAACAACGGCCTGCCGCTGCATGTTAGAACCCATAAGAGCCCTGTTCGCGTCATCGTGTTGGAGAAACGGTATAAGGGATGTCGCCACGCTCACAAACTGATTGGGCGCCACGTCGATCAAATCAACCTCGCTCGGCGTGCAAGTTCCAGGCTGGCCGTAAATTCTCGCCTCCACGACGGAACCCTGCAGTTTGCCATCGGCGTCGCGAGGCGTACCGGCATGGGTAATCCTGTATTTCTCCTCTTCAAGACCGTCCAGCCAAACAACATCGCCTGTAACCCCGCCGTCAACTACTTTTATGTATGGCGTCTCCAGAAATCCGAAATCATTGATTCTCGTGAAACTCGCAAGGTAGTTTATGAGACCGATATTCGCGCCTTCAGGCGTTTGAACCGGACAAATTCTGCCGTAATGCGATCTATGGACGTCGCGGACCTCAAAGCTCGCGCGCTCTCTCGTAAGCCCGCCCGGTCCCAAAGCGGAGATCCTTCGCTTGTGTTCAAGCTCAGCTAAGGGATTCACCTGGTCCATGAACTGCGAAAGCTGGGAGGATGCGAAAAATTCTTTAATTACGGCGGAGACCGGACGGAAATTCACGAGCTGCGCCGGCATGACTTTCTCCTTATCCTCCGTGGAAATGCGGTCTTGGATAATGCGGCGGAGACGGGCGAGACCGATGCGCAAACGACCCTGCAAAAGTTCTCCCACGGCCTTCAGACGGCGGTTCCCGAGGTGGTCAATGTCGTCCGCCTGCGCCCGCGGATTGTTATTTAAAGAAATAATTTCCCGAACAATCGCAATAATATCCTCCGAGTCCAAAAGCCGGTTCTCTTTGCTCTTATCAAAATTCAGGCGCTGATTTACCTTGAAGCGACCGACCGTGGAAAGATCATAACGGTCCGCCCGCTGGAACATGGCGTCTATCAAACTTTTGGCCGTAGCCGGCGTGGCTGGATCGCCGGGCCGAAGACGCCTGTAAATCTCCATGTACGATTCATCGGCGTCTTTCGCCACGTCTTTCTTGAGAGTCGCTTCAATGTGTTTGACCTGTCCGCGGTCAATGTCGGAAAATCTGGAACCTATGTCATCGTTGGACGCGCCGAAGATCCGAAGAAGTTCGGTGACGGCGACTTTCCTGTGGCGGTCAATCTTCACGCCTATCCCGCCGTCAACATCGGTCTCAAATTCAAGCCAAGCGCCGCGGTTGGGAATTATCTTCGCGCCGAAAAGCTGCCTGCCGCGCCAGGGGACGGAGGTGAAATAAACTCCTGCCGAACGGATGAGCTGCGAAACAACGACGCGTTCCACACCGTTTATTATGAACGTGCCGCGCGAGGTCATTACCGGAAAGTCGCCGAAGTACACCTCTTGTTTCTCTTTGCGATTGGTCCTTTTGTAGATCAACTCCAATTCAACGCGCAACGCCGCTTCATAGGTGGCGTCTTTATAGCGCGCAGTCGCTTCGTCGTATTTCGGCTCGTCAAAATGATAATTTTTGAAATTCAATTCCAATTCCTTGCCGGTATGGTCGTATATCGGAGAAATTTCATCCAAAAGCTCGCGCAGTCCCTTTTTCAGGAACCACTCATATGATTTGAGCTGCGTCTCGTTCAAATTGAACGGCGCGAGGAGCGTTTTTGATTTTGCAAAATTTTTAACCGGTAAAAATTTAGGCATGCCAAAAATTGCCGGGACGAAATTCAAAAAAATCAAACGCGCCAAAAACCAACGGCCCCTTGCGCGGCTTCGGCGATATTCACTTGTTTTCTATTTGATTATGCAAATCATGCGAACGCCCATCCTATAAATTCGCGCGCAGAGTTATTAACCATGCGTCCCCGAGAAAATCCTTACCTGAAAAATTTTGACAAAAGAAAACCCCCTCTTTTCGAGGTTTGCGCTCAATTGTTGCCTCCTAAGTATTTTACGCGATTTTGCTCCTGTTCGTCAAGCGTCTTCGCAAACACGGTTCTGTGCGTCACGGGGTCGCTCAAATAGAACCAGTATGGCGAACTTTTGGGGCTTAAAACCGCATTTATGGCCGATAAACCGGGGTTTCCGATAGGCCCCGGCGGCAAGCCAGTATGTAAGTACGTATTATAAGGCGAATCAATTTTGAAGTCAAGGGGGGCGAGCGGATAACAGGAGGATGCCTCCGGATAGACCGAAACTGCTTTAGCGTAACAGATGGTTGCGTCCACTTGCACGGGAAGGTTCGCTTTCAGGCGTTTCATTATGATGCCAGCAACAATCTGCCGGTCTTTATACTCCGGAACCTCTTTTTCCACAAGAGAAGCGAGGATTAAGTCGGCTTCCTCGTCACTCGTGCTGCCTGCGAAAAGCGGCGCCGCCTTCGTTTCAAAATTCGCCAGGAATTTTTGGACAACATCCTTCGTATCGGAGCCGGTGAAAAAAACATAGGTGTCGGGGAACAATTTTCCTTCAATTCCGCTCGCGGTATTCGCGGAGACCAAGCTGCCTGGGCTTATTACGCCGGCATTGCTCAAAACCCTGTCTATGTCGTAAACGGACGCGCCTTCCGGAATCATCACGGTAACCTCCTTATGCGCGCCGGAAACAAGTTCGTCCAGCACTTCCCATGAAGACATTCCCTGATTCAATTCGTAAATGCCGGCTTTCAATTTTCCGGCGTTCCCCGTGAAAAGAGCCAGAAATTCAAAAGCGAGCCTGGAACGGACAAATCCATTGGAGGCGAGACGTCCGGCAATTTCGCGGAAACCGTCGCCGGATCTTATTTCAAAGTTTTGGGTGGCGGCTATTCCTCCAGCCACGGGTCCAAGTTCAAAAACGAAATAGCCCGCGACGAGAACGATGCATAAAAAAACAGCTCCACCGACGATAATTTTTCTTCGCGGCGGCCAGATTCCCAAGATTGCCGCGAATTCTTTTAATTTAAACATTTGCTCTTGATATTCTAAACCGGAGAGTGGCAGACGACGTTAGAATCTATCCAACAATCCAATTTAGGAACACCCCCTAAGGCGATGTAGAGGTTGCGATATCGAACCTGCCGCTGAATCCGAAGTTCCCCCCGTTCGCATCGACACCGACCGAATCGACCTGTATTTCAAACCACGTTCCGGTGTAGGCGGTTGGTACCGTCCATGTATAATATTCCGTATTCGGGATATTCTCCGCGATGGTGGCCACGCTATGCCCCTCACTCGTAGGATCCGTGGTCTGCCAAAGCGATACATCGACCGTTGGTGCGCCACCCGTCCACCAGATTGTGTATTGCTTTCCTGGAACTTTCACTTGATAGTAGGGGTCCAACCCAAGCCCGACCGCATAAGGTTCTGGCGACGTCATTGCACTAGGGATGATAATCTGTATCATATCGGAAGCTTGCGCCGCACCCCATCCATTACAGTTGATCCCTACAAAAGTGCCAAATGTTGTTTTTAAATTCGCCTCTGGAATTCCAATAAGTGCGGTCGTTGTGGTACCGGTCGGTGGGAAAATCACTTGGCCGCTCCATAGTTTGTCGGGCAGATATGTTCCATTCAGTGTGCACCGACTCACGTTCTCCCCTTGCCAACTTAATGCAAGAGGTGCAGTACTGGTAGCGAGTATAATCGGCCCATGAGATCCGTTCACCGTGAGCGAAACCGTTGCCGGAGGTACCGTGAACGATATTGCATTAGGGTCCGACTTAGATAGGTCTCCGAGCTTGAACGTTGAAAGTATCATGTCGGACGTTGCATTCACGATCGTATCAAAAATATCAACGTCATTATATGGACCATTGAAAACGACTTGCTTGCCGACGAACGGCTTGTTGCCAAAGATCATCTCAAAATCTGAGGTTGCATTATTGACATCAACGGGGCCTCCGATGCTGAGTATCGTGAACGGGTTGGCATCCGCATTTGCCAGGTTCATGTATGTCACGTCGGTCCCGGAACTCACCGAGAGGACAGCAAACGATAAAGAAGGTGATGAGGAAGAGAAAACCATTGCGCCGCCGGATGTGGCGACAAGATCCCAATCGGGAGGATATTTGAGACTGAATTCAGAATTTTGATAGTTGATCCATGAGGTTGGGTCAGGATCGGATGTCAAGAATCGCAACGTGTTCATTGCATCATGAAAATCGGCATAGGCGTTCTGATAGTAAGGAGCGGCCGTTCCTGTCATGAGGGCATCGACGATTTTATTTTCAACAGGATCAATTATATATTCCGATTCCCCTATACAATCTGGTCCGTCTTCACAGGGCACATTGTATGCGGCAGGGATATCGCTTTCTTGCAACGGCATACCCACACTGAATTCATAGACCGCACCGGCGTGATAGATTTGTGCCGATAAGCTGATCCCCGCTCCGCCGCATCCATATCCTCCTGTTGTGTACACCATTTTCACGCCATATTGATTGACGGCCACACGCGTAGTAGTCGCATACCCATGGCTCTCAAGGATGCTTGGTGAACTGCTTGCACTTAATCCCAAAAGATTTAATCCTTCTTGCTCGAACATGCTGTTATCAATACTGCCGCACGCACCGCCAGCGTCGATTGCATATCGGGGGGAATAGATATATGACCGCATATTCTCGGTGGTGGAAGCGGTCGATGCTCCTGTAGTGCTTCCGTTGTTCAATAGAAGCGACCATATGGACGGGATACTTATTTGAAAGTCGTCCTTCGGATCATTTATCTGCCAATTTCCATTTTGATTTGTTGCAGAAATTGGTGGAATAGCCGAAGTGGAAGTTGCTAGACTATTAATCGTGCTCGTCGACGCAGTTCCCGAGAAAGTTTGATTGGATTGGATCGCTGATGGGGTAACCGAGGCTTTGTAGGTAAAATAGTACCATACCCCACTGGCAACTAAAACGCCCGCTAAAACTAACAGGGCGATAATCGTTGCGAAACCTTCTCGATTCATAAGTTAAGTATAGCAATATAGCAAATAAGTTCTATAAGTTATAATTGATTTTCGTTGCGGGAAGTCCGAGATGGAGACCTACGTCGCTAAACCGCCACCTTTTTCCCAATCGCATTTACGAGCGAGAGAAGAAAAAAGCTTGCGACCAAACTGGAACCGCCGTAGCTCAAGAACGGAAAAGTTATGCCGATGACGGGTATAAGGCCAAGTTCCGAGGCGGCGTTAAGAAAAAATTGTATGCCGAACGCGGTCGCGGTTCCCAAGCAGATAAATTTATCAAAGTTACGAACCGCCCTTATTCCGACCTTCAATATTCCGTAAATCAGGAAAAGAAACGCCGCAACCACGACAAGCCCCCCGATACCTCCCCATTCCTCAATGAACGAAGCAAGGATAAAATCGGACTGCGGCTCCGTCAAAAATCCGAGTTGCGTTTGTGTCCCCTGCCCATAGCCCTTTCCCCAGAAACCAGCGGAGCCAATAGCGATCTTGGACTGGATCGCGCTGTAGTTAACTCCCAAAGAATTTTTTTCCGGGTAAAGAAAACCGATGACGCGGGCGCGGTGAAAATCCTTGAGCACGAATGACCAGGCGAGAACTCCGATTACCGCGAACACGAGAAAGGCAATAAGCACGCGGCGCGGCGGCAGGCCGGAAAGAAGCAAAAACCCGAACCAGATGCCGAAAAGAACCAGGACCGACCCAAGCTCCGGTTCAATGGCGGTAAGTGCCGCGGGAACGGCAAAAAATGCGAATGATGTCAAAACGTTCCGCCAGCGCGCGACGGCAAGGTGACGACGGCTGAAGTAACTTGCGAATAAGAGTATCAGGGCGATTTTCGCGAGTTCAACCGGCTGGAAATTGAAGGGGCCGAGCACAAACCAGCTCCTGATGCTCCTCACGACCGGTCCAGCGAAGTAAACGAGAGCTAAAAGAACTACCGAAAGCGCGTACAAGCCGCCGATAAGCCAGCGGTAATTCAGGATAAAACGCCAATCAACAAAATAAAACAAAACGACAAAGCCCAAGCCGACGACAATCCAAACAAGCTGCAGCCAAAAGAGATGCACGGAAATGCTTGAGAGAATAACCAAGCTTGCGGCGACGAGAATTCCTGTTGGGATAAATAGGGATAGCATAAATGTGTGTCTCGTGATTCGTGCTGTGTGCTATGTGATACGTGGTTCGTAGACCTAAAATCAGGATACAGAAAAATCGGGAATTCCGCCACTTTTGCGCCTACCAAGTGCTGTCCCAGTTGGGTTTCCGCGCTCTTTCTACAATACTTGACATAAAATAATTTATATGCTATCATTCATTCAGCACCCTGGGAGGTGTGCTGAGATGCTACGACAACTTCTGAAAGTTTCCGAAGAGGGCGGCGACTGGGAGCTTGAATTTCGCCGTTCCAGTAGCGGCAGAACAAAGGGCTTTATTCTCAGAACTGGTTTGAAGCGTGGTGCTTCTGAGGCACAATCTTTTTTTGACAGTACTCCTGAGGCAAAACCCTTTTTCAACAATGCTTCTGAGGCACAACTTTTCCTCGTCTATAACCACAACGACTCCATCAGCTCCATCAACAACCTAAAAGGCTTTCTGGAGAAAATCGTGGCATCTCCAGAAAACCTCAAAGAAGTTCTTGACTTCGTTAATCAGCATTCAGGCCTGATCTACCCCCTCCGATGGGGATTGTACGAACTTATCACCCTCGCCGTTGGGCGGCGTGAGTGCGTGAATGGGGATTCCGCGTGGCCTGTAGCGGAGTCCCTATTTTTTTATTTCTGGCAAACTCGTGATGCCCGTATTCTAAGTTCTGTATTCTACCACCACGAGGCGTAGGCGTAAATTTTCGTTCCCAGCGGGTCAACATCCGTAAGCGGCGGATGGATTATGGAAAATTGCTGGGGGCTCTGTGGCTGGAGATTATCAACCTCGGTCTCTGAAGCGCCGGCAACCTGGCCAAGCTTTCCCCGGAGAACAGCGATTACGGTAACCCGCGAAAAGGGCATGGCTTCCATATTAGTAATGGTGCCATCAATGCTCACCTTGTCCGGCAAGATATTCGTTTGCGCTCCGGCGGTGTTAAAGTTCGGCGGACCCGGTAAGTCACGCGCCGAAATCCAATCTTCGCCGCTCGTTTTGAATTCAACATCAACGAACGGCGACGCTGGGACATTGGGAACCAGAATGTACTTGACCTCTCCGGCATAAATGAATGAATCTCCCGTAAATTCCTGTGTCACCGTGCCGCTGGCATCCAAAAGTTCAAAACTATAAGAGAAGCTCCTCACGGCGTAGGAAAAATTCGGATTGCTAACCTGCGTAAGCAAACTTATGTGGGAAGCGTCCGGTCTCAAAACCAGGATCCTATCAACGCGCGCGAGCGGCATCAGATTGCTCGGAAGACAAACTTTGGTGCACGGTCCGCCGCAGTCAATCCCCTGTTCACCCTGATTCTGAATACCGTCAAAACAGGTCGGCGTGGGCCTCAGGTAGCGCCAATAAAAACCGCCGATCACGATCGCCAAAAGCACCGCGAACGAAGCGGCATATATCAGTTGTTTCTTCAGGCGGCGGGCCATATATCACAATTATACACAAATAAAAATAAAATATCCCGACCTTGGCATTTTGAAAAGATCTTTCCGACAAAGTAACGGGGAAATTATAAAATAATCCCGCCGCCGAGCACCTGCCTGCCGGCAGGCAGGTCTCCCTCCTTAGCGGAATAAAATACTGCGGACTGGCCCGCCGCGTCGCTCGCCCCGACACTATGTCGTGGCTCGTTCCCTCACAACCTCTCGGTTTTGAGTAATTTCCTACGCAGGGAAACTCCC
The DNA here is from genome assembly GCA_963844965.1 of uncultured bacterium. Lineage (GTDB taxonomy): Bacteria > Patescibacteriota > Minisyncoccia > UBA6257 > 2-01-FULL-56-20 > REEB91. Next base: position 35,345 of record CAWJQC010000002.1, on the reverse strand, counting down.
GTTTCCCCGACCCACTTCCCAGCGGCGGAAGCTATAATCACAAAATAATTCCTCCACCGAGTAATTCTCCGTTTTCCGCGTAGAATACTGCCGATTGCCCCGCCGCTACGAATTTCTGCGGCTTGTCAAATACTAATTTAAATAAAGAATTGCGAATTATGAATGATGCATTAAATAGCGGCTGACGGTATCTGACCCGCGCAAGCACGCTCACTCCACCATTCGCTCGAATGGTGGAGTGATACGCCGAATCAATAAAATTGGGGCTGGTCAGTTCAACTTCTTTCCTGTACAATGCCGGGTTTTCCGCTCCTTCGGCAACGGTGATGGTATTGGTTTTCACGTTTTTCTCTGCAACGTAAAATGGCTCGCTGTTTGCGCTTTGCGCTTTGCGATTTGCAATACCCAAATGTCTCTGCCCTATCGTGTAATAATATGCGCCTTCGTGCTCGCCGATCTTTTCGCCGGAAACAGTCAGAACCACGCCGCGCTTCGGCTTAATATATTTCTTGAGAAAATCGCCGAGCGCAATTTGTCCCAAAAAACAAATTCCCTGCGAGTCCTTTTTCTCGGCGGTCGGCAAACCAACGCGGCGCGCGATCTCACGCACTTCCGATTTCAGATAATCGCCTATAGGAAACAAGCAGTGCTTCAACTGCTCTTGCGTCAAAGTCCACAAAAAATAGCTCTGGTCCTTCGCGCTATCGCGTGCAGCATAAAGCGACATGCGACATGGGATTTGGGATTTTGGATTTCCATTTCGCGTGTCGCTATTAACATTTTCCAATGTGCGCCGTAGGCGCACATAGTGCCCTGTCGCGACATAATCAGCACCCATAGAGCGCGCTTTTTCAAAGAACAAACCGAATTTTATTTCCTTGTTGCACATCACGTCCGGATTCGGCGTAATCCCCTTCCTGTAGCCACGAATCATGTAATCAACAACGAGTTTCTTATATTCCTTCTCAAAATCCCAAACATAAAAAGGAATGCCGAGGCGCGCCGCAACTCGGCGCGCGTCCTCGGCGTCCCGCTCGGCGCAGCCGTCAAGATTGTAACATCGCATAAAAACGCCGACGACGTCGTAACCCTGTTCCTTCAATAAAAATGCCGCGACGCTTGAATCAACTCCTCCAGACATTGCAACAAAAACAGTCTCTTTATGTTCTTTCAGACCGTCGCCGGCTCGCCCCGTCACCAAAGGGGCATTTTTAGTTTCGCTCCGCGCGGAAGCGCGGAGGACGCTATGCCCCTTTTGGTGCGGGGACACCGCCACGAAAACTTTCTCCGCGTCCTTTTTATTCATAACTATTGAAACTTAAAACTAGTTTAGCTCTGGCAATATACATAGTCAAAAAATTTATAATCAAATACAATTAAACATAATGGATATTTTCGCACACGGTCTCTGGACGGCAGCGGCCGCCAAGGCTGCAAATGGCAAATTACAAAGGGCAAATCGTAAACTACTGAATGTCTGGTGGGCTGCGTTTTGGGGTATATTTCCGGACCTCTTCGCCTTCGCGATTCCCTTCGTCTGGATCGCCTGGGGTTTTATCTCCGGCAATCTCACGACCGCCGATATCCCGCGGCCGCACCAGGTTGAGCCGCCAGCCGACGGAAAACTTTACACGGTCATGCGCCTCGCGAGCTCGCTTTACAGCATAAGCCACAGCGCCATTATTTTTATTTCCGTTTTCGTGCTCGTCTGGCTCATCGCGCGCCGCCCGATATACGAGATGGGCGGCTGGCTTCTGCATATTTTGATTGATATTCCTTCTCATTCCTATCAATTCTATCCGACGCCCGTTTTTTGGCCGCTCTCCGACTGGAAATTCCATGGCATTTCCTGGGCAACGCCGTGGTTTATGATTTTGAATTATTCGGCGCTCGCTATCGTCTATCTCATCCTCTGGCGAAAAAAGAAAGGGGCTCGCGAAGCGAACCCAAACCCCGCAACGGCGCAATAATTTATTTTTTCTCCACCCGCTCAACGTAATCCCCCGTTTCCGTGTTGATTCGGACTATGTCGCCCTCGTTCACGAAAAGCGGCGCAGAAATTTTCGCTCCGCCCTCAAGTGTCACAACTTTTGAACCGCCCTGGGCCGTGTTGCCCTTGATTGACGGCGGCGCTTCGGTCACCTCAAAATCCATTTTGACCGGCAGAGTGGCTTTGATGACTTTTTCGCCGAAAACTACCGTCTGAACTTTCGTGTTCGGCTTCAGGAACTGCGCCGGCTCGCCCAAGACGGAACTGGGAAGCATAAAGCGGTTTTTGGGATTGCCTTCCTCGTTAAACCAGTATTCGTCCACTCCGTCAGGGCCGCGGCCAGGTTTTTTATAAATAAACATCGCCGACTTCTTTTCTATTTCCGCCTCCTCAAATCCGTCCGACGGCTGGAAATTGCGGTCAACAATTTTCCCGGTAATCAAGTTGCGGATTTTCGTCTGCACAACCGCTTTTCTCTGCTGCATGCGCAAAAAATGGGACTCCAAAACCTCCCACGGCTCGCCGTCCATGACAAATAAAACTCCTTTTGTTAGGTCGGTGTAAGAAAGCATTACAAGTAAAAATTATAAGCGATAGAAGGCAATTTTGCAACCAAAAACGGTCGCCTTAGGCGACCGTTTTTGTGCGATACGAATTAGTATTCTTCACGCCTCGGAGGCCTGTCGCCGCGGTCTATGCGAGGTCCGCGGGTGCTGCCCTCCGGCTCTTCAATCTTCAGATTCACGCGGGCATTATTCTTGATGCCCACGATCCTCAAAAGCGAGCGGATGGATTTCGCCGTGGCGCCCTGGCGTCCGACTACCTGGCCCATATCCAAGGGATTCACTTTCAGAGAAAGCAGAACTCCCATTTCGTCAACCTTGCGATCAACCTTCACATCGTCCGGGTGATCAACTAAGGACTTGACCAGATATTCCAGGAATTCCTGATCGGCTGTTTTGCTAGCCATGATAATTTATGCAGTGTTTCCTGACTATCTTTTCGACCTTTCTTTTTTTGCTTCGCAAAAACGCTGATTTACGCAGATTATCGCGCTGATTAACGCGGATATCTTATATTCACGCGTCGCGATTCTTAACTTGAATTATGCCTTATTATACTCCTAATAAAATCGTATGTCAAGCCCGGTAGTAATTCTGCGATTGTAGCCCCAAATTAATACAAAATCAAGAAATTTGCTTTATTTACTGATCTTCCTGCGGGTAGCTGCGAGGATTTATTCAAAAGCGCGGGAATAATAATATCGCAGAACTACTACCGGGCAAGACCCCCTTATGCCGCCGCCTCCGGTCCGGTTTTTGCTTCGGTTTTCGCCGCTTCTTCCGCTTTCGCAGGTTCCTCCATATTTACCGCCGTTGCAACTGGAGCCGCCGGAGTTTCCGCCGCCGCTTTTGGCTTATTGATCTTAACGGCAATTTTGGGACCAAGAACCGCGCCCGCTTTCACAAGAAGATTATGAACCGTCGGCGTCGCTTGAGCACCGACACTAAGCCAATGCGCCACTTTTTCCTTGTCCACGGTCACCGCCTTCGTCTGCGGATTATAAGCACCGAGGTCCTCAACCGGCGGCCCGCCCAGCTTGGAGCGCTTCTCGGCCACGACAATCCGAAAACTCGGCTGATGTTTTTTTCCTATGCGCTGTAATTTGATAGCCAACATAGAGAGAAGTATAAGGGAATAACCGTGCGAGGTCAAGCTGCCAGCATATGATAGCCAAAATTTATTCCTACCTTATCTCCGCACCAAATCTTTTCTTGAGAGCCACGGAAATTTTTTCCATCGCGGCGTTCACTTCTGTATCGGTAAGCGTCCTGTCGTCGGCCTGAAACACGATGCGGAAGGTAATGCTCTGTTTACCCGCGAACCGTTCGTCAACATATTCGTCGATCAAGTCAACATTCTCAAGGAATTTCGGGGAAGCGTCCTCTATCTCCTCCAAAATTTCGCCGATGCGCGTGTCACGGCTTGCCAAAACGGAAATGTCGCGCATTACCGACGGGAATCTTTTGGGTGCTATGAATTCTTTCTCTTCCTCCGTAAATTCCAAAACTTTTTCCAGATCAAACTCGCCGAGGGCGGCAATCCATCCCCTTCCGAGAATCTGCCTGACGCATAATTCCCAAAACCTTGTGGTCCGCCTCAACGCGCAAAGCCGCGCCCCGTTCAATGATTGAAAAATCGTCCACGCCGAGACCGCGAAGCACATCTTCCGCGAGTCCCTTGAGCTCCAAAATCAGCTTCGGCTCTTTTTTCCCGGCAAGCGCGACGCCAAGCGACAATTTTTCCACCGGCGTTTTTCCCGGCGACTCCTCAAAAATTTTTCCTATTTCAAAAATTCCCATCTCGCCGAAAAATCGCGCATTGTCTCCGATATTCTTCACGAGAAGCGGTAGCAAACTGGGCCGCAAATATTTTTTGTCGTCGGCAATGGGATTTTCCACTTCAATTAGCGCCGAACGCGCGCCGCCGAAGCCCGCTGATTCCGCCATCGCAAGGTCGGCATCGCCGAGGAAGGATGAATTGTAAACCTCATCCAATCGATAACCATGAAGTACTCTGCGGACCTTGTCTTTAAATATGACCGTATCTTCTTCACGCGCGGGTAACAAACTTACGAGCGGCGGCCTCGGCTTCAGTTTTCCGTATCCCTCAAGGCGGATTATCTCCTCAATCAAGTCCTCCGGCTCTTCTATGTCGGTGCGCCAAGACGGGATCCTGACCAATAATTTCTGGCCGATGGTTTTAGATTTCGGCTCTTCCAACTCAAACCCCAGAAGTTCAAAATATTTCCGCGCCTTTTTTTCGTCAACCTTCCCGCCGATGACGGATTCATACTTCCGCGCGTCAAATTCAATGACCTCATCGCCGACCGGCCGGGGGTAGACATCCACGGAATCCAGGAGCCAGGCCTTGTTCTTGAGCAAAAGTTCGGTCGCGCGGTCCAAGCCGATCTCCACGAGCGCCGGACTCAAGCCGTGGCCGAAACGTTGGGCAGCGTCCGTCGGCAAGTTGAGCTTGCGCGCCGCTCTATAGACAGACGCCGCATTGAAACTCGCTGCTTCCACGACGATTCTTTTGGTCTTCGGCCCCACGGCCGGACCTTGGCCTCCTTTTATGCCCGCGACCGCGAGCGGCAATCCGCCGGCCGCCGGGCTTGAGGCGATAACAAGCACACTTTGGTCCAAAACCAGATGCTGGCCGTCAAGTGTCGTCATTTTTTCCTCTTTCGCCGCTCTTCGGACGACAATTCCCGCAGTCAATTTCCGCTTCTTCCTTGACGCTTGACGCTTGGTACTTGGCACCAATTTATCCGCGTCAAACGCATGTAACGGCTGACCGGTTTCCAGCATAACGTAGTTCATAATATCCACGATGCTGTTTATCGGCTGCAAACCGCAGGAGATAAGAGTATCGCGCATCCACTTCGGCGAATCGCCGAGTTTCTGCAGTTCAAAATAGCGTGCCGAATAGCGCGGACAAAGTTTCGCGTCCTTCACATCCACGGAAACAAGACCCTTCTCGGCCGGATAATTCACCATAAGCTTCACCGGATTTTTGAATTTGAGGCTGAAAACTGCCGCCACTTCGCGCGCGATGCCTATGTGCGATGCCGCGTCCGACCAGCGGTTCGCCGGCAAAGAAATTTCCAGAATATCGCCTCCGGCGTCCTCCGTTTCAAAAGAATGCATGCTGAGACCGTCAATCAGCCGCGCTTTTGACGGCGCCCCCGGCAGAAGTTTTTTGATTAACGAATAGGAAAACTTCATCGTAGTTTGGAAGTTTGATGGGCCTCGGCGATATTATTTGTTACAGATGATGCCGACCTACGAAGCTGGTCAACACTTCTATATTTTTCGTCTTTCGGAAATAATTTTGTCAGTTCAAAAACCCGTAACTCTAAATCTTCTGACATTTGATATATTTTTAAATTAGACAATCCTGTCGCCATTTAAATAATTTTTAACTTCTAAACTTCAAAACTTCTCAACTTCAAAACTGTTTTACAAGCCTCAAATCTCCGGAGTAAAACATCCTGATGTCGGGAATTTTGTATTTGATCATGGCCAAGCGGTCAATGCCCATGCCGAAGGCGAATCCCTGCCAGTCGCGCGGGTTGTAATGGGCATACTCAAAGACGCGCGGATGCACCATGCCGGCGCCCATAACCTCCAACCACTTACCGCCAAATTTGATTGCCACTTCCAGCCCCGGTTCGACAAATGGGAAATAATTCGGCCGATAGTAAAATTCAATGTTCCGGCCGAAAAATCTTTTGAAAAATTCCTCCACGACAAATTTGAAATTGGCCAAACTGACGTTCTTGCCGACCATTAACCCTTCAAGTTGATAAAAATTTACTTCGTGCGACGCGTCTGTCGCCTCGTAACGGAAACAGCGGCCCGGCACGATTATCTGGAACGGCGGCCTGTGTTCCTCCATATATCTCATCTGCACCGGTGAGGTGTGCGTCCGCAAAAGCAGCCTATCGCAAATCGCTAAGCGCGAATCGTTTGCGCTTTGCGCTTTGCGCTTTGCCGCATTTTGGTTGCGCAGCAACCAAAATGTATCCCACATATCCCTTGCCGGATGGTCGGCCGGAATATTCAAGGCGTCAAAATTGTAATATTCGGTTTCCATTTCCGGCCCCTCCACGACGGAAAAATTCATCGCCGAGAATATGCGCCTTATCTCCTGGTCCACGAGGGTCAAAGGATGGAGATGTCCGCGTTCCGCCTTCCTGCCTGGAGCGGAAAGGTCAATGCCGTAAGCCGGTGCTTTTTGGCCGAGGGCCGCGGCCTTCTCGTCAAGCAATTTTTCAATTTCTCGTTTCAAGGCCTGCGCTTCGGGACCGATTTTCCGCCGCCTTTCAATCGGCAAGTCCTTCAAAGAACGCAAAACGGCGGTTACCTCGCCGTTCCTGCCGACGTACTTAACGCGGATAATTTCCAGCTCGTCGGTCGTCGCCGCTTTTTCAATTTCCGCGAGACAGTTCTTTTTGATGTCGGCTAATTCAGCCATTTTTAAATTGTAGCAAAATTCGCCGAAGAAAACAAAATTATGTCCAAGCGTAGAACTTCCTTTCTTGAGAGTTTCCCTGCCTGCCGGCAGGCAGGTCGGAGCCGCGAAGGCGGCGAGAGTAAGGGCACTGCAAGTATGCAGTGACCCGTCCCTCAAGAAAGGAAGTTTGTGGCCCTCGCCACCGTGTAGCTTCTCCCCTGCTTCACCTTTTCGTAATTCCCGAAAAATTCCTGAAAATTGCGTCTGATAAATTCGCGCAAGCCGGAAATGGTCACGACATAAATCCTGCCGCCGGAAGCCAAATGCTTCCGCGCATCTTCAAGTAATATCCAAAACAACTCTTTTCCGGTTTTCGCCGGAAGATTGGAAACGATTAAATCAAACTTCTGTTCCTTCGGCACGGCGCTGAACCCATTGCTCAAATAAATTTCGCAGTTTTTGACGCCGTTTGCAGCGGCGTTTTTCTTCGCATATTCCACGGCGATGAAATCCTTGTCCACCATATGAACTCTTCCCCGCGGCGAAAATTTGGCGATAGGCACGCCGAGCGCTCCGTAGCCGCAGCCGATATCCAGGCAGACATCGTCCGGCTGGATTTCCAGATTCTCCAGAAGCAGGCGGCTGCCTTCGTCAATTTCCGTCGGACTGAAAAGCCCCCACGTGCTGTGGAACGTGAACGCCTGCCCGCGCAGGGTGGCGTTGAATACGATATCGTGCCGGAGAGAATTTATGTCTTTCTCCATGTTGAGCAGGATGGGACGATGTTCGAACAATAATGAAAATCGGAAGGGTGCTAACCGAGTTATTGCTTAGGCCGAGCGATAACGTGCTCTTCCCTTTTTATAAACCTCGAGAAACAATCTATCTAGAAGGGGGCTAATACTTCGACACATACAGGCAATCGACCTTGCCCCTTCAATATAATCCCTGCATTCGGCAGGTGTCATGGTGTTAGTAGGATCCAGTCCCAACGAGTGAATATTAGAAATTTGGTCAGCTATTTTTATGCGGCGTACGCTCGTATTTTCATTTTTAAGGCGTGCGGCTTGGTACCTTTTACGTTCGAAAAGCGGCAGATTGTTTAATCCTTTAGTATCCGTGAGGCCAGCTACAACGCGAGATACTCTGCTGCCAAACCTTTTTCCAATAATTGTGAGCGTAGTGGGAGTATCTTCAACGGTATCATGAAGCCAGGCAGCCGCAATTTCTTCATCGGTGCCACCCGAAGCCCATACGAGGTCAGCAACTTCCTGGAGATGTAAAATATTCGGACGCTTAAGACCGCCCACTGTTGTCGTTATAAGTTTCTTATGCGCCTTAAGGGCAAAGTCGCGGGCGAGCGGGATGAGCATTTTTCTACCAATCATAAAAAGATTATAGCAAATGGTTTCGACTCGGATCCCAAATTGTGGCTGGAGTGGGAGTCGAACCCACGACCCGACGCTTACTTGCCCGCCCACCTTTTTGCTTAGTGCCAGGGGTGGGAGTCGAACCCACGACCCGACGCTTATGAAACGTCTGCTCTGCCGCTGAGCTACCCTGGCATAAAAGGTGGGCGGGTGAAAAACGTCTGCTCTACCGCTGAGCTATCCAGCCAGAAATTTGGGCGGGTGAAACGCTTGCCCTGCCTGCCCCGTTGCAAACCGAAGGTTTTGCCTCGGGGAGCTACGCCGGCTTAAATAATTTTTACCACAAAATCTCGCTTTACACAATCATGGTCCCAAGAGAGATAGAGCGCCTAAAATATTTTTCCAATCAAATAAATAGCGGCCCCAGGGCTTTGGGGTCGCTTTTTATGTTCCGGTGTTTCTCCGTTTGAAGTGGCGATACGCCGTGACGAGCTCCGTAAATATCCATATCGCACAAATCGCGAACTCCAATTTCAAAAACCAGGGCGTGGCCGGCGAAACAAACCCGGGGATGCGGCGAGTAACAAGTGGCCAAAAGTATGCGTAGATGGCCGAGGAATGCGTGAACATGTCAACCGTCACATGGAAAAATACGGCGCCGGCGACGAGCAACGCCAGGTTCTTGAACTCCGGTAAGAGCATTCGGCAGAACAGATAAAACATAATCCAGAAAAAATAGGTGTGAAGAGCTTGCGTCACGAACCACGCGACCTGATGGTACCCGATTCCAGTTGACAAGGCGTTAAAGAGCGGCGGGTGCTCATTCTTCACGAGCAGATAAAAAGCGCGGTGTCCTATTAAATGAAAACTCAAAACTCGCGGGTGCAGGGCACAGTATTTAAGCAGTTCATAAAAACCGGCGAGTATCATCGGCAGATCCGGCAAGACGGCGCCGAGATCAAACATTAGGCGACTTCGTGTTGACCATTTTTTTCTGCAAAGCCGTGAGAATAAGTCGGCCCCAAAAAATTGCGTGGGCGTGAGCATACCGCCTCCTTCCAAGAATGCGAAGTAAAAAACTAATTCGTATTCTAACAGTCGTGGTTTTGTTTGTAAACAACCCCCCGGCTATTTTATCAGCGCGGAGATTTGACAAGTCGTTCTCCGGGCAGTATCATCTCTAACGGTTGTTTATTTATCCGAGGAGGCGCTTATGGTCAGATTCGAACTCACCGGAGGGGGCGAATATAAAGTCATCGTAGTAGACAGGACCGAGACGGACTTCGGCCGCATAGGAAAAGATGGATTTTACACGGGCGACTGTTTTATAAGAGGTTTCGTTCGCGTAAGTCCTGATGACCTTGCGAGAATAGCGGCGAAAGCAAGGGAAGTGGTAAAAGATTCAACGAAAACCGAACCTCCGCTTCCGACAGCCCATTTCAGCCAATAGAATTTTACTTAACGAAAAGCGATTCGCCTCTCTGTCCGCCACTCTGTCCGCCACTTGTGGCGGACTTTTCTTTTGCAACAGAAGCGCTATACAACCGAAACAAACCACCGAAACTTTGCTGCGGCTTTCGGCTCGGCAATATCAGAATTTTAATGGAAATCAAAGTCCCAGTTCGCCGCCGATACCGCTGCATCGCCTTGACGCTGATATCGGCGAATTCTTCCAGCTTAATATCCAGAAGTTCCTCGCATCGCTTGATTATTTCCCTGTTCGCTCCTTTCGCAAAAGATTTCTCATGGAAACGATTCAGAACATTTTCGGCGGTCAAATCAGCTATCCTTCTTGAGGGCAAGACCAAAGTGGCGGCCACTATCAAACCAGTTATGGGATCTGCGACGAATAAGGCCTTGTCCATCGGCGTATTCAAGGGAATTCCGTGCGTCGCGTTATGAGCCCTTATCGCCTGGCAAATTTCCTTGTCTAACCCCGCATCTTCAAGCATCTGGGCTCCGACCAAAGAATGCTGGCTTGGGTTGTCTTTCGTTTTTTCGTAATCAATGTCGTGCAATATCCCTGCCATCCCCCACTTTTCTTCGTCCTCCCCAAAACGGCGGGCCAAGGTCTCTCATCACGGCCTCCACCGCGAGACAATGTTTGACCAGATTCCGGTTAGAAAGATTTTGTTTCAATAACTCTAAAACTTGTTCTCTCGTCATGTGTTTATTCTATCAAAAAACCGGGGCTGCCCATAATAAAGCCGTTTCGCGCGAGCGAAACACCTTACTACCACAGCGGAAGTTTTCGTTTCGCAAGGGTGTATCGCAGGAGCGAAGGCGACGAGATGCAGCGCGTTTTCAGCAGAAAACGACGCGACCCTCGCGAAACGAAAACTGGAGCCATTTGCGGGGGCGGGAGACTTCACTACTCGCTCGCTCCGCTCGGTCACCTCGACGGGGAAACCCTGGCACTTTTCCCCGACCCCCTTTCGTGTCCAATTCCCGCCTCAATTAAATTGCTGTTTTGCCAAGGGCAAAACACAATAAAACCTACAGCGGAAACTTTCTGTTTTTGAGAAGCTATCGGAGGCGGCGAAAGCTTGGTCTTTTGCAAAGCAAAAGTTTTGCCGCCGAGATGCAGGCGCACGAATGCCGCCGGAGCATTCACGACGCCGGTTCTCAAAAACAGAAAGTTGGGGCCATTTGCGGAAGTGTTACGCAATTGGAAACAAATTGTGAGGGAATTGCAGGGGTGGAAAGCATTACAACAGGCAGTCGTATCCTGCGCACCGGCATAGATAGTCTTATCGTGATATGAAAAATAACATGACGCTCAGGCAACAAAAATTCGCTAATGAGTATCTTGGGACGGGAAACGCCACGGAAGCCGCCAGTCGCGCCTATAAGCCCAAGAATCGCAACACGGCGCACTCTATAGGGGCAGAGAACCTACGAAAACCTGCGATTAGGGCGTATTTAGACGAGAAGGCGGAGGATGCCGCGTCTATGGTTTATAAGTTATCGCAGGAGGCAAAAAACGAGAACGTGAGGCTTCATGCTTCGCGGGACATACTTGATAGAGCCGGATTTAAACCGCCGGAGAAATTAAACATAAACAGCGACCCATCCCTCACTTTCTTAGAAGCCATAAGGATGGCGAGAAAGATTAGAGAAAAAAACCATCAAAAGTAAATTTCGGCTTTATCTCATCAATCCGAACCATCTCAAAATCTTTTTCCACCAAACATCGTTAGGCGGAAGTTGTCCTGATTTATTGACTTCGGGCCGAGATGAGGTTGTTGCCAGAGCAGAAGCTGAGGTGGAGTTCAAAGAGGTCGTTGCAGATGACGAAGTGGCGCCCCAAATTGTGTCCAGCCTCGACTTTTGTTTTTGCGAAAATGGGTTCTTGATTTTTTGTATCTTGGCCGGACTTGAGGTAGCCACCTCATTCAGATTTTGATTATAAAAAATAGAAAAAGCGTGACTCAAAATGCAGATTGTTTTAGATTGGTCGAAAACGCTGGTGGCGAATTGATAGCCGTCGTCGCACAAACACTGACCAGGATTTGATGGGTCTGAATGAGAATCGGAGTACTTTTTAAGACACGCTAAGTCATTCTGCGCCTTCACCATTTCGTCGTGAACCAACTTAGTTTCATTTGCTACATTTTGTAACTCTTGATTTTGTTGCTCTGATTCAAGCTGTTGTTTTTGAGAATCCACCTTGAGGAGCATGTCCTCGGCATTTCGGACGCAGGTATTATATGCTTGTTGTTGCATTTGCCATGATTGAATTTCTTGCTGACAAGTCGCAATACGTTGTTCTGAAGCAGGGTCAGTACAATTTGGGGAATTGCCGCTTCGCATGGCGGCCTGCTGACAACTTTGTTGCCATTGAGCATAGCTGTTTTGATATGCCTGAAGCGAGCCCTGTTCCACACATCCTATGGCGATAGGTGGGGCGCAGTTAATGGTCGGGCTGGAATTACACTCGTCCACTGAATAAAAACTTACCGAGCTCGTCCATTCATCGTTGCACTGAGCATAGCCAAATGCGTCCGGGCCAGCATCACAATTTACCCCGCCATGTGAAGAACAAGCGCCGGAGATTGCTCCCGCAACACTAAAGCTCGTCAAGCCAAAGATTATGAGGGCGATAGCAACAAACCCCCTTTTCATTATATTTATTAAAGTATTATCGATAATTAAATGGTGCTCTAAATCCCTGCATAACCGCGTGGTCGGCCGTATCGAAACATTCCCCGTTTGATGCGCTGGTTCTGGCATAGTAAGGGTCGCCTGGTAGGTGGTAAATCATGCTTCCCAAGTGAGCCTTAATCGGATGATCGCTCGGACAATCGAACCCACTAACCATCACGAACCCGTGTTTCAAATCCCAATAAGGAACATACCAGTGATAGTAGGAATAAATCCCAAAAACCACAGCTAAAACAACCGTCCAAATCGCTATATTTTTCCAATTTCGTTTTAATAAATTCATAATTCTACCAACAGAATGGGAAATGGCACGACCTTACATAACCTCCTACGTAGTGGCTGCCCTTGCCGTGACTCGTGTAACCCCCAACTCGGAAACTGCCGTAACGACCACGAGCTTGAGCAAACCCAAAACTACCAAGCAAAATTACTGCCAATGCAATTATCAGTAAATATTTTTTCATAGTTTTATCTTAATTAAGATCGGCTCGACCTTTTAATCATCTACAATGTGTTTATTAAGAGATATACCGCCTGTAAGAATACCGAGTACAGACATTCCGAAGAAATATATAATGGCAAAAATGACTCCGGATAAAACTGAATCTTCTCGCCACCAACCCACGAGGAAGCAGACCGCACCGAGGCAGCTAAGAATAATCAGCAAAGATTTATTTATTTTTAAAAAGGTTTTCACGATATAACACAAAACACCACGCCGACCCGATGCCTTGCGGCACCCGCACCCTTTCGGGGCGACCTCCTTCCAGAAGTAGGCCAAACGTGGTGTTTGGTATCTGGAAGGAGGATTTTTGTGCCATGCCACCCGTTGTCAAATGGTTTAGGCCGCTGATATTGAGTTGTACTTACATTCTACCCCCTATCTTGAAGATTTTTCAAATATACACCGCCCTTGCTTTTTTAATCCAAAGTATGGTATAATTACTATATAACTAAATACTGGCGGAGGCTCGGAATGATTAAGCCAATGGGTTTTGGGCCGAGAGGCTCAACTTGGGCTGGAAAGCTCAACAAAGTAGTACCCACCGTCTCGCAAGCGGGAAACAACCAAATAGGGGTTGTTTTCTTTTTGTTTAAGGGGAGCAGCCCCAAAAGGGGCAATGCTTACCATAGAACAATTAAGAAAAATTGACCTTAATTTAGCCAACCTTTCCGATGAGGAGGTGGGGCGTATTAGAGACGATCTCTATGAACTTGCCGACATCATTTTTGAGAAGTATCGCAAGGAGCACAAATGCAAAGAGGCGAAAAATTATAAAACATTACAAACCTAAAATAACTTGGTTTTTGGCATTGGCTTTGGGTGTAAGTAGGCCATCTGCTCACCCAAGGCCGATGCCAGGAACGGCAGATGGCAATGGACAAAAAGGGATTAAAAGATTTTTACATAACACCGCGCCGAATAGGGCGAGATCTACGGTCGGGCAAATTAACGCCAGATGAGTGGAAGGTCTTTATGTATATCCGGCAATACGGGAATCCTTACGGAAGTGCCGATATAAGCCTTGAAGATATTAGAAACGATTTGTATAAGGGCACAAAGCGCCCAAGCATAAATTATTTAAATGGGGTTGTCTTATCACTGAAGAGTAAGAGGTATATCTATTACGAGGAGCGGAGGGGACGCAGAGGTTCGTTTGAGGTTCATTTGGACTATTGGGTGCGTCCCGACGGGACAATAAAGACACTGGATGTTTTCTTTGGACGAGGCGGGGTAAGAGGTGAGGACGCAGGGGAGGCGCGTACCCAGTCAGAAGATAAGCAGAACTTGAACCCACCCAGTCAGACGTTGGAAGAGCAAAAAGAGACGATTTTAAAACATTTTTCTTTAGATTGCTTTGATGCGCCGGTCAGAGGTGCTAATAACGATACTGATATTGATAAAGAAAATTATAAATACGTTAATCGTAGCAAAATGCCTTTGAAGGAAGAACGATTAACTACGGTAGTAGCCTTTAATCCTGGTAATTCAAACGAACAACGATGTCGGGATATAGCCAACGAACTGGGCGAAAAACATATTAATCCCATTCTTGCCGTTCTACGGAAACATGGGATTGGGGTCATCGAAGAGGCCTGGGGTATTGTTCGGGAGGATTTAAGAAACAAAGGAATAAGAAATAAGCGTGCCTATTTTCAGGGCATCGTAAAACAAATCTTATTACAAAATTCCTAATTGCATACATATTCAAATGTGTTATAATCAAAGCGTTGCCCAATTCATAAGGAAATCCGAGGAGTTTTTTATTGTCGTATCGCCTTTTAAAGGGGCGGTCTGCCGATACGGCTACTCTTCGGAGCAAGTGGATTGGGCAATACAGACCGTCCCTTTAAGTTTTTAAACCATGAAAGGAATCATTTATTGCCGCGTATCAAGTCAAGAGCAGGTTTCCGGCACAAGCCTGGATAACCAAAAACAGGCCTGCTTGGAATACGCCGGAAAAAAAGGTATCAAAATAACCGAAATTTTTATTGAGAAGGGCGAATCGGCCACGGCAGCTAACAGAACGGAACTAATTAAAGCACTGGAATACTGCCGAGAACATAAGGGAGAAATTGGAGCGTTTATCGTTTGGAAAATAGATAGGTTCGCAAGGAATACAACCGACCATTACGGCTTACAAGCCCAGCTCGTAAAATACGGCACAATCTTACACTCAGTGACCGAACCAATTGGCGACAATCCAATCGGCAAGATGACCGAGGCGGTTTTGGCCGGTTACGCTCAATTCGAGAATGACATCAGAAAACAGCGCTGCGAGGGCGGTCTACAAAGGAAAATCATGGAGGGGATTTGGCCGTGGCAACCGCCCATCGGATACATTCATGCCAAAAAAATAAGCGACAGGAGGAAAACAAGGCCGGACGAGCCGGACCCCGAAAGGTTTGATCTCGTCCAGCGTGGCTTAAAAACCTATTTACAGGGTGGCCGCTCGATGCAAGAAGTAGTCAAGCTAATGAACCAGTGGGGATTTAGAACAAGGACCGGCAAGCCGATGTTTAAACAACTTTTCGAGAGAATACTTAAGGACAAGTATTATGCCGGAATTTTGGTTGATCCGTGGACGGGTAAAGAATATAGGGGATTGCATCAGCCAATGATTGCCACGGAGGAATACGAGCAAATTCAATATCTAAAAAGCCACTATTCGCGGATCAAGAATATCCCCCGCCTCCGATTAAACCCCGACTTTCCTTTGCGGCGCTTTGTTCTGTGTCCTTGTAGTAGGAAACTCACCGGCAGTTGGCACACCGGCAGAAACAAGAAATACGCCTATTACGAGTGCCATAACGAAGGCTGCCAGCATAAAAACCAGGGCATTGATGCACAAGAGCTGGAAAAAGAATTTATTAAGAAACTCCGCAAGGTAACGCCGACAGAAGGGTTTTTGTCGGCTTTTAGGGCCGTGGTGATAGATAACTGGCAAAACCAGCAAGGCGAGCTTAAAAACGCTGGAGAGGGCTACGAAAAGGAACTGCGGCTGCTGGAATCAAAAAAGGAACGGCTTATGCAAATGCGGATAAACGGCGAACTAACAAAAGAGGAGTTTTTAGGTACTAAGGAATCCCTGGAAAACCAGATTGCAGGCATTAGAATATCGAACAACGAAACCAAAACCGACGAACTGAACATCGAGGCGTCCCTTGATTACGCTTTTCAATTTCTGCGAGACCCTGCTCGCCAGTGGCAGGACATGGACGTTGAACAAAAACAGCGATTCCAAAGGTTAATCTTCCCGAGTGGAATCATTTTTGATAAATCCACCGGAAAGTATGGAACCGCTGTTTTGTCGCCCATCTTCGAGCTAAACAGGGGGTTTACAGGAGATAGGTCACATTTATTTGCGGGGGCGGGAATTGAACCCGCTTCAGGAGCTTATGGGGCTCCCCGGAGAAAACCTTCCCCAGCCCTCCCGCGCCTTTAATACCAAAGAATTATAAAACTCCGCCGCGAATTGTCAAAAAATGCCGTTGGTGCGATGATAAAAACATGCCCAGTAGGAGAATTTCGAACTGGCATTATGTTTATGTGCTGTGCAGTAGAAAAGATGGCAATTTCTATATCGGATATACAACCAACATCGGGCGCCGATTCGCTGAACATAATGCCAAAAAAAGTTTCGCAACGGCACCAAGGGCACCATTTGATTTTATCTATGCAGAAGTATGCAAGAACGAAGATGATGCAAAACGACGTGAAAATTATCTCAAAACAACCCAAGGTCGCAGATTTCTCAAGTTGCAATTGCGCAACTTTCTGAGGCGAAACTAATTCGAAATTCCTCTACTGGGTATGCACATCGCAATTCTAGGATATGGCCGCGAAGGGAAATCTGTTTTGCGTTTTTTGCAAAACCGCGGATTATCGCGGATTAGTACGCTGATAAACGCGGATGAAGATATCTGGATTCTTGATCAAAATCCGAAGACAAAAGTTCCTCGTGAGGTTGGGTCGCAGCTCGGAAAAAATTGGCTCAAAAATCTCAGCCGGTTTGACTTGGTTTTCCGCTCCCCCGGAGTCCCCTATAATCTGCCGGAACTCAGAAAGGCGCGCCGCGTCGGCATAAAATTTTCCAGCGCCACTAAGTTGTTCTTCGAACAACTTCGCGGATCGCCGCGGACCATACGCGGATTAACGCAGAAGGGAATTGGTACGACGATAATCGGAATTACGGGCACCAAGGGCAAGGGCACAACGGCCACGTTGCTCTACAAAATACTCAAGGCCGCGCGCAAAAAAGTTTTCCTTGCCGGCAATATCGGCACATCAGCACTGGACATTCTTCCGCGCCTGTCCGTGTCAAGTCCGCGAGAATCCGCGTTTGTAATTTTGGAATTATCAAGTTTCCAGCTTCAAGATCTTGAAATGTCGCCGCACATCGCCGTCGTCTTGGATATTTTTCCCGACCACCAGGACGCGCATCTTAATCTCCGCGAATACTACGAGGCGAAAACGAACATCGCGCGCCACCAGAAGGCCGCCGATAAAATTTTCTTCTTTTCCGCCAAGGGCGGATCCCTGCCCGCCGGCAGGCGTGGCGCCTCCGGCGGAAAAAATGGCTCCCGAAGCAGCTGGGCAGCCTCAAAAAGCCCACTCTCAGCGAGGCTCGCCAAAGGCGGCCGCGGCAAAAAGATCGCCGTTGACGCGGCAAGTTTCAAACTATTTAAACCGGTTGACCTGAGAATTCCCGGAATACACAATTTCAAAAACGCCGTTATGGCCGCGACCGTCGCGCAAAGCTTAGGCGTCTCCGCAGAAACGATCGCCCGGACGGTAAAAAATTTCCGCGGACTGGAACACCGTTTGGAATTCGTCCGCCGCATTAAAATATATTGTGGTTCGCAGCATTCGCATAAAATTTCGCATCATTCGCATTGTGTAAATTTTTACAACGATTCGGCTTCCACGAACCCGCACACAACCGCCGCGGCCGTCAGGGCGTTTCCGAATGAGGCGAAAATTTTGATCGCCGGCGGTTTTGACAAGGGCCTTGATTACAAACCGCTTGCAGACGCGCTGAAAAATTCCTCAACGAAATTAATTATCCTGTTCGGGGAGAATAAACATAAAATCCATAGAACAATCAAAAATTCTGGCGTTAAAATAAAATTCGCTCGTGATTTGGGCGCGGCGGTTAAAACCGCCTACAAATTTGCGCTCAAACTACCTACTACCTACTACCTACTACCTACCGTGATTTTATTCTCTCCGGGCGCCGCGAGTTTTGATATGTTCAAGAATTATGCGGACAGAGGCGATAAATTCAAAAAAATAGTGCATCGCTTGACAATATAAGCGCTTGGTGCTAATATTTTGTCAGCAACTTGACGGCGAGAAGTTGCCGCAAAAAAGGAGCTGGAATGTTTCAGATCTGCTGCTTGATGACATCCGGAATTTCCCTTTCGGCGGATATGTGCGAATCTCTTTTCCAGACCGCGGTCGAGATGGTATCACGCAAACTGAAGAGACTTCCGCTAAAAATGGAAGATGCGGAAGGTGAAGTTGCCACGGAATTCAAAACTGCTTCGCTCGGACCGCAGATGAACGGTTACATTTTTGAAGCCCTGATCGAGAGCAACCGAGGCAAAGGAAAGGTCAGGTTCATTGTTCCGGAAAAAAACCTGGAAGAAGCCGTCCAGCAAGAGCAAGAAAGAGTCTGGGTTGAGCTGGGTTCTCTCGGCTCTGCGCAGAAAAGATCCGCGAATGCCTGGATGAATTAGGCAGAGAGGAGACGAGAATGACACCGGAAAGGGTACGGCTCTATATTGAACTCTTGAAAGAAATTCAAGAAGGTGGTTATTTAATCCCCGATGCGCCTAATAATGAGGCGTTTGATGTCACCCACGGAACATTTTCCATGTGGGCGCCGGAACTTGTAATTACACAACAAGCATTGGATCATGATGGCCTGGAAATTCTTCTTGCACCCTACAACGGCGCGGGGAAAATGGCGTTGCTCAACGGACAGTATCATTTGCCCGGTGGCTATAACCGGATAGACAACTGGGACATAGCCGATGTATGCAACCGCATTGCTATGCGCGAACTCGGCACCGAAGTGTACATTCCATCGCCCAGCCAGCCATTATGGATCAAGTGGTGGAGGCCGTGGAAGCATGGAAATCGTCAGGACGAGCATCCTATCGGAAGACCACTTTCGGTATTTTTAGCAGCGATACTTATCGGTCCTATAGAAAAACTGGGGTGGAAATTTTATCCGGTAAATCATTTGCCGCGGCCGATGGTCGGACCACATGAGGAATTCATAAAAACATTTCTTCGTGGTGGTCGGGCAAGACGCGATGTTCGGGCAAGTATTCGGGCAAGATAGGCAAGATGAAAGATATCGGCCCGAAAGACGCAAGCTACGGCTTGTGTCTTTTTTATTGAAATTGAGCGACTTAACCTGTACAATAACTTTATATGCCCTCCCCTATCAACAAAAAAACACTGGAACATCTGGCGCAACTCGCGCGCATTGAGCTTGAGGAGCGCGAGGAAGAAAAACTTCTTAAAGACCTGCAAAACATCCTGGAGCATTTCAAGGAATTACAGGAACTTGACACATCCGACGTGGCGGCGCTTTCCGGCGGCACCGACTTCAGGAATATCTTCCGCGAGGATGGCGAAAGAGAAAATACCGACCGCGGGGCCGGCACCGAACAATTTCCCGAAAAACACGACGGCTACCTCAAAATACCGCCCGTGTTTGAATAGTAAAATGTGAAATGTTTAATGCGACATGGCATACATAGCCGGCTATAAAAATCTAAATGTCTATACCAAAGCCAATGAGCTGGTTTTATTGATTTACAAAGTTACCAGAAAATTTCCCAAGGAAGAGCTTTTTGGTCTCGTTTCGCAGATACGCAGGTGCGTGATTTCTGTACCGGCAAACATTGTCGAGGGCTATGGCAGAAAAACAGATAAAGGCAAACTGCAATTTTACTATATAGCACGCGGCTCTTTAAACGAACTTGAATACTACATAGATTTATCGCGCCAATTGGAGTACGTAAGCGAAATGGAGCACAAAGAAATTTCCGGCTTGCGCGACGACGTTGGCAAACTCCTTGCGGGATTTATAAAATCGCTGGCAAAATAAATTTCCGCCCTGTCGCATGTCGCATTACACAATTTAACAAACATGTCGCATGTCGCATTACACATTTAACTAAACGATTCCATGTCGCATGTCGCATTACACAATTTAACCATTAAGTCCTTCCACGAAGGACTTCTTGATAAGAAATTTTCAGCGCTGGAAATGGTCCAGGCATTCTTCAAACACATCAAAGAAACGGACAGGACGATAATGGCGTATTTAAGCCTGGCCGAAGAACGGGCGCTAAAAGACGCGGAACAGGTTGACCTCATAGTCGCGAAAGACGAGCCGCTGGGAGAACTTGGCCGGCGTACCGCTCGCCATAAAGGACAATATTTTGATAAAAGACCTGCCGGCCACCGCCGCCTCCAAAATCCTGGAAAATTACGTAGCGAGTTACGACGCGACCGTCATAAAAAAACTAAAAGACGAACACGCCGTCTTCCTCGGAAAAACGAACCTGGACGAATTCGCCATGGGCTCGTCAACGGAAAACTCGGCCTACCAGATCACGAAAAATCCGCATGACACGACGCGCGTCCCCGGAGGTTCTTCGGGCGGCTCGGCGGCGGCGGTCGCGGCGCACATGGCCGTGGCAGCGCTCGGCTCGGACACGTTCGGTTCCATCAGACAACCGTCATCTTTCTGCGGCACGGTCGGTCTCAAGCCGACCTACGGTTCGGTTTCCCGCTCCGGCCTCATCGCCATGGCTTCAAGCATGGACCAGATCGGGCCGATAACCAAAACCGTTGAGGACGCGGCAATATTGTTCAAAGCCATAAGCGGACACGACGACCTGGATGCGACGAGCATGCCCGCGGACGAGCGGAAACCGGTGGAATACGGCGACGAACTTACGAACCCGGACTTCAAGAAGATAAAGGAACTCTCGGTCGGTTTGCCGGAAGAATATTTCATAAAGGTAACCGCGGCCGACGTAAGCGCGGCCATGGAAAAAGCGATAGAAAAAATAAAAAGTTTGGGCTTGAAGTTCAGGAAAGTGAGCATGCCGCACACGAAATATGCCGTCCCCGCCTATTACCTGAGCATGCCGGCGGAAGTGAGCGCCAACCTCGCGCGTTTTGACGGCATCAGATACTCGCGCGTCGCAAGCAAAAGATCCCGAATGACGAACCTGCACGACATCTACATGAAACAGCGCGGCCTCGGATTCGGCGCCGAGGTGAAAAGGCGCGTCATCTTGGGAACGTTCGTCCTTTCAAGCGGTTATTACGACGCCTATTACGAAAAAGCGCAAAGAGTGAGGGCACTGATAAAAAAAGACTTTGACGAAATTTTCAAAGAGGTTGACGTGATACTCACGCCGGTCGCCCCGACCGCGGCCTTCAATATCGGCGAGAAAATAGACGACCCCCTGGCCATGTATCTCTCCGACATCTTCACCGGTCCGGTGAACCTTGCCGGCGTGCCGGCGATCTCCATACCCGTAGAACGCGAACTCAAACCCGGCGAATTGCCCGTCGGTTTCCAGCTTATCGGCAAAAAATGGCGTGAAGCGGACATATTGGGACTGGGGCAATACTACGAGCGGCTTACCGCCCCAAATCTCTAATTCCTAATTACTAATTTCTAAACAAATCCCAAGCCGCGAAATCCCGGAAACCAGACAAAAGCCGCAAACGTTTGTAATTTGGAATTTAAAATTTTATCATTACTTAGAAATTAGATATCAGTGATTGGAAATTAAAACACATGCCGACCTCAACGACAACGTTCCTCGCGCAGGTAAGTCAGGTTCTTAAAAGTCCGCAAGTCCAGCAGATAGAACAGAAATCGGTCGCGTTCTATTTTTCAAACCTGGACATGCTGAAAGCCGCGAGTATTTTGATCTCAGCTCTTTTCATCGCCGGCATTGTTTACTTCGTAATCAAGACGGGCTGGCTCGCTTTAAGGATAGACAGAGTAGGAGACGCGGTTTTGAAAAGCGACATGCCGAAGAAACGCTCAACAAAGGCGTGGCAGGGAATAAAAAGGCATTTCTTCGCCGGCGACGAAGCAAATTTGAAGCTCGCGCTTTTGGAAGCGGACAAAATCCTGGACGAGGCGCTGCGCCTCGCCGGTTTCCAGGGAGAAACGCTCGGCGACAAACTCAAAAAACTAAGTTCGGAAGAATTGCCGCATATCCAAGAGGTCTGGGAAGCGCATAAGCTAAGAAACCGCCTCGTGCACGAAACCAATTTCAAACTGAGCCGCGACATCGCCGAGCGGGCGCTTACGATTTACGAAGAGGCGCTCAAGGATTTGGGACTGCTGGGTTAGGAGAATCCGTAACAACGCGAATGACATTAAATAACGCGAACCGGAGTTCGCGTTTGTTTAATTCCTTGACCCGTGGCACGAAAAATCCATCGGCGGAGGACCGCTTATGGCTGCGTGGAAGTGCCGCTTGAAGTGGAAGTGCCGTTTTGCGCCGTAGCGTTGCCTGCGGGAGTACTACTGGGAACAGACGTACTGCTCGGAGATGTGCTGCTCGGAGCGGAAGCGCCGCTTGGCACGGAAGAAGTGGCGCCGCCCGCAGCGGGAGCGCCGCTCGGAGTTGAAGTGCTCGCCTCCACGGGCGGGGCGCTTACGTCCGCGCCGTTAACGGCGGTTACCGCGGCTTCTTTTGACGCCGGGGCGTGCGTGCCGGAAATTTCAACCGATTGGCCAACGAGCGGCTTCAGGGCCGCGTCCACGCCGGCGTCGCCGGAATTCTTGACGTGTATCTTAACTCCGTCGGCGGTGGTCAGAGTGTACGATGTTTTCGCGTTCCAGCTCAAAACTCCGCTCAGGGTGAAAGGAATCGCGGCTGGCGCCGTCCCGGAGACGGAGGAAGTGGTAGGCAAAGCCACGAAGAAAGAAAGTTCGTCGGTGAATTTTTGAACATCGCTGCTCAGCGAAGCAATTTGCGAAGTCAGATCGTTTTTCGCGTTCGTCAAATCGGTAATCTGGGAATTCAAAGCGGTGATCTGGGAGTCGGACGCGCTACTCGCGGCCAGGAGCGATGCCGATTTATCCTCCGCGCTCTTCATTCGCGTGTAAAGATAAACGGACGCCCCGGCAAGCCCGAGAGCGACCGCGGCAAGAATGATAACGACCGTCGTTTTGGAATCGGGTTTTCCCGATTCCGGCGATTTCGGGCCGGGAGGCGATTTGGGGGGCGCTTTGGATTCGGAATTCGCGCTCTTCTCCTTTTCCGGTTTTACCGCCGCAATTTCCATTTTGGAAGCGCTCGGTATGAGGTCGCTCACAACTATGCGGTCTCCGGCCGCGGCCGTGCCCGGCGCCGCCGAAAAATCCGAAGCCGCCCCTCCGGAGCTTGCGGCGCTTTTCATGGAATCGTCAATATCGGTTCCGTTCCAGCCGGCGTCAAGAAGAGAACTCTCAAGCTCTTCTTCGCCCACGCCGACCCCAAGCTGGGCTTTTATGTAATCCACAAGTTGTTGCTGTACCATCCCGTTAGAAGCAGGAAACGCTTCGCCATAGAAGCGAAGACGTTGTGCTGTTTATTAATTTTATCATTGCAACGACCATTGTTTATTTGAGCGTTTCTGTAGCGAAGCGGCTTCTAACGGGACCATTTGGTTTAATTATAGCACGCGGGCACGGGCAAAAACTTGCGCGCAATTCAAAACCCCGGCGGAACAGCCGGCTTTTAGTCCACGGTCGCGGCAAGAGCTTTGTTGCCGGTTGTTATCTCTGTCTGTGCGTCACGGAAACGCGAAGCCGTCGCCCTATAAAACAATTATTTGCTGGGCGGTCAAATAATGATTAAAAACCAGCATCGCCGTGAGGAATACAAGCAGATACAAACCGTTCAGTATCAGATAACCATGCTGAATCCTGATTTTTATAAAGATGTTAAGCGCGAGGGCCAAAACAACAAATACAACGGCGGCATAAAAGACGTAATCAACCGTTTTACGCGGAGAAGCCAATATGTTTGCCGTCTCACTGGATATCTCCGCCGGCGCGGCGGCTGCCGGTTTGGCACTGGGAGAAACGGCCGCTTCCCCGGCGCCCTTCACGGCGATGAATGTGCTCTCGCCGGATCTGTTGCTGCTTGAAGATTCTCCGAGAACCACCGGGGCTGCCGGATTTACCGCGCTGCCGGCTCCCGGCGCGCCCGCTTGCGCAACCGGCTTGGGTGGAACGTAGGCGACGACAGGGGCAGGAGTCCCGAATAACTGCACGGCAAAAACAGCCGATTTGCCGTTATACGTGCCCTGCGCAGTCGCTATTCCTATTTCGGTAAAATTGCCGTTCAAAATATTCTCCCTGTGGCTCGGCGAGTTCATCCAGGCGTTTATCACGTCCTCGGAATCGGTGAAATTAACGGCCAGATTTTCCCCGGCGTAAGTAAAGTTGTAACCGACTTTTTGAAACCAATACCACGGCGTGAGGCCGCTGGGGCTCGTGTGCGCGAAATATCCGTTCGCTGCCATATCGTTGGCTTTTTCCTGCGCGGCAAGTTCAAGGAGGGCATTGGGTTTGAGCGGCGAAAGCGCGTCGGCAACTCTATTTGTATTTGTCTCGTCAACCAAAACATCCGGCAGCACAAGCGCCGTAAGTTTGCTCGTCGGAAGAATTCCCGAATAATTAAGCAGAAACAGCGCCTCAATCCCCAGCGCCACAAGCCCGATAAAAACTATTGTTTCCCGGCGCAGTATATGCGGCCGGTTATCGTTGTCTTCGTGCGGGATGAAGTATTTTTTGAGCAGGTTTTTCACCATTCAATTGTAACATATATATCTGGAAAAAGCAAGCCCCCACCTTTTCGGAAAAAGGTGGGGGCTTTTCCAAGTTCAAACCGCCATTGCGGCTTTCGCTCTTAGTGTCCAACCTGCGACTGCAGCATCTGCGCCAACTGTTGGAGCAGAGCAAGCAACTGGGTCTGCAGCGAAGCGATCTGCGCCTGCAGCGCTCCGATATTCACAGTTGACGCTCCCTCAACCGCGGAGCCGTTCAGTTGCGCTCTCGTAAGCGGACCGACCGTGCCGGTCTGCTGAATGCCGTATTTCGCCTGATAGGCCTTCACTCCGGCCGTGGTAAGCGAGCCGTAATAACCGGTTATCGGCCCGGAGTACACGCCTTCAGCCGTAAGCCGGAGCTGCAATTGGGTCACGTCGCTGTCTGTCATGCCCGGATACAAATTCTTCGTGAACCTAAAGGTGGCTGCGCCCAAGACCTGTCCGCCCGAAGCGTTTGCGCCGCCAACCGTTATGCTGGCCTCCGCGTTTTCCGCGGGCGTTGCCAGAGTCGTGTTACCGAAACTCGCGTACACGGTCTTATAGCCCGCTCCCGCGGTTAAAGTCCACGGATAGGTTGCCTGGAACGGAATCCAGCCGCTTCCCGCCGTCGCGAAAGTCGGGTCGTTGGAAATCCACATCTGGTTCATCCCCGCGATTGTCGTAAGCGCGAGCGTTACGTTCGCCGAAGCGGTTTGAGTGGCGCCGCCGTTAATTGTAACGGTGTAGGGATTATAGTAACTGCCTCCGCCGCCGCCACCGCCGCCAGTTGTCACAGCGGCGCCGGCGAGGTTGTCGTTCCGGTAAATTCATCGCTTACAGTTTCGGGAGAGCCATGGGAAACAGCACGGAAGTAGTAAGTCGTGCCAGCCGCAAGACCGGAGACAGTCACGCTGTGGCTCGTAAGAAGCGTGGAGTCCTCAACCGTGGAATTAGCGTAGCCATAATTCGCCGTCGAGGTCGCAAGCGGGTCCGGATGCGACACGGTGTCGTAGATTACACGGCTCGTTGCCGGATGGTCCGTAGTCCAGGTTACGGTGATGGAATCGGTGGTCGGATTGGACGAACCCTGTTGTGAAATAAGGGGCAAGAAGGTTTCCGTAATTGCGCAGGTTATTGAGCTGCTCGCCGGAAGAGCGTTCGTGCCATTGCAGCTGCCGCTTGTTCCCATTGTGTAATCCGTGAGCGAGGAAACATTCACGCCATACGATTCGTTGGCATCAATCGTGACTGCCGTGCCCGAAGCGTCTCCGGGGAAAGTAGATGTCGGACTTGCTATCACGCTGACCGTGAAGTTGGATGGTGCCGCCGAGCCGCCCTGCGAATTGTCAACCGTAAGATATACGTTCAATGTGCTCGTCGCGGCAGGCGCGGTGTTCACGGTAACGGTATAAGTTTTGGTCGTCACACCGTCCTGAGCGGTAACTTTTAAGGTGTTGGCAGATACCACTGGGTCGGTAATACCAGAATCATCCAAGGTTGCTCCCGTTGCCGGCGTTAGAGCAGCCAAGAAAGTGGCCTTTGCCGTTCCGAAAGGAACATTGATGATTGTGTTGAGAGTGGAATCCACGGTATAGGATGCGGACGTGATCGTGGCGTCAGCACTCGGTGCGGTGTTCACGGTAACGGTATAAGTTTTGGTCGTCACACCGTCCTGAGCGGTAACTTTTAAGGTGTTGGCAGATACCACTGGGTCGGTAATACCAGAATCATCCAAGGTTGCTCCCGTTGCCGGCGTTAGAGCAGCCAAGAAAGTGGCCTTTGCCGTTCCGAAAGGAACGTTGATGATTGTGTTGAGAGTGGAATCCACGGTATAGGATGCGGACGTGATCGTGGCGTCACTGGGCGAAGCTACAACGGTGAAGCTATCGCTACTGAGCCAAACCGATCCATCCGGCGTTGTGCAGTAGTCGCTACCAACTGCATCATTATAAACAAGCGGTGCTCCTAAAGTGTAGGTATCAGGCGATAAATTCTTCAGCTCCCAAATAACATTCGGACTTGCTTCGCAAGGAGAAACGATTGTGCCGCCGCTTCCCGTGTTAAAGACCAACTTAAATGCAGTCACATAATCCTTTAATAAGTCATACATACTATCTCCGGCGGTTGTAATCGTTACGGTTGTGCCTTGAGGAATCGGCGACGAGCCACTCGGCGTGCGCGTATAACGAGGCGCTTCCACCGTGATTGCATCGGTATCGGTCTTGCCGCCGTCATCCGTTGTCACGGTGATAGTCGCCGAACTAGTCGCAACTGCGGTCACAAGGCCGCTACTATCAACGGTCGCCGCGCTTGTATTGTTTGACGACCAAGTAACGCCTTGATTGGTAGCGCCAGATGGAGAAATGGTCGCCGTAAGCTGGTCGGTGTCGCCAACCCTAAGAGTCCTACTATTTTCGTTAAGAGAAACGCCGGTGACGGAAACAGTCGCTGGCGCTTTCGTCACCGTCAAAGTCACGGTCACCGAATTGCCACCAACGGTGCCGGCATACGTGTACGTTCCGGCGGGATAATTGTCGTCAATGACCAAGGGCTGGTTGTGGTTGCCCAATCCCCATTGGAATCCGTCAGCCAAGCTGTAGTTGCCGCTGCCGTCGGAAACAAAGTAGAAGAAAGGTGCGCTGCCAGCTATTTCTGAATCAATTTGAGTGACATAACCGGCTGGCCATCCTTTGGCGGCGAAATATGCCGTGAGGGCGGCTTGCTGCGTAGCATCGGCTTGTAATGCAAATCCATCATTCTCTTTCAGCAAAGGACCATTACTCACCAACACACTACTGACATTTAAGGTATGGCAGGCGGAAGAATCGCTATTGCTGCCGTTGCAAGAACCGGAATCAGTGGTTGTAAGAGTGGCGCCGGTAAGATCACCGATGGATGAACCGTCGCTCGTAATCGTGGCGGAGGTCAGCGAGGGCGCCGCATTAACCGTCACGCTCACCGTGCCAGCGGCTGTATTGTAGTCGGCTGTATCGGTCGGTGTGAATGTTACATCTTGCGAAGCAGTGCCTGCATCGGGCACCGTGGAAGGCGTAGTGAACGCAAAACTGCCAGCAGGCGTTGCACTACCACCGGTTAAGGTGGAATCCGCCAGCGTCTGGCCGTAAGTGATCGAACTGGCTGTCGGCCATGTATTCATACCGGGGTCTGCCTTGGTTGCGCTTGTGGTATCCGTCACTTCAGTCGCCGCAGAATAGTTGGCATCGCCCGCCTGGTTGTAGTGAACAGTGCAAGTGCCGGTGCCGCTGGTCATCGTGACCGTCGCGGAATTGGTGCCAGAACCAGAACAGGAACCGCTCGTGGTGATCGCGACATCGAGGCCGGAATCAGAGGTGGCGGCAACCCCGAAGGTCGAGTTGTACGCAGCAGACGCCGGAGCTGGAGTTGTAACGTTTATCGTTTGTGCCTTTAAGGCGGCGGCAGTATCGCTCGTCACTTCAGTCGCCGCAGAATAGTTGGCATCGCCCGCCTGGTTGTAGTGAACAGTGCAAGTGCCGGTGCCGCTGGTCATCGTGACCGTCGCGGAATTGGTGCCAGAACCAGAACAGGAACCGCTCGTGGTGATCGCGACATCGAGGCCGGAATCAGAGGTGGCGGCAACCCCGAAGGTCGAGTTGTACGCAGCAGACGCCGGAGCTGGAGTTGTAACGTTGATCGTTTGTGCCTTTAAGGCGGCGGCAGTATCGCTCGTCACTTCAGTCGCCGCAGAATAGTTGGCATCGCCCGCCTGGTTGTAGTGAACAGTGCAAGTGCCGGTGCCGCTGGTCATCGTGACCGTCGCGGAATTGTGTGCCAGAACCAGAACAGGAACCGCTCGTGGTGATCGCGACATCGAGGCCGGAATCAGAGGTGGCGGCAACCCCGAAGGTCGAGTTGTACGCAGCAGACGCCGGAGCTGGAGTTGTAACGTTTATCGTTTGTGCCTTTAAGGCGGCGGCAGTATCGCTCGTCACTTCAGTCGCCGCAGAATAGTTGGCATCGCCCGCCTGGTTGTAGTGAACAGTGCAAGTGCCGGTGCCGCTGGTCATCGTGACCGTCGCGGAATTGGTGCCAGAACCAGAACAGGAACCGCTCGTGGTGATCGCGACATCGAGGCCGGAATCAGAGGTGGCGGCAACCCCGAAGGTCGAGTTGTACGCAGCAGACGCCGGAGCTGGAGTTGTAACAGTAATTGTTTGGCCAGCTTTGGTTATAGAAACGGAACCTGTCGCGCCGGTTAATGTGTAGTTACCCGCATTCGCGCCGCCCAGC
Source organism: uncultured bacterium (assembly GCA_963844965.1). Classification (GTDB taxonomy): domain Bacteria; phylum Patescibacteriota; class Minisyncoccia; order UBA6257; family 2-01-FULL-56-20; genus REEB91. Next base: position 6,175 of record CAWJQC010000002.1, on the reverse strand, counting down.
GCCAAAGTTCCAACTGATGTAATGTTTTGTGAGCCGACACTTGCTCCAGCCAAAGTTCCGTTGCCGGAAACAACATTAACGACGTCGCCTTCAACCTTATTGGATACAGATAAAATGGAATAGGACGCATTAGCCGTACCATCGTAAGGGCGACTGCCGGTTAGAGTTACGGCCAAAGGATTAACAGTAAGAGTGCCCTCCTTATAAGTGATTGTGTAGTTATTAGCATTAAATGTTCCACCAGTTGCAGTACTGGGCGTTAAGTTATAACTACCCACATTTGAATTAGCAGTCGTGCCTCCGCTAGCCGTAATTGTAACCGACCCGATTGTTTCACTATTCTGTAGGCCGCTACTTATAAAGGCCGTAGATCCAGCTCCATATGTTTTGGTCTGACCATAGGTCTTGTTGTCATTATTGGCGGTGATGCTAAGTGCAGTCTTGTTTACCGTGAGAGTTCTACTAGTATCGGTCGCAGGATTTAATGAGGGATCGCCAGCATAAGAATACGTTATAGTATAGGCACTAGCTGAATAGGGTATAGTAGAGGGATTATAATTGATGGAGAAGTCGCCAGTTGAATCGTTGATTGTGGTTGTCTGCGCGTTCCCATTAATTGTGACAGTGATTGTTTCTCCGTTAGCCGGATAAACAGGGCCGGTAGCGCTAACTCTACCACTAAGAGCTATATTGCTTGCACCATAAGTGACAGACGAGTTAGCTGTTAAATTGGAAAAGGTGGGGGTTGATTTAGTAGTAGCGGCTTTATATGTCACGATAGCGGCTGCCCAATTGTGAGAAGCACCAGCTACTGAACCAGTTGCGGTATAAGCTCCGGTCGTGCTCACAGTTTGATATTCTGGAAAAACTTGCTGCGATGTATCAGAAGATCTGGTGTCGGCAGAGGCACCTGTCAATCCAGTGAAGCCAGAACCCGCTGTAATGGTGTGGCCATTCCCTAAAGAAGACTCACTTCCTATCACCCCAATCAGCAATTCATTGGCTTGTGTCGTTGTTGCTGCGGCACCAGAGCTTGGGCTGCTACTATCCGCCGTCCCGGTGTGAGTTTGGTCTGTGGGAGATGCTGAAACTAAACCACTAACATAATAAACGCTAATCGCTTTGGATTTGGCCGTAGGAAAACTAACCGTTATAGTATTACCCGATACTAATGCCGTAGTTACGGGTGCGGAAAAAACTATAGTCCTAACACCAGAAGACCCTGTCCCATTTGAGACATCAGTATCTTTATTATAAGTATTGCCCTTGGTGTCTGAAGCAGTTACAGTGCCGGTTTGCGGATCCATCGCAAAACTAATAATTATTGTATTTCCAGTAGCCACTCCGCCAGAAGGTACGGTGATGCTAATACTGGAACTATTGCTTATGCTGGAATTTTGCCCAATGCTTACCGGGGTGCCAACTGCCGCCAACGCCATTGGTGCGCTGGAAACCAAAACGCCAAACGAAAGCATTAAAACCGAACCGACCGAAATAATTTTTTTCATGTTTTTGTTTTTACCCCCATCTTTTGCGCGATACGCGAAAAGGTGGGGATTGACCCCCACCTTTTTCTGAAAAGATGGGGGTGAATTTGTTTTTAATTTTTATTTATTTGTTTACCCCAACCTTTTAGGCCTCACGCAAGCTGTTCACGATGCGCTTTTTTAATTGACCGTATGCGCTCTTGAACTGCTTCAACTGCTTCTCTCTTGCCGTAGCGTCTTGCTGTGACCGAAACGATTCGTAGTATGCAAGAGAAAGCGGGCTCCTCAAGGCAGTTGAAAAAACTTTCTTTTGTTTATGTTCTTCCATCCGCCTTTTAAGATTGTTCGTGTAGCCTATATACAATTTCTTATCTTTCGCGCTCTTCAGTATATAGACATAGAACATAAGACCTAAAAGGTGGGGACTGACCCCCATCTTTTGCGCGATGCGCGAAAAGGTGGGGGTGAATTTGTTTTGCCCCCATCTTTTGCGCGATGCGCGAAAAGGTGGGGGTGAATTTATGGCACTAACCGGCCTTTGCTTTTTGTGTTTAATAGTTAGAGTTATACACCCGTCCCAGTCCTGGTGTCAACCCCCATCTTTTCTGAAAAAGGTGGGGGTCAATCCCCCCCTCTGGACATCCGGTGGAAAACTTCGTTATGCTTCTGGACATCCGGTGGAAAACTTCGCTATGTTTCCGAGAAATTAGAGTTTATTCGCTGTTTTTTGCGTACCAAACGGCCTTTACTTTTACGGGAGCATCATACACCCGTCCCAATTTCTTGTCAACCCCCATCTTTTTCCTGAAAAGGTGGGGGTCAACCCTCCCACTTTTTCCGAAAAGGCGGGGGTCAACCCTCCCACTTTTTCCTGAAAAGGTGGGGGTCAACCCCCCAATCTTTTCCAAGCCGTCGCGGGCGCTTGCCGCGCGCTTATTTGAAAAACGGATACAAATTAGGGTACGATAGTTAACATGAGTCACAAAAAACCGAATCGTGTTGTTCGCGATCTTTACGAAAAATACATAAAAGGAACGATTAAGGGCGCGATAGTCCCGGATGTAACGGTTGTAATTTGCCATCTCACAAAAGTAGTCATAAGTGAACTTAATCCGGTATCCGCAAAGGTTTACATAAACACCAGAGCCCTAAAGCATATGTACGATAAAAGACCGGCAGAAGAGTTTGACTTTTTATTAGACAACTTATTTTCAATAGCAAAATACCCCGACCATATTCTCGCAAACAAGTCCGGGAAACGAGGGGAAAAGTGTTTCTTAAAGAAAATGCGGGGGACGGATTATTTTGTCTCGTTCGAAATAGATACAACTAACGACGGAGGCATTACCATAGCCACCGCATTTGCGCCCGCAGGGGGTTATCTGAAGAATTACGAACTGTTGTGGAGCTGGGAGGAACGGCGACCCTCATCGTAGTACTTTCGATGCTCCGAAGAGCCTACTTATACCCCGCAGTAGAGCCTTTCTGCATTTCCAGCCCCACAACAATTTATAACACTTAAATTATACCAAAACGCTTTTAATGAAATTTCTATGTGCTTGTGGATAAGTACTGCCGGTTCAATTATATGCCCGGCGATTTGTTTTGTCAACAAAAACGCCTTTTGACGGTTTTAGGCCGGGTCGTCCCCTTCCGCCAGCCGGCGCAGGCGGAATATTGGCCGTCACAGAATGAAATTTACCGCCAAATTTCCCCCGGCATAATCGACTCGGAACGGCCGTTTCTACGTCGTGGCTATCGCGCGAGTACGTAAGCCGACGACGGCCCTTTACCCACCTGTGTTATCATGTTGAGCTTCTTCAGCTTCTGGAGTTGCAGCTGCGCCGTTCGCCTTGGGCATTCCAAGATGTCCATCGCGTCGGAGACCGTAATCTTTCCCACCTGTTCAAGAAAATCAATGATTCTTCAGCTGGTCTTTGGCGAGAAAAATCTGCGATTCAACGACGTTATGAATTTTCCGCCTGGAAAGTGAAACGACCTGGGCTTTTACGCCATTAATTTCTTCTTTGAATCCTTTCACAAAATACTCAAGCCACGGCGTGAAATCAACGCGACGCTCTTCGTAATTCTTGCCGATGTTGATGGCTTTATAATACTGCGCCCGATCCCGATTGTAATAGTCCTCCAGCGCAAAGAGTCGCCGGAAATCATACCCTCGCTGGTAGAGAATAAGCGTGGCAAGCGCCCGGGCGGTGCGGCCATTGCCATCCACGAATGGATGGATCGCGGCTATTTCCTGATGGACGATTCCCGCGGCGACGATTGGATGAATATCGCGATTCGCGCTTACCTGAATCCATTGCACGAGATTCTTCATGAGCCGCGGGACTTGTTTCGCGCCAGGCCCGGTATACATCACTTCCTGCGGCATGCCCAACCGCCGCCTTGCGACGTAAATGGGAACGGAACGATAATGGCCCGCCTGGTCCTTCGGAAGCGTTTTGTCGGTAACCAGCTTATGAATTTGCAAAACAACCTTCTCGGTAACCGGGCGCTTCGTTTCGACGACCTTGCTGATATAGCGGAGCGCCTTCAGATAATTTTCCACCTCGTAGATATCGCGGGCTGGCGCGTCTATCTTCTTGTGTTCCGCCACTGCCTCAACCTGGCGGAGATTCAAGGCGTTGCCCTCGATCTTCGTCGAGGCATGGGTCATCCTGACCAACGCCTGCCTCCGCAGCCGCAATTCCTGCTTCGGGAGAAGCTTGGCGCGACTCATGACCGACCGCGCTTCGGCGATCGCGGTAAGCATGCTCACGATCTTATTGGTCAGCTTATAGCGCGGATTGAACATATACTGCCATTATACCGCACGACGCATAATCGCGCAAGAATCGCGCAAAAAATCGCGCAAACATACCACGAAATTTGAAACGGGACTTAGGGAATGAATTTCTTGAAGACGTCGCCGAGTTTTTCAACGATGCCCACCCCCACGTCCTCCTCGTCTTTCACCGGATTCTTTGATATCGCCGCGCGCGGGGATGCGTAGAGATTATTCACCGAGCCAATGACGAAATCCAAGAATTTCTTCTGCTCTTCCGCGTGTTCCGGATTGATATCTTCCTTCAGTAATATCCGGTACGACTCCAGTGACCGCGCCACAACCGACTTGAACGAGTACTCTTCCAGATATTCCCGGTCTCTGCTGTGCTGGGCGTGAATGAAAACGGCGGAGTACACAAGCGGCAGAGCCGGGGCGAGCTCAAGCCACAGAACCGCGGTAAGTCCGATGTTCGCGGCCAGCCCCAAAAACGCGAAAAACGCCACGCAAAGAAGGAGGACGATGTTCACAAGAAACAAATTTCGCCACATATTTTTTGACCTCTGCAGCTCCATCTTCCGTTCCTCAAACGCGCGGTAGGGCGCCCTCTCCCCCGTCAATTGACCTGCTCGGGGCCCTGCCGGCTGGTCTGTTGTTTTTTTCTCCATGTTTTAATGATTAAGCTTTCGACCTTTGCGCAGCTACGTTTACATTATAGCTCCGCGAATAGCGTGAATTTGCGGGGACGGTGTATAACCGAAGATTGGCCCCGGAACACAACCCCCACCTTTTGGGCGATGCGCGAAAAGGTGGGGGTTGACCCCCACCTTTTTCCGAAAAGGTGGTGCAGGAAAGGCGAGAAGGCGAAGTTCGACGCCGACGCCAACATTGCTGGGGCGCAGTGTGACTTTCAGGTAAAGCAGGCCCAGTTCCTGGCCGAAGTGGAAACGCAAAAGGCCACGGCCGCGCAAGCCGGTCCGCTGTCGCAGGCCAAGGCCAAGCAGGCAGTGGTCATGGAAGAGGTGCGTGTGGAGAGGGTGCGCACCCAGGAGCAGATTGCCGTCCAGGAACAGGAGGTACAACGCAAGCAGAAAGAACTGGAGGCTACGGTCATCAAGGCCGCCGAGGCGGATGGCAGGCGGCCATTTTGCGTGCGGAAGCCAAGAAGCAGGCCGCCATTCTGGAAGCGGACTGCGGCGCAGTTGAATCTGCTCGACGAACTCGGGCGCATGATCCGCGACACCTCGCTGTGCGGCCTGGGACAGACGGCGCCGAACCCGGTGTTGACCACGATGCGCCATTTCCGGCACGAGTTCTGAGACCACATCATCGCGCCAAACGTTGCCGCGCGGGCGTGTGCGACGACTTGGCGCTTCGCCCTGCGAAAACAGTTGCCCGCTGCACATGAATATCCCGCGGTTCCTGAACTCTTGGAAGGCCGCATCGCGGACGCGTTCGAGGCGGTCATCATCGACAACCCGCTGCCGGCATCCACCGGCCGGGTCTGCCAGCACCCCTGCGACAACCGCTGCCGGCGGCAGCACGCTGGATTCGGCGGTCAACATGCGCGAGGTCACCGCACCATCGCCGACTCCATTCTGCCGTGGGACCGTTTCGACGCGCTGGCGGCGCGTTCATTGTGGCGGCATGTCGCCGCCGGGACCGCAAGGTGGCAGTAGTGGGCGCCGGCCCCACGGGCCTGGCCGCGCGTTCTACCTGGCGCTGCTGGGCCACGACGTTACGGTCTACGAATGCAAGGCGGAGCCCGGGGGCATGCTCCGCTACGCGATGCCGGAATACCGGCTGCCGAAGAAGGTGGTGGCCCGCGAAGTCGAGCTGATCAGCATGCTCGGCGTGCAGTTCAACTTCAACCAGGCCGTGGGGCGCGACTTCTCGCTGATGA
>CAWJQC010000001.1:0-48809 GCA_963844965.1 uncultured bacterium | reverse complement strand
ATATCCGGTACGAATTGAGTGACCGCGCCACAACCGACTTGAACGAGTACTCTTCCAGATATTCCGGTCTCTGCTGTGCTGGGCGTGAATGAAATCGCGGAGTACACAAGCGGCAGAGCCGGGGCAAACTCAAGCCACAGTACCGTGGTAACTCCGATGTTCGCGGCCAGCCCCAAAAACGCGAAAAACGCCACGCAAAGAAGGAGGACGATGTTCACAAGAAACAAATTTCGCCACATATTTTTTGACCTCTGCAGCTCCATCTTCCGTTCCTCAAACGCGCGGTAGGCGCCCTCTCCCCCGTCAATTGACCTGCTCGGGCCCTGCCGGCTGGTCTGTTGTTTTTTTCTCCATGTTTTAATGATTAAGCTTTCGACCTTTGCGCAGCTACGTTTACATTATAGCTCCGCGAATAGCGTGAATTTGCGGGGACGGTGTATAACCGAATATTTGGCCCCGGAAACACAACCCCCACCTTTTGGGCGATGCGCGAAAAGGTGGGGGTTCACCCCCACCTTTTTCCGAAAAGGTGGGGGTCGATTTCGTGTCGGTCGGATTAGCGTTCGCGCCCAATCACCCTGCCAGCCACTCACTTTTCAGAATGCCGGATTGGCGAATCATACCTTTGAGTGTCCGCGGTTTGATCACTCGGCTGCCATGAAAAGGCACGCATACTTGGCGAAACGCTCCGCCGTATCTCCCGATATAGAAATAATGACTTCCCTTAGTATAGTTCAATACAAATCCTTTTTCTTTGAGAAAACGGACGACATCCTCCGCCGTCCAGTTGTACAGACCTCTTGGCATACGGAGTTTCGATTTGTTATGCGGCGGCAAAGGTTCTTCCGGCAAGATTCAATCTGCCAAAAGAAAAAATTTCCTTTGCCGGAACCTTTTTATGTTCTTCGGCGGCATCCCATAATTCTTCGTACTCGGGGTCTGATTTCTGGTTCAAAATACCGGGTCTGGCTTTTATCTTCCGAGCCGATTCTAAATACCCTTCCACCGCTTCTACCAAAAGAAGCAGCGCCTCCTGAGGGGGTGCTTCCCGATTCAACAATATTGAATTCCAGACAAACGCAGTACCACGTATCCCCCTCGCGAAAAACGATGAAGCGCGCGGACCCTTTTTGGAGCGTGTTCTTATATTTCATATGACTTTAGTTAAGTTTATAAATTTTATATTGATATCATATAAAATTAACCGAACCCGGTCAACCCCCGCCTTTTGCGCGATGCGCGAAAAGGCGGGTCAATCCCCCATCTTTTTCCGAAAAGGCGGGGGTTGACCCCCATCTTTTTCCGAAAAGGCGGGGGTTGACCCCCGTCTTTTTCCGAAAAGGCGGGGGTTGACCCCCGTCTTTTTCCCGAAAAGGTGGGGGTTGACTTGCGGCTGGCTTCGTGGTAATAAATCCCCACACCTTCCCGCGGGGTTAATATCCTCCTGTGGAAAGTGTGGGGATAAGTAGCGGCAACCCGAAGGCCCGAAGCAGGGGCGGTAATCAGTGAAATCCCGCAAAGGGTTTCGTTTCCCTGTGATTACCTCCCCTACTTCCCGGCTTTCTTGCCCGCAAGCCGCCTATTGCTATTTTCCGCCTCTCTACAGTATAGTATAATTACTTTGAGTTAGTTTATCCTCCTGTCTCGGGGAAACGACGCGAGGAAACCAAAGACAATGCGCGTTGTTTCCCTATTTTTATTATTCACCCGCAAGAATGCCCGCCCGCTTGCGCGCGCGCTTTCGCGTCCGCGCCCTATTGCAAAAAAATTGGGGCTGATATAGTGTCTATCAATGGAACAACTTCTACAATAGAAGTTGAAAGGTCGGCAAAACAATAATTGAATTAAAACTATGAAAAGATTTATTTTTCCCGCAATCGCCATTGCTTCCTTATTGGTTTTGGCAGGAGTGGCTTCGGCCGCAACACCAATCGGAAAATGGGCCGGAGCGCAAGAGGTTAAATGGAATCTCTCCGGAGCGGTTATGCCCGTTCCTCCGTACGGTTCACAGGACATTCCGGGTTCTGATAAGGCATCTAAACTGTTCGTTAATCAACATCAACCGTACGACAAAATTGACGTCGGAGTCACTGGCGTAATGAATGATTTGCTTCCCGACACGACCTACACGGTTTATATTTCGGGGCCATACACAGCTTATGTTCCAGCGGATTTGACGGGTAGTTATACAGTCATGTACGCAGTTAACGGCGGTGGCCCAAATCCATCGCTCTATGATATGACGCTCACCAAGTCAGGCGGTTCTGGTGATTATCCCTCACCGGGGCCATCATATGCCTATGAATGGAATGTATCAAATATTGTGATAACCGGAAACACTTTCTCTTTCACATGCACCTATACACTTGGGGCCATAGGGACAATAATGCAAATGTCTGGCACCATAGCTGCTAATGGATCTCTCAGTGGTATATGGAGTGACAATTACGGTGGCGGTAGAACGGGCACGTGGTACACCGAAAGCGGAACTGCAAAACTTTCCAGTGGTAGTACGGGTTGGCCGGGATTACTTACATCAGCGGTCCAGCCATTCACCTTCGTAACCGATAAGAAGGGCGCTAGCCACTGGCATGTAAAGCTCACGGGAGCGGACATCACCCTGCCAAAAACAACCTTTTCGGTGTGGGTCAATGGTGGAGGCGCGACAATACTGATAAGCGATGACGTTACTGTGCCAACTGTGCCGACCGATAAGGACCAATGCAAAGGTGACGGTTGGCGAAATTGGTTTCACCCCGATCATTCGCCATTTAAGAACCAGGGAGATTGCGTCAGCTTTTTTACCGGCAACGGCAAATAAGACAGGCAGATAGGCAAACTCAACCCCCACCTTTTTCCGAAAAGGTGGGGGTTTGATTCTGCCTTATGTAAAACGAGTCGGGCTTGGTGCGGGGTGGCTTAGTTCATTGCCACGTTGCCTCCAAACTTTTGCAGCGCCTCAGCGATGCCTTTCGCGGTTTCTCGCTTAATATGGCTATGCCTCGGAATCATGGCAACAAACCTTCCTTCTGCGGTTTTTACTTTCACATGCTTCTTGCCCTGTTGAACGAGAAAGCCGCAGTGCTCTGCGGCTCGGATAAGGTTGTTACCAGAACAATCCGTTGTTTTGATTTCTATCGGTTTCACCTCGCCAATTCTAATGTAATTTTTTCCGGTTTCATGTGTACGGGGAGACCGATGAGGTCTCTCACCGAAGAATCGAGTGGAGGAAGATAGGTGGGCATAAAAGAAACGAATTTTTTTGGAACATCAAAGTAGGTATACAGCGCATCGTTGATCATTTCAATAAGCTCTGAAAAAGTATCGGCTTCGGTAAATGTTCGCGGGTAAGATAAAATCTCGGCGGCAAAACCGCCGTCTTCCGAACGACGCACAGAAACGGTTACTTCTTTAGGAAACAACGACTGAAGATTATAAACTTCTTTTTGGAGGACTTTTTCCATTTTCATGTTTTTCGAGCATACACCAAGAACAAGAGAAGCGCAAGAGTTGGAACTATTAATTACAGTATAGCATACAGCAACGGCAACGAAAACCGCGATTCCTTGACCGCGTCCGCGATACCCTCTGACTGCGGTCTGACCGACCCCATCCCCGTTCAAATCCCGTCGACTACATTAGGAACCAAAAGACGATGGCACAAGGTCATCGTCTTTTGGTTTTAGCGCGGCCGACGGGATTTGAACCCGTGATCTTCCCTTTATCCCCCACCTTGTCTTTGTCTTTGCGCGGGCGATGGGATTTGAACCCACAACCTTCCCCGTAACCCGCACCAAATTTTTACATTTAGTGCTATTGCTGAAATCGAATATTTGAAACGAAGGCGTTCCAGCGGTTCGCGCGGCCGACGGGATTTGAACCCGTGATATTCCCCGTGACAGGGGGACGTGTTAACCAGGCTACACCACGGCCGCGCGAACCGCTCGAAATCTCATAATTTTATAAATTTGGTGCGGGGCAAGCAGGGGGACGTGTTAACCGGGCCCCGATGGAATCGCTACGCGATCCAACGGGGTAAACTACACCACGGCCGCACAATCTAAATTTAATAAAAATCCGAGAAAAAAACAAATCAGCAGCCGAGACCCAAGACGAAGCAATGATTAGCGAATATCCGCAATCGGCGTTAAAATAAAGTTAGACGGTCATTGAGATTCCATAAAAAGGAGGGGCTGTGCGAAAAACACAAAAGGCAAGGCCGCGAAAATCGGAATGCACGCAGTTGGCTAAGGTGCTCCGTGCCGTCAATCTGACGAGGCCGGTTGACGCCGACCTCGTAAAACACGCCAGAAAATGCGGGGGTTGTTTATTTTGGCTTTCTTACCTTCTCGCGAAACGCAAAACCTACTTTCTTACCTCGCGTCTGTGCTACGAAGATTGCCCGCAACGGGAGATGTTCAGTTACGCCCTCCTCACTCTGATACGCAATATGGAGATTGAGAGGGTCGGTTATGCGAATAAAGCAATCCAGCGCTTCAAAACGGAAATAGAACCGGAACTTCTCGACCCTCTCAGGGAACATCTGGAGGAGTGCCCAAGTTGCGCCGAATATTATCAAGACATGTGCGAAATCAAGACATGTGCGAAATAATGTCCAAACATCAAAAAGAATACGCGGCAATGATAAAAACGAACGCGGAAATAAGGCCGGTCACCGCGGACAAAAGAAGGGAAGTTTTTCTTTCAAGGATCAACCCCATTGACTACTTCAAGGCCGTAGAAGCTTCGCTTCCTTACAGAGCTCCAACCTTGACGATATTGCTTGACGGCAAACGCGACAAACAAAAGCCCAACTGACGGCAGATACCGCCGCAGATTGGGCTTTTTTATTATTCACTCGCAAGAATACCCTACACCTTCTTGCAACGTGATGAGAGGGTGTAGGGATGAATTGCGATGTGTGAATAATAAACCCCTCCCCATTTGCTGCAAAAACTATGCACACACAACATACAAAGACGAAGTCGCCTTACGGCTCTCGCTGGGTATTATCACCAAACCCCTGCCACAAATGGGGAGGGGTGAATAACCGCCCGACCGCAACCGGTTGCGGATACCGCACCGCTTGCGGCGCGGTTATTCATTTCGTCTTGCCAACGGCAGGAAAAAGTCGTATATTCATACCCAGAAACTTAAAAGGGGGTGCTTTATGGCTTCCGAAAATACGGCCGGTAGATCGCGGAACCTGCCGTGCGCCGAACTTGAAAAGATACCGGCGTTCGTTGAGGTGAAGATCGGGGATTCCGGTCGCCGCCGTAGAACACGCGGCTTCTTGTCCCCACTGTCTTTTTTGGCTGGCATGCATGCTGTCTATCAATAGGGCATGTCTCCAGACAACATGGATAAGGCTTGACGGATGCCAGCAAAAGGGCATGGCAAAAACCGCCGACGGCATGGAGGAAATAGTTCTCTGGCCGTCAAGAAAGTGCTTCAGGGATTTGTTGGTGCTCGCCGCCTTACGTCAGACCGCGGTAATAAACAAATTTTCCGAAGAAACCTCTGAAGAGCTGGCAAAAATTTTCTCCTCCGGAAAAAGCAGGCTGGCACTGCAAACGCTTGAACATCTTTCCGATTGTTCTCTATGCGGGAGTTATTTCAAGGAACTGAGTAATCTCATCGGCAAATATCTGCCACAATACATCCAGGAAATACGGAACAAACAGAAGATGGTGCCGGTAACGGAAGATACGGCAAGTGAACTCGTGGTGCCACGGAGAAGCTTCGTCATGAACCAAACGGGGAAGCCGAGCTGAAAGTGCCGGCGCGATGTAACACAGAGCGCGCCGGTTTTTTATTTTATCAGATCCGAAAATTCTTTCTCGTCCAATATTTTTATGCCCAGCTTCTTTGCCTTCTCAAGTTTTGACCCCGGCTCGGAGCCTGCGACGACATAATCGGTTTTTTTGCTGACAGATTCCGAAACGTCCCCTCCCAATTCGCGGATCTTTTCCTTCGCCGCCTCGCGCCCCAACGAATCAAGGGTCCCTGTAAGTATGAATGTCTTACCGGCCAACTTTTGACCTTTGACATTTGACCTTTGACTTTCTATCCGCACTCCGACTTTATCCAATTTTTCCACGAATTTCGCGTTGCGCGCCTCGCGGAACCAGTCATAGATGCTCTGCGCGACTTTCGGGCCGATATCCGGAATCTCTTGCAGTTTTTCAAGCGACATCCCTTTAAAATTTCCCAAAACGTCTTTGGGCTTGGAAATTGTGGGTTGGAAATTGGAAATTGTGCGCGCCAGCGCAGCAGCCGTTTCTTCCCCGACGTGCAAAATCCCGAGCGAGTATATAAATCGCGGCAAAGTAATCTCCCTGCGCTCGTGGGTCTCGTTCATAATATTCGCCGCCGATCTCTCTCCGAAGCGTGGCAGTGCCGCTATATCCCCCTCCTTCAGCGTGAAAATGTCGGCGGCGTCCGCGATCAACCCCTCATCAAGGAAACGGTCAATGATTTTTGGCCCCAACCCTTCAACATTGAAAGCGCCGCCCGAGACGAAGTGGTAAAGCGATTCGCGGTGCCGCGCCCCGCAACGGGGATTAGAACAGCGGTAGATCACGCCGTCTCTTACGACTCTTGAACCGTCAACCGGGCAGCGTGTTGGCATCCTGAAATCTTTTTCTTTTCCCGTGCGCAGTTCTTTCAAAACCTTATCAACATGAGGTATGACATCGCCCGCACGATTCACTATCACCGTGTCGCCGATCTTAAGGCCGAGGCGTTTTATTTCATCCTCATTATGAAGGGTCGCGTGGGTTATGGTAACGCCGCCGACATTCACCGGCCTCATCACGGCAACAGGCGTCAAGGCTCCCGTCCGCCCGACCTGAACTTCTATGGCCTCCACGACGGTTGTCGCCTCACGCGGAGAAAATTTATAGGCGATAGCTCCGCGCGGCGCTTTGCCTATCACGCCAGCGGCCTCAAAGGTCTTGTTGTTGTTTGCGATAACCACCGTGCCGTCAATCTCATAATTCAGCCGCTCGCGGCGCTTCGCCCAGTGGTCTCTGAACGCGAAAACCTCCGCCAAATTTTTCGCCGGCCGGTTGTTGGGATTCGTCTTAAAACCGAAGGCCTTCAGGATCAAATGTTCTTCGTCGTGAACCGTCTGGCCGATCTCGGTTATGATGTCGTATTCGTAGGAATCCAGATGCCGCGAAGCGGTTATTTTTGGATCAAGCTGGCGCACGGAACCGGCGGCGATGTTCCTAGGATTCGCGTACGGCTTCAATCCCTTCCTGACCTGCTCTTTGTTTATTTTTTCAAATTCTTTCTTTGTCAAGAAAACTTCGCCGCGGACTACGAGATGCCTGGGGTTCAGGGTGTAGCTACCGGGGTTCAAGCCGAGATTTTTCAAGTTTTTGGCGACCTCGTCCGGTCCAAGGAGACGCAGAGGTATGGCCTCTACCGTGCGCAAATTCTGCGTGACATCTTCGCCGAACATGCCGTCGCCGCGCGTGGACCCGCGCACAAAAACGCCGTCCTCGTAGACAAGCTCCATGGCCAAGCCGTCAATTTTTAACTCGCAATAGAAAATTTTTTCTCCAGCCGGAAGTTTTTTCCCCAAATAATTCTCAAGGCGCGTAAGCCACCCCGTCATGTCATCTTCCGAGAAGGCGTCGTTGAAAGAGATCATTGGCGTTTCGTGCCGAACCTTTTTGAACTCCGCGAGCGGTTTACCCGCAACGCGCTGGGTCGGCGAATCGGGAGTAATGAGGTCGGGAAATCTCCGCTCCAGGTCAAAAAGTTCTTTCTTCAGAGAATCCAGAGCGGCATCCGGAATAAGCGACTTATCCAAAACGTGATAAGCGTAACGGCACTTGTTGATCTCTTCCCGTAATTTCTCTATCCTTTTTTTTGCGTCTTTCTTGTCCATCCCTCTTATAGGTCCTATAAGACTTATATGTATGAAAAAATTCCGAAGCTCAGAGCGAAAGCAGGAATGCGCGCGATGCCGGACCGGCGGTTCCCTCCGATAAAATGGTCGCCTGAGGAGACGCCCCGAAGTATAAGTTCAAGATATCTCCCTCGCTCAAGGCAGCACCATAAACACGGACATCGTCTATGTAACCGGAAAATTTTTCGTCACCAGGAGGATCTTCGCCGCTTCCGCGACTGCCGATCAAGAGGATCGGTGGAAGCAATCTGGGGTGTGGTGGTCACGTTGAAACTGATGTGATTGGAATTGGTTCGGGGTGGATTTGAGAACACAAGCCAGTCCTCGTAAGAGCCGGTGGAGACAGAAGTCAAGGGTTGACTGTAGCTCCAATTGCCGTACGCATCCGTGCTGCTGAAATTCGTGAGAGGCGTCTTCTCTGCTCCGTTGAATTTGTAGTGCACGTCAAAAAAAGTGTTGGGTAAGTTAGATAAAACCGAGTAGGTAATGGTCTGACCTGTGTCAAAATTGCCGGTTGTGGCGCCGTCGACCATAAAAGCGGCTGTGGGAACGGGGCTCACGGGACTTGACACGCTTGCCGTTTGAACGAGCTGCCCATCTATGTAATTTGTCAGGGTTGAACCGTCATACGTCATGGCGACAAATGTCCACGAATTCGTAGGCACATCTCCCGCGAGCAACGAGTTGGGATTTCCGGCCACGAACGATTCCAAGGTTCCCCCGTTCAACCGCAAAAAATAACCCGAGTAGTTCGTTCCCTTTTGAACAATCGCCCTATATCCGGAGTTGGTGGAAGGGTAAACCCAGGCGGTAACGGTCACGGCTCTGGTCGGCTCCAAAACCGCGGGGTTGTATCCCTGCACGGCGACATAGTCATCAACTCCGTTAAATTCGCCCGCATAAGGCCCGACTTCCCCGGGAGTCCAATGTTGCGGACCGCTTCCGTTCCAAACGCCGTCATCTCCATTGCCGCTGGAATCCATAGTCGTCGGGCCCGCGCCTTCGTCAAACATCCACCAGCCGGCCAGATTCGGCAACGACACGCTGCTCGTCGTGTACCTATAAGAAGACCCGTTAGAAAGCGTGTGCGGCAGCTGTCCGTAATTCATTGAGCAACCGTTGAGTTTGAACGTATCTTCCAGGGCGCACTCTACGCCGGCATCTGCGGCGAAAACCGCCTTTGCCGAACTCTCCAGGTCGGTGGCGTGCCGAATCTGATATACCATAAGCATCCCGGCAATCGTAGTCGCCACCAAAATTACGCTCCCCAGAGGAATCGTAGCGATGAGCATGACTTGCCCCGAATTAGGATTGAGGATTGAGAATTTAGGGTTTAGGATATACACGTACTAATTATAACAATTTAGAAGAAAGAACCGCGCGCCCTGTGTGCGCAGTTCTTTGCAAATCACAAGTCCCAAATTCTACTGTCCTTTATTCTAAATTTAAATTCCAATATTATGGCGGAATTTCTTTCCAACTCTGCGTTCTCACGCAAACCTGCAGTGGAACTATCGCGTCCTGGCCGCCTCCTGCTCCGGCGCAATGGAGCGTGTAAACCGTCGTGGACGTCGGGAATACTATACGGCTCCCGCTAGATGCAACGGCCGAGCCGTTAAGCGTGCAACCCTTGACGGGATCAACATACTCGCACGACCAGGAGAGGGTCGTGGATGCCGATAAGAGAATGCAGTTGGTTGATAAGCCGCCAGCCGATGCGGAGAAATCGCAACTCGCGGGCACCACCGCAACAACAACGGAAGCGGTAGCAGTATTGTCGCCCGTCGTGTTCGTGGGGTCGGTATCGGTAACCGTGATGGTATAAGTTCCAACAGCCGGGAAACTGATATTGAAAGGAATGTTTTCGCCGAGGACCGCGCAGCTCACGTACGCCGGACCGGAAACGGAACAGGAATACGAGGTGCCCATGCCCCCGGCGACCGTGAATGCGACGGGTGTATAAACGGTGGTAGTCGCGTTAGCCGGATTTATCGTAACAGGAGGTATCGCAAGAGAAAGGTTAACGGTGACGGTTCGGGGAGAATCGGCGGCTTGTTGGCCAGGAATACCGTGCGTCATACCCGAGAAAACGAGCACAGTTGAAGTTTGTGTACCGAACGGAACGGAACTGGTATCACAATCAACATTCACGGTCTGCGGCTGGCCATCCTTGTTAATCGGTCCGGTGGAGCCAGTGGAGGTGGAAGACAACGGCGAAACCGTAAGCCAACTGGGGAAATTGGCGGAAGATTGGTCGCTTACGGACCAATCAAGTTGCGAATGGTCGGCACCATTATTTGATACCGCGACCGTTCCTTCCGCCGTACTTGTCTCGTTAAAGCAAATCTGACCGTCCGGACAGGAAGGCGGAGGAATCGGCGAAGTAGAGGTCACAGTTATCTCCGCGAGCGGGTCCCATTCAATATTGAAAAGAGCGGCCGAGCCGGCAGTATTGGGGGTTAAAGTTTGCTTCGTACTCCAATTACCGTATGCATCTGTGAAATATTTTGGATCGGTCAAACAGGGCTGCGTTACGCCATTGTAGTCATAGCACACTTTAAAGCTCGCGCTGGGTACACCCGAAACAAGCGTGTATGTTACGGTCTGGCCGACGCCGGAAGTGCCGGCAGCGGCGCCGTTGATCGTGAGAGTGGCCGGGGAAATAGAGGCCACGCTGAAATTGATGAGATTGGAATAGGTTTGGGCGGAATTTGAGAATATTGCCCACTCGCTCCAGGAACCGATGGAATCGGAATTGAAAGTGCCGCTCAGACTCCAGTTGCCGTTCGGGTCAGTGGTGTATGGTCTGCAGTTAGAACCGGAGTTGACGCAGAAGCTGAAATTGGTGCTCGGCATATTGCTTGCTATGTTCAGAATCCACGCCTGGTTTGCGCCGAAATTACCAGACGTAGCGCCGTTAATCGTGAGAGCGGCAAATGGAGCGGCGCCCACAGTAAAACTGATAGAATTGGAATTGGGGCCACCCGGGAACACCGCCCACTCGCTCCAGGAACCGATGGAATCGGAATTGAAAGTGCCGCTCAGACTCCAGTTACCGTTCGGGTCAGTGGTGTATGGTCTGCAGTTAGAACCGGAGTTGACGCAGAAGCTGAAATTGGTGCTCGGCATATTGCTTGCTATGTTCAGCGTCCATTTCTGGCCGACGGTAAAACTGCCGGTCGTAACGCCGTTGATCGTGAGAGCAGCGGTAGGACCCTGGCTCACTTTGAAGTTAATATGGGTAGAGCTGGCGCCGTTTGAGAAGACTACCCACTCTTCCCAAGAACCAGCGACGGAAGCGGGAAAGGTATCGCCGCCTAGAGTGGTCCAGTTGCCGTTCGGGTCAGTGGTGCCGCTATCGCAGGCAAATGGCGCACCGCTATCCATGCTGCATTCAATGGTGAAACTAGTGTTCGGCATACTGCTCGTTACGTTCAGTGTCCATGCTTGGCCCACCGTAAAACTACCAGCAGTAACGCCGTTGATCGCGAGAGTGCCGGGGCTCACGATGAAATTGACGTGGCTGGAATTGGTCTGGTCGGAATCCCGGAAGACAAACCAGTCCTCGTAAGAATGGCCGGCGGCACCAGTAGTAGATAAGTCTTGCGTCTGCTGCGTGCTCCAATTGCCGCTCGGGTCCGTCTGATAATTCGGGTCCGTAAAACTTGAGTTGACGCACGGCTGCGCCACGCCATCAAGCTTATAGCACACTTCAAAGCTCGTCTTAGGAATGTTTGAGGCGAGCGCGTAGGTTATGGTCTGGCCGAAACCAAAGGCGTTGATAGTTGTGGTATTGACCATAAGAGCGGCAAAGGGAGCGGCGCCCACGGTGAAACTGATGGTATCGGAATTGACGCCGCCCGGGAACACCGCCCACTCGCTCCAGGAACCGACAGTGGAAAGCGGAAAATCGCCGCTTAGGGTCCAGTTGCCGTTCGCATCCGTGGTATAGGGGTTACAGCTGGAGTTAGAGTTGACGCAGAAACTGAAATTTGTTTTCGGCATGTTGCTTGTTATGTCCAGCGTCCATTTCTGGCCGACGGTGAAACTGCCAATCGTGGTGCCGTTGATCGTAAGAGCGGTAGAAGAACCAGTGCCCACACTGAAGTTGATGTGGCTGGAGTTGGTTTTGGCGGGATCCGAGAAAACAAGCCAGTCATCGTAATAAGCGGACGGACTGAGACCCTGGGTGTAAGAAGAAGTGGATGTGCCCGGCCAAACAACAAATGCTTTGGCAATATTGAGCAACGAGTTCTTGAGCCAGCTCAAGCCAAGATCGCCTTCTCCTATGGCGGCAAGTTTCGTATCAACTTTTTTCAAGGCATAGAGCGGTCCGGCGCTGCCCTGAACGGGGATAAGTGTATACGGGCAATCTGCCGGAGCCGCCGCGCTCGCCGGAAGATTCGTGTATCCGTTATGGGACAAATTCGCGCAACCCTGATCGCAGGGGTCAACCGATGAGGGAGGCGTAAATTGCCACGAACTTGTAACGTAATCACCGGGCAATAAATTGTTCGGATGGTCATTGTCCGCCCAGGAATTCGTGGAACTTACGTTGATCGCACCCATATCCGGGCATATGAAATTCCCAACCCTGACCGTGATTGACCGCTGTGTATCTCCGCCGGGACCGTGACAAGTGATTTCATAAGTCGTATCTTTCGTAAGCGGGCCGCTTGAAACCCCTGTGGTGTTGGAGGTACCGCTCCCAACGGCCGTCCAGTTTACGCCGTCTGTGGTGGACGACACATTGCAATTGGTGGCGTTGGTGGAACTCCAGGTTATTGTGGTGGAGTCGCCGGGCGACACGGCGGGCGGCGTGGCCTTGAATTCAGTAATGGTCGGCGCGCCGGTATTCATGCTCACCGTAACGGAATCTTGCGCGGTTGCGCCGGCGGCGCCAGTGCAACTTATTGAATACGTCGTGTTGTCCGTGAGAGGGCCGGTGTTTGTCCCTACGCTGTTAGACAGACTGTTGGCCCAGTTAGGATTACCTGTCGTGCTGTTCACCCACGACTCCACGCAGGCGGTGGTATCCGTAGAGTTCCAAGTTATTACCGTGGAAGAACCGGGACTGATCGTAGTAGAACTCGCATTGATGGAAACTTCGGGCGGAGCGACGGACACTATAGCTTTCCCGGTGGTAGTTCCCCCGTTCTGTCCCGCTCCCTTGCAGGTTATATTATATGTGTATGTAAGATTGCTTGATGATAGCGGTCCCGTCGCGTAGGTGCCGTGGAAAGCCGAGAGCGTGCCGGACCAGCCGCTCGCAGGCGGAATGGCGGAAAGCGTGCAATTAGCCGTGCTTGTGACATTACCGATGTCATCACTGGGACTATTTGTGCCAACCGCGTCCCTGCCCCATTTTATAACCGAGCCGCCGCTTAACTCACTAAGGTGGAGCTGGGCCGGAACAGCAGCCATGTTTATATTCGGGTCATTTATGCCGACCGTCACAGATTCGGGATCGGGATTCTGTTTTCCTCCAGGCCCGGTGCAGCTCCCGATGGAATAGGTCGTGGGCGCAACCAATGACGGAGTCGTATAATTACCGGAGCAAGACGATGGGTGAAGAGGCGGAGGAGAACTGCTTCCCCAAGCGTCCCCTAGAGCACAGGAGTTAAGAGTCGTAACGTTAGTTATGCCCCAATTTATTACGGATGTTTTATACAAATCAACGGACCCAGGGTTGGGAGTAAGCCCCACTGTCGCGGGATTAATGGTCACGGTGGCAGTTTCGGAAAAACTCCCGCCAGGGCCGTAGCAGGTCATATTATACGTTCTTGTTGAGGTAACACCCGTCAAGCTGAGAGATACCGGAAGGGTAATATGACGGAGACAGAACACCGCCTGGTGAAAGTGAAATATCGGGCGACGACAACGTACCGGACCAATTTCCGGAAAGTTTACAATTACTGGAACTTGTGACATTTATAATCGGACCCCAACTTACAACTGAGCGTCCGCAAGTGTTGGGATCACCGCCGCAGGCAATGATCGGAGAAGCACACACATCAATAGAAGTGGGATTGGCTTGCAGGTTCATATCTGGCGGGTCAATACTCACGGTGGCCGACATGGTCACTTTGCCGCCGAAACTGCCGTCGCAGTTTATTGTATAAGTCGTTGGCCAAGTTAAATTTCCGGTCGTGTGAGAACCATCAACGTTCGGGTTTACTGTCCAGCCGCTCGGCGTGGTCACGCCGTTGGCCATGATCGTTATTGAGCAATCGGTGGTATATTCGGAACTCCAATGGATATTCGTGGCCTTATTCAAAGGAACGGAAGCGGCATCGGGATAAATATTAACAGTAGGAAGTACGGGCGCGATGGCAATCATCGTGAGTCCCGCCTTGGTTGATCCGCTTCTGGTGTCGCATGTATGATCTGGATCACCGGCGATAGTAGCTGACCCGCCGCCCCCGCTCGTGTAGGTATAGCCCCCGCAGACGCGCCCGTTAACATAAATTGGAGTTCCCACCAACACCGGCGAATTATTCACAAACGCCATGTTGGTGATAAGAAAATACAGACTATTATTGCCGCTAAACTGCCATAAACATATTGAAGGTCGCCGGTACTGCCGGCGCCAATAGTCCCATCATAACCAAAAGTTCCTTCCGAAATGTTCACGAGGTCGGGTTGCGCCGCGTTTTCCCCGACCGCGATAAACGACATACCTTGTCCAGTATAATCAGTTCTCGGAACACCAGTTTCACAGTTTCCACTTTCCTCGTAAAGATACGCCAAGGTTGGACTCTGGGAAACCCCCGAGACACAATCAACAGCACCCGGACCCATTGCCACCACCGTGGGCGGAGAACTAAATACGCCAGCTTTGAAGGAGACGCTGTAGCTGCCAGTGCCAGGTGATGAAGTCCAATTTCCGCTTCCTGCGTTAGACGCCCCCACCCCATAGGAGCTCATGAAGCTGCCGAATGCGTACGCAAGGTCGTTCCTCGGGTTAGACGAAAGACCCACGGCAATAAACGAGAAATAATCGTCCTGATTGCCAGCGCCGACTCTTCCTATGTGAAAAAATGCCGAAAATCTTCCCACGGAATCAATATCCGCCGGGTGGCTGGCGCTCGCTGGATTAACCACAAGGGCGGGAGTATTGGAAAAATCGCTGCTGTCAAAACTGATTGAATAACTACCGGTCGACCCATGACTAACGGAAAAATCGTATTTTGAAGGAGTTTTAGGAAGATGGCTCCCGCCAAGGATGTTGCCATACTGGTCAACACGGCCGAATACGACACGCACCTGTGGCGATGTTTGAGCATGAGAAAACTCCCGCGGAACATTGAAAACAACGCTGACAGCAAAAGCGAGCAGCGCTGTGTAAAGAATTATTTTTTTAAAAACTTTCATTTCCCCGAATAGCTCACGACGACCTCGCGCGTTTTTCCGTTATCAATAATAGAAACGCTGGAAACGGCGCCGCTTTTCACTGCATAAAGACCGCGCGAATTCTGGTATTTGGTAATTTCGTTGACCACGGTCCAGCCGTTGCTCCTGAAGTACGTTTTGTAGAGATTGAAAAGCGAAAGCATTGACTTCGCCGAACCGAACGATGCTGTGCGCAAACTCGGGCCGCTGCCGTAATTTATCGCATAACTTCCGCTGGACGTCGCCTCGCCGCCGAGAATCAGTTCTTTGGGAAAACCGGGTGTGAGCTCGCCCGGCGGCGCGTATGCAGGCAAAGGCTGCGCAGTGGGTTTCCCTACGGGCATAGCGGCGGGAGCTGGCGCCTTCCCGCGAAGCGCGACGAAAACGATGACGGCAATGACCGCGGCCAAAAGCAGTATCACGAGCGCGAAAACTCCCGTTGACTTTGAAAGCTTCGCCATTTGATTAAATTATAACAAACCCGGTAGTAGAATTGCGAGCATTTTGTTTACGTCGCCTTCGGCGACCACTCGCAATTTCACTACCGGGCAAACCCGGTAGTGAGCCAAGCGCTACGCTTTCCACAACGCCTGATTTTGGGAAAACTGTCACTCAAAACCATCAATTTACCAAAGGTAATCGTTTGTGGCGGGAAAGCGTACATGCGTTGCCCCGCACCAAACAAGTACTGCAGCGACCGACCGTTTTTCTTGGATAAACGTCGGTATCTACAAGTCATATACTGGGAACGAAAAGCACGGTATATGCAAAGTCGCTGGGAAAAACGAGGTGCTTGTTTGGTGACGGGGCGTTGCTGCACTCGGTCTACTACCGGGCAAAACGGTATGATAAAAATATAAAAGGCCCCGGTAAGCGCACCCGGGGCCGCGAAAAATCGCATCTCAACATCACTGCTCCAGCATGAAGTCGCAGGCGTCGCGCTCGCAGCCGATGATACGGCCGTCAAGCGGACTTACCGCTAATCCTACCGTCAATTTCGGGGTCGTCGCCGTGAGTTGTGTCATAACTCCGGTCGTGGGATTAACGGAGCCAAACCTTGTGACACCGGCCAGATAGTCATCAACCGCCACGATTAGCATCCCGTTCGGGATCAAAACGCGATCCTGAACGGAATCCCGAGCAATACCGGCGCGCCAGTTAGCTGCTGATCCGAATTTATAACCCAGCTGATCGGGGTTTGAGCAAGATCGTTAATCGCGACAAGTCCGGTATTTTCGTCCAACTGCAACTGCTTGAAGACAACCAACTTGTCGTGCTGTGACAGGACGGCGATAATCTTGACGGTCGTGCTGACGTCAAAAACAGCGAGTTGCCAACCGCCGTCCGGAGGCGACTGCAGATCACCGAGCGGCGTCAAACCGACAAGCGTCGTGAAATTCCAAAGTTGCGTTTCTGGAACTTTAACGACGGAGAGCTGCAAGTCGCCGGCATTGAACGCGACGCAGGCAAACTCGCCGCCGAGTTTCGTCATCGCCACATTCCACGGCTCGTTTCCGATAGCCATGATAACGGGACTCAAACGCGGCAACTGCGACAGATCAAGTGAGGTCAGCGAACCGTCATATGGCTGCGCTGCGCATCCATACCCGCCTTTCGCCGCCACGGCTATGGAATAGAGATTTATCCACGCCCCGCCGACTTGCTGCCCGCTGGGTGCTATTTCCATTATGCCCCACGGCGGGGTAAGCAATAGATTTCCGCTTTTGTCGTCCACCGATATTCCGTGAGCAGCTTGTAGGAAATTACCGTCGCTTGTTCCATCACTTAGGAGAAATTTGTAGATTACCGATTGAGCCTGATAGGCTTGGAAAACTTCCGCCGGGGTGGGAGCTGTCGTGTTCTGGTTGCCAATGCTTAAAGCTACCGTATTCTGGTTGCCGTAGAATCCCAGATAAACGGTATTTGAAGTTCCGCCGCCGTGCCCGTCGTTAGGACTCGCGGCCGAAAACTTTATCCGGTGTGGGTCGTAATGCGGCGTGTCAAAAATCATTATGAATGCGACCCTGTCGTTCTCCGATATCGGAAGCATGTTGGGTTGGCCGGTTACGTTCGTGCTCGCGCTCACAAGCGACATGGGCGTTGAATCCTCGTAAAGCGTGCCGCCGACGTAGAATCCGGAGCCGGTTACGACCACGGTTATCAGACACTCCGCCTGACACATAATGCCGACCGTGGAAAATGAGGAGATAACCGGCGTGTCATATTGGAGCGCAACGGTTGCTGTCGCGGTCGCGGTCTTGCCGACAGAATTCGTCACGGTGCAGATGAGCGCCGCCGACCAAGCCGAGATCGCGGCCACAGCCGTGCCCGGCAAAGGCACACTATATGTCGCAACAGTGCCGTCCGCAGATACCGACACCGAGCCGGGACCAGAAGTTACGGAACAGGCCGGGGTGCCGTTGGCTGTGATATCGAATTGCCAGGTTGAACCGTATTGCACCGTCGCGGTAGGCGGCATTGAAATCGTCGGATCAGGCGGCACGGCTATAGTGAGCGTTACCGTCACGATTTGCGGCGTGTTCGTCGCGCCGGCAGCGGAAATTGTCAGTGTATCGGTGTAAGTTCCGGCTGTAAGGCCGGAAATATTCACATCCAGCGAAACGTTCGCGGACCCGCTGGCGGCAAGACTGCCGCTCGCAGAGCCGCCGAGTATAAGCCATGGCTGCGTTTTAGAAACCGAGTAAGTCAGAACCGAACCGGAGGCTCCGGAATTTGATACGGTAAGCGTCTGGCTCGCAGGGTTCGCTCCGCCCTGGACGGACGAGAATGTGAACGTGCCTGGCGCGACCGATATGGTCGGGGGCAGCGAAGTTATCGTCACCATAGCCGAAGCCGATTTCGTATTGTCGGCTTGACTGGTAACGGTCACCGCGCATACCTGGGCGTTCATTGCGGCCGTGTAGAGGCCGGAATCCGAAATCTTGCCGCAGGCCGCAGACGTTGTCCAATTCACGGCAGGATTGAAACTACCGGTTCCTTTGACGTTATCCGTGAACTGCTGCGTGCCGCCAGCCGGAAGCGTTACGCTCGTCGGCGAAATGGTGACTGAATCAATCGTGGGCGGTGTTACGACAAGTTTTACCGCGGCCGTCTGCGGCGTGTTCGTCGCGCCGGCAGCGGAAATCGTCAATGTATCGTTGTAGGTTCCGACCGTGAGGCCGGAAATATTCACGTCCAGCGAAACGCTCGCGGACCCGCCGGAGGCAAGAACTGCCGCTCGCAGAACCGCCGAGCGTAAGCCAATTCTGCGTCTTGGACACAGAATAGCTCAGCGTGGAGCCCGAAGCGCCGGAGTTAGAAATGGCCAACTCCTGGTCCGCGGGATTTGCTCCGCCCTGAACGGCGGAAAAGCCAACCGAATTCGCGGAAACGGAAATTGTCGGCAACGGATTTGCTGGCGGAAGATTATTACCACCTTCACTACCGCAACCCGTCATAAGCAACACAAAAACGGCAATAGCGCCACATACATTTCTATGTTTCACAGCGTTCCTCCCTTCCTATCTCCCCTTCAGAAATATGGTTCTCTGAATAACTTCCCAGATGCTACCAAACCGTAGAGAATCTGTCTAATCAGGCTCAGAGGGCAATTTGGCGAATATAGCTAAAACAATGCCGACGTGGCTCGCCGCGATCACGTATCCAGCTGCCGTGCGCTCACCGTTGTCTCAATCCCGGAAATAATGCCGCTCGCGCCGCCGGCGGCCGAGGACGGACTAACCCCGAGAGTTATAATGATCCGCGGAGGATAACCGTCCCCGGGAAGATTGCCAATGAGCGTGAACGAGAGATATTGCACGGCAGTGTTGTCACCGGTGACCGGCTGGAATGCGCCGTTAGTTCCTTTCTCAATCTTGCCGCTCCTCAGCCGGTAGCTTGTCGCCTGCCCGAAAGCGTTCATAAAATCAAGTTCTGAGCATTGCTGCCCGGAGCAGTTTGCGCCGCTGAAGTCCGACCCGGTCCTTACGTCGCGCGCTATTTGCTCCAGAGCGAAACTCGCGTTGCTGTTCGCCGCGATCAAAGCCGCGATCTGCCGCTGAATCCGTATCGCGTTCACGAGTCCGCCGACGGCGATACTCACAACGATGGAAAAAAGGGCGATGGCGACCAAAAGCTCGATCATGGTAAACCCCCACACCAAACGAGAAGTATGCGCGGAGCGCCTTGAATCTCGAGCTTCTCGTTCTGGCGTGGGGGCAAATCCGGAATTCAATTTTGATTTTTGATTTTTCATTTTTTATTTATTTACTGCGCGTGCCAATTGAAAAATCTGTCTTCCAAATTGACGCTTTGCTTGCCCGCCCCCTGATTCCAGGAAACAACGGAATTGACCTGCATTTCCTGAGGATTCCCGTTCGAGTCACTTTCGAGAACCTCGATCGTCACGACGCGCGTAAAAGCGGTGCCGGCCGCGGCGACATTGTAGTTGTATAAGTGGCTACCTGAATCCATGTATAAACTTCTAGATTGATTGGGATCAAGTACGGATTGCGAACAAACCGTACTTTTGAACTGCGTATCATAAGTCAACTCATAAGAGCCGTTCATAAATCCGCAGCCCCACTCGCGTCCGGATATGACATTGGAATCCAAAAGGTTCTTGACCACCTCTATTCCCTCGGCCGCGAGGTAGGTGCCCGTGTAGTCGTTGGCAATGAAACGGTTGTAGTGGAGCGAAGTTGAAATAAGCCCAAAAATCCCCACGAAGCAGATGGTCAGAGCCGATAAAGCGACTATGGCCTCAATTATAATCTGCCCCGTAGAGCAACTGCGGTTGCAATGCCTACGGCAACGCAAGAAATCTGCTACTGTGCGAAAAATATGCCGCATAAACATATTACTTCTTAATTTCCTTGCGGCATTGAGTTGCCGCTACCGCAGTTGTCATACGGGGTCTGCCCCTTGTGCTCGGCCACCGGAGAAAGTAGAAAGTAGAGGGTGGTGATTTTTTTCTTTTACTTCTCATCCTATTTAAAGCTGGCATTGATTTTTCTATTTTCTATTTACTATTTTCCACTTTCTGAATTTAGAAATTCACCTGACCGGCTGGATTAACGACGACCGTGGTACTCGCCAGACCGTCCTTGGTTTCAAGATAGACGGCCTCGGAACCTGGACCTGAAACTATGTCACCACTCTGGTCGACAAGCAGTGTTTCGGGATCCGGCGGTACGAAAAGAACGTAGTAAAGTGGCGGCGTGGCGTTCCCGGGCGGGGGTGTCCAAAAAACAAGTTCGGAATTAAGCTGTGTCGTATCCGAGAAAGGGACTATGCGGCCCGGCGCCAAGCTGCCGCTCCTTTTGATTTCTTGGCATTGGATATACTTTGACTCATTGTCGGTGGTGGAAGTCGCGTAGTAAAATATGCCGTAACTTTTTCCGCTGTAATCCACCCTCAAGCCATAACCGCAATTGCCCTGACTCACGTCAACGAACGATTCTATCGCCAACGATTTCGCCTTCAAGATCAAACTCGCTATCTTTTGACTCTCAACGTAGAGAAGAATCTGCCGCTGGCCCGTCCTCTGATAGCTGATGATATAGGTTGAGAGGAGAACGGTCACGGCGATGACAACCAAAAGTTCAATGAGAGTAAACCCCCGCGCCGAATGAGAGGCGCGCCTTGAGCGCCGTAAGCCGCGGACTTCTTGTTCCGGCGCAGAGATAGGTCCGGAAGTTCTCCTCTTGGGCATATATATATTCTAAATCCTGAACGGCCAGATATAAAACAGCGCAAAATACAAATTTACAATCTGATATCCGAAGAAAAACACAAGGGCGGCGGAAAGAGACAGAAACGGACCGAAAGGCAGCGGGCTCTTCAGCCCCTTTTTCTTCCTGATCATGAGCCAAACGCCGCAAACGGAACCGACGATGAAACCGATGCCGATCACGAGAAGCATGTCCGGCCAGCCGAAAAGAAAACCCAAGGGAACGGCGAATTTCAAATCTCCCATGCCCATTCCCCGTCCGCGCGTTATTAGTATTATGAGAGCGAAAAAAATCCCCCCAAAGGCGGCGGCGAAAAGATGATTCGTCCAGATATTGTTCCGCCACCCGAAAAACAACGCGAAGGGTCCGAGAAACGAACCGCTTACCGGCCCGAAATCGGGAAGTGACGCGAGCGCGACCAAAACACCGATGATCCCCAGTAAAATATTCGCCTCGTCGGGAATAATATAGAGGCGCAGGTCTATGAGCGTTATGATGAGCAAAACAAGAAGGGCAAGGATCCAAAGAGGAGCGAGGACGTAAAACGCGGGATGCAGAGTTTGGAATTGGCTGGCGAGGCGTATCGGAACGAACGCGAAAATCAAGCCGGATAAAATCTCCACGGCGGGATATTTAAGGCCCAGCCTCGCGCCGCAGCTCCGGCAACGGCCGCGCTGAGCGAGGAAACTCAAAACGGGAACAAGTTCAAACCACTTTAAAGTAACGCCGCAGGTGTTGCAATGCGACCTGCCGCCCAGGGTCTTTCCTGAGAACAAAAAACCATTCGGCTCATACCTGTCAGCTACGACACCGATAAAACTTCCGAAAGCCGCGCCTAAAATGAAAAGCAAAATGGACATCTTTAGAATATCCTGAACGCAGAATGCCGAACGTCGGAGTTCTAAACTTCAACGAGAAAACTCTCCTCAAAGGTGCGTGCAATACACCGGCGCATTACAGCTGAACGGAACGGAAAAAGTAATTTTATCGTCGTGGATGCTGGTCTGAAGCACCGGATTGTTCGGATCCTCAAGCGTGGCGCCGAGGATGTAATGCTTCCCGTTCGTGTCTGTAGCGTATAAATAATCAGCTCCTGTTGTCGGGTCGTCCGGTATGGCGTCAATGTCAAGATTGCTTCCCGTAAGCGCGGCAGTCAGGTCCTGCCAGGTGAAAATTTGCACGAACGGACCACAGTTCAAAGCCGGCTGGATTTGGCCCGGATAATAACCGCACTTGTTGAAATAAAGTTCCAAGCCGTTTTTGACCTCGTTCAGGTCAACGATGCGCCTCGCGTCGCGCGCGGCGGTTCTCGCCGGCTGCAAACCGACCAATATGACAGACGAAAGAAGCGCGATGATGGTAACGACGATAAGCATCTCAATCAGAGTGAAACCGTTCTTCTTCATTTGTGTCGCAGATTGTGTGTCTAACTCCAAGCTCGACCTTTCTTGATATATGCTTTATTATAGCAAACCGCCGTTCAACCTGCCCGCAAGCGCGCGTCAAACATGATCCGCCGAAAACATCGAACCTCCGGCTAAAATCGGAGGTTCGGCGAACACACACAAAAAAACCAGGGATAAACGCACCGGACTTGATGCGTATTTTTCCTACATGCCTATGCAGTAATTCTGGCCGTTGCAACTCAGACTACAGTTAGCCGGCGCATTCGGGGGGGGATTCCCCTTTATAGAAGTGTTCAGAGCAGAGTTGCCGGAAACTTCCAGTACCGCACTAAGATCATACCCACCGGTTGTCGTAGGAGAATACCCATAATGCACGCTAGTTTGCGGACTAGCTGGATTAGCCAGCGGATCATCGGCAACCGTGGTCACGCCAATACCAGCGCCAGTCAAGTCGCCCTGGATCGTTGACCAAGTGACGCTATTTGCATTCACCGCAGAACAATCGGTCGGATAATGACCCACCTTATTGAAGTAAAGCTCCATCGCCGTCCGTATCTGATCCAAGTCGGCGATTCTCCGCGCGTCGCGGGCCGATGTCCGGGCAGAAGACAAACCGACCAATATGATGGACGCCAAAATAGCGATAATTGCCACCACGGTCAATATTTCTATCAAAGTGAATCCTTTCCTAGTTCTTAACATTGCCATAAGTTTTTTCGGTTTAATTCCCGACCTTTCTCCGGCCATGAGTAGAGTGAGCCGGTTTCACTTGAATCATACCCTTAAATTATACCATATCGACGCGCTGAGAGCGCAAACGGCGCGAGTCCCGCCTTACCCGCCGCTTCCCATGTTCGCCGTCAGGCTGTAAAGCGGTATCAAAATTGAGGCAAAGAGAAAGCCCACCATCACGCCTATAACGACCATCATAAGCGGCTGGATCAAATCAACCAAATTGTTCATAACGGAATCGGCTTCGCGGCTGTAGAACAACGACAGGCGGCTGAAAATCTGTTCTATCTTTCCGGTCGTTTCTCCGACCGAGATCATTTGCGTGACGAGAGGCGGAAAGTATTCCGGGTATTTTCCTATGCTTTGCGAGAGAAGCTCGCCCTGGCGGACATCCGCGGCGACATCGTGCATGACGTCCTTATAGAGAACATTTCCCACCATGTGGCCGATAATTTCCAATGTCTGGGCGATGGGAATCCCGCCGTGTATCAAAAGCGCGGCAGCGTTGGAAAACCTCGCCAGAGTAATCGGCATAAATACTCTTTTTAAAAGAGGCAGTTTTATTTTGAAATCGTCGATCAACGCCTCTCCTTCCGGCGTACGCGCGTAATCGAAAACCAGGGCGGCGAGAAAAGCCAGAACTATAAGAACAGCGAACCACCACTTGGCAAGGAAGGTCCCGAAACCCAGGAGAATTTGCGTGTATATGGGAAGCTGCACGTTGGATTGTTGAAAGATCGGCAAAAGTTGCGGGAAGACATAAACCACCATGATCAAAAGAACCACAAGGAAAAGTCCGACCACTATCCCCGGGTAGATCATCGCCGACGCCGCCTTGCTCAGTAATTCACCCTCCCTTTCCGCATAATCCGCCAAAAAGCCGGCAATTTCGTTCATGTTGCCCGTAACCTCCGCCGCCTTAACCATTTCAATGTAAAACGCCGGGAAAACCTTGCCTTGGCGCTCCATCGCCTGGGAAAAAGACAAGCCGGCGTCTATGTCTTCGCCAATTTGTCTTACCGCTTCTTTCAAAACCGACTGCTTCATCTGGCCCTCAAGGGTCTTAAGGGCGGTGCTCAGCGGCAGGCGCGCCTCAAGAAGCGTTGCAAGCTGCCGCGTGAAGATAATCATATCCTTCCGCTTCACGCGGCCAAAATAACTTGTGATGTTCTCCAGAAAACCCCCCTTCTCTGCCGATTCCAAGCTCAGAATGAAAAGCTCGTGTCCGGCGAGGATGTTCGCTGCGGCGTCGCGATTTCCCGCCTCCACGTAGCCAACCTGCATCTCCCCGCTTTTTGTTTTCGCTTGGTATTTAAACTTCATTATTTAAATCCGAAATTAAAGGATTAACGCATCAACGAATTAACGAATGAATCCGATCCGTCAATCCGCAGTTCGTTAATCGCATAATTGAGTAATTAGATTCGTTCCAAAAGCACCCGGAGTTCGGCGGGATTCAGCGAGTAAAGCTCTGCGTTCTCAAGCGAAACTTCCTTGTTCTTTATAAGATTAACGAGCGAACGGTTCAGGGTCACCATTCCTTCCTGCATACTTGTTTCAATCACAAGATCTATCTGGTAAATTTTCCTCTCACGTATGAGATTTCTGATCGCCGGGTTCACGAGCATGATTTCCATCGCGGGAACGCGTCCGCCGGAAACACGCGGCAGAAGCCGCTCGGAAACAATGGCAACCAAAGTGGCCGCAAGCTGCGATATGACCTGGCCCTGCTGGCCGGAAGGGAAAGAATCAATGATGCGATCTACCGTCTGGGCGGCGGAATTGGTGTGGAGCGTTGAAAAGACGAGGTGGCCGGTTTCCGCGGCCGTCATCGCCGTGGAAATTGAAACGGCATCGCGCATCTCGCCCACCATGATTACGTCGGGGTCCTGGCGCAAAACCGTGCGCAGGGCGGAGTGGAACGTGGGCGTGTCGTTTCCCACTTCCCTTTGTGAGACAATGCACCTGTCCTGAGTGAATAAATATTCAATCGGGTCTTCAATGGTGATAATGTGGTCGGACCTTGTGTGATTAATTTCATCCAGAATCGCAGCCAGGGTTGACGATTTGCCATGTCCAGCGGGACCCACGGCCAGAATGAATCCTTGCGACAATCTCGTGAAATCATGCAGAATCGGCGGCAAGCCAAGTTCTTCAATTGTCCTTATCCTTGCGGGAATCAGACGCAAAGCGGCAGCAAGATACCCTCTCTGCATAAAGACATTCACACGAAATCGGGCCTTGTCCTCAAGGCCGTAAGCGAAGTCAACTTGCTTGTCCCGGAGAAATTTTTCCTTAAGCTCCGGCGTAAGCAGTCCGCCGATCAGCCCCTCCGCCACCTCCGGCGTCGTTATCGGCTCTTTCTGCAACGGCACGAGAACTCCGTCCAAACGCAACGTTGGCCGACGCCCAACCGCCAAATGCAAATCTGAGGCGTTTTGCCTGGCCGTCGTCACCAAAAGGTCCCTGAGTTTTTCTTTGTAGTTATCCACGATAAAAAATAAAATATCAAATACCAAAGATTAAAAAATTTTATTTTTAATCTTTCATTTTTAATTTTACCATATTATATCTCTTCCGTTTCCCTGATAACTTCTTCAATTGAAACTCTGCCGTCCAGGGCTTTGAGAACGCCGTCCTGCCGCAGAGCTCACCATCCCCTGGCTTTTCGCTTCCTTCAAAACCTTTTGTGCCGTCGGCCCATTCATTATGACCTCTTCAAGCCCGGGCGTCATTTCCAACACTTCGTAAAGCGCGGTGCGGCCGACAACGCCCCGCCCCCTGCATTTTGGGCAGCCCTTGCTGTGGAAAATTTTGTACGGCGAGCCGTATTTTGAACTGATGTTCGGAGGCAGTTCGTCCAGAGCTCTCTTAATCAATTTTTCCACATCCGGAGACGCGGTCTCCGCCGCTTTACAACTCTCGCAAAGCGAACCCACCAACCTTTGCGACAACATAAGGTTCAGTGAAACCGGCAAAAGGAACGGTTCAACTTTCATATCTATGAGCCGTGGTATGACGCCCGCCGAATTGTTCGTGTGCAGGGTGGAAAGGACGAGGTGGCCGGTCAATGCTGATTGTATCGCGAGTCCCGCGGTTTCGTTGTCTCTGATCTCGCCGACCATGATGGTATCGGGATCCTGGCGCAAAATTTGCCGCAATCCCGAGGCGAAATCGTAACCTATCTCCGGACGTACCTGAGACTGGTTGACGCCGGAAACAAAATATTCCACCGGGTCCTCCAAGCTCACGATATTCACATTTTCCTTGTTCAAGAGCTGCAGCATAGCGTAAAGCGTCGTTGTTTTGCCGGAACCAGTTGGGCCGGTGACCAAGATCATGCCATACGGCTTGTCCAAACCTTTTTTGACCTTGTCCAAATTGCCATACAAAAGATCGAGCTCTTCAAAACTCTTTAGGCCGCTCGCGGGATCCAAAACGCGCACTGCGACTTTTTCACCGAGCGGCGTTGGAAAAGTTGAAACGCGGAAATCAATATATTTATCAAAAACCTTCGTCCGGAAACGACCGTCCTGCGGAATTCGCGACTCGTCGATCTTCAAACTGGAAATAACCTTGATCCGTGAGACCACTGGCTGGGAAAGTTCAACGGGAAGAGCCGCTTCCTCGCGCAGGTTGCCGTCAACCCTGAACCTGATACGCAAATAATTTTCCTGGGGCTCAACGTGGATATCAGAAGCTCTCACCGATACGGCCTCCTTAAGAGTATCGGCTACGATTTTTATAATCGGCGCGTCTTCACTGACACCGACCTCGTCAAGACTGACAATTTTCTGCCCGCTCCCTCCGGGTTTCAAATTCAAAGAGCTTACGGCTCTTTCAACCTCCGAACGATAGGGCGAGTATCTCCTCAAAACGTCCTGCCAATCGCCGTAAGAGACCAAGTAAACCCCAAGGTTCAGGTGGTGTTGCCCTCCAATGAACTTGAGCGCTTCCTGCGCCTTGGCGTCATCCGGCTGCAGCATCCCGACGACAAGCATGTCTCCCCTCTCTTCAATCGGCGCGACTCCGTAAGTTCTGGCCGTCTCTTCGGAAATTACCCCAAAAAGACCGCTGTCAACAGCTCCAGCGTTTACTTTCTTATAAGGAACGTTGAGGAGCGAACTCTTGAGTGTGGCGAGCTTCACGTCGTCAATGAGCCGGCGATTGGAAATCAAACTTTCAACTGATTGGCCGGACAGGAGCGAATCGCGTCTGAGCTTGGCCACCGCATCCTCGTCCAAAAGTTTCGCTTTTCGTATTTGTTTTAACAGTTCGTCGTTGGACATTTGAGTGTGTAAATTATTGACTGCTGGGCGCAAGCCGATTCGCGATTCGCGCCTTGCACTTCGCAATACTTATCGCGCCAGAAACGGGTTGTCCCTTCCGGCGTTGCCGGGCACCGGCAACGTTATTGTGGGCTTCAGGGACTGGAAACCCGAACCGTTTACCACATCTTCGGGATTAAGATTAATTTTTGACAATGGGTCAATGTTCTGGAAATTGGACGGGGCCGCAACTTCAATAAGCTCCGGCTGTGTGAAAAAGATATAGTAAGCGGCGAGGCCGATAATGATAAGCACCACAAGCCAAGTGGCGATGCTGATTGGACTGATTCTGTTTTTTTCCTCCTCAATGACTATGGCCATGGTTATCAAATTTCCAATTTCTAAATCCTAATTTCTAAACAATATCAAAATCTTAATGGCTAAAATTATAAATTTTGTGATTTGGGATATTAAAATTTATTTAGAAATTGGATATTAGAAATTAGAAATTTTCATTATTATTGGCTTTGGTAATAGGTCTTCAGGGAAAAATTATAGTCAAACAGGTCTTGCGGCACGTTCGCGCTGCCGGCCTTGCCCACACCTACGGTGACCGGTACGGGCTGGACCTCGATCTGTCCAACGTCAAAAATCCTGACATTGGTCTCAATGGCGGACAGGAAATTTTTCAGGTCTTCGTAGCTCCCACTCAATTGTAATTCAAAAGATACGGTGCCGACACCTTTCTGCAAAGAAGTTTCAAAGCCCGAAAGCTGGGTGGTTCCCGGGTTAGCGTTCGTATTTTTCTTAAGCGGGGCTGGCGCCGTGGACAGGTCGAGAGACTTCACCGCCAAGTTGTTGTTTTGCGCAAGACCGTAGAGTTGGGCTATCGCCCCGGCGATGTCCATCCTCGTCGGAAGAACTTCGGAAACCGCCTGCTGCACCTCACCTTCCCCTTCGTAAGAACTTGCCAGCTTCTCAACCTGTTCAACGACTTTTTCCTCGCTGTCGAAAAAAACCTGCAGGCTGTTTTTCTGCGCTTTCGTTTGTTGAGCGTTGCTGTAGGCAGGCTGAATCAGCTCAAGATACATAAGTAAAGAGGACAGGAGAAATACCAGACCCAAAATCATACTTAAGAATCTTTTTGTAGTCTGCTTCATGAAACAAATTGAAGATTAAACATCAAAAAATTAAAGGCTGTGGGAAATTTTTAATTTTTCTACTGGTTGCCGCTGCCATAATTGAAATACCCGGGCGTGAGCACAATGGTCGCGTCAAACTGCCACAAATTTTCGCTGAAGCTTATGCCGCCTATGTCAACGCTTTTAATCTCCGGCAGGTTCTCAAATATGGCGATTTGTTGCAACGCATCCGCCATCGTTTTGGATTTGACGCCAACGGTCATCTTGGCACCGGCGGTGTCCAGGCCGAATTTGTCCAAGTAAGAATTCGCTTGCGTGTTCTTCTCAAGCCAGGCAAGGGCGCGCGAAGATATGACACGATTGGAGATCAATGACCGCAAATTCGCGATTTGCGAATAAAAACTGACCAGTTTCGCCTGCTCGTCCGTAGGAATTTTTTGACTGAAAAGCTGGATTTGGTCCTGAAGTTTCTGAACTCCATCCTGCAGATATGACTGGTAACCGAAAACAAGCCCGAGATATATGAAAAGGCAAACCACGAAAACGGTGCTTGAAAATATAAGAAGCTGTCCTGACCAGCCAGGCGTTCTCGGCGGCTCGCGCCCAAGTTGCTCAATAACTTTTTGTGGAAGAGCCATGTACTTTAAATTTCCAATTTCTAATACCTAATTTCTAAACAATTTGGAAATTGTAATTTGGGATTTATTTAGAAATTAGAAATTGGTAATTAGAAATTTCAAATGAATTCTCTTAGCGTCAGTCCCAGCGCTACGCTCATTATCGGATTGAGTTCCGGTACCATTGAATCAATTGCCGGCGGATACTCAAACTTCGCGAACGGATTTGCCTTTATAACCGGCAGGCCAAACTCTCTTTCAAAATATTTCTCAACACCAATGAGGTTGGCGCTGCCGCCGGAAATGATCAACCTTTCGGCCTTCGCCGCTCCAGGAAACTGTTCCCCGTAACTGTAGCGCGCCTTCTTTATCTCGTTAATTATAGCATCCAAAAGGGGCATCATTATTGTGGATAACTCGTAGTTTGGACCGGTCCCCGCGACCCCCCGTTCCTTCTTCAGCTCTTCCGCGCGAAGCGAATTTATACCCAAACTCTCCGAGAGGGCCTGAGTGAGCGACGCTCCGGCAAAATCGCTCTGCTTGTTGAATTTCAACTGCCCTTTGTCAAGAAAAATAATGTTCGTGGAGCGGCTGCCGATATCCGCCACAATGGCCGGCGAGAGATCGGTCCCTCCAAAAATTCTCGTAAGGCTCAAACTTTCAATCTCAAGCGCCTTCAAGTTCAATCCGGCAAGCCTGAAGATCGTCTGATACTTCTTGATACTTTCCTGCGGCACGGATATCAAAAGTATTTGCTGGTGCGTGAATCCCTTGTCGTCCTTATATTCACCGACCTTCATCCAATCAAGCGCAACTTCCGAGATCGGCGAGGGGATATATTGTTTCGCCTGAAACACCATGGACCTTTCTATCTCGCCGGCTTTCATTTCCGGGAAATCGAGAACGGTCATAAAAACCGAAAAGGTCGGCAGCGACGCGAAGGCATCCGTACTTTTGGTCTTCATTTCTCCAACCAACAACTTCAGAAGTTCTGCCGCTTCTTTCTCAAAAAGTTTAAGCGTGCTCGTCTGCAACGCTTGGTTCGCGCGCGAGAGCTGGCCGCCTGAGTCAAGAAATCCGTAATTCACAACTTCCGGCAGTTGCTTGCCCGGCTTCACCTCCACAACCTTTATGGAGGTCGTGCCGATATCAACACCGAGATACGAGGGAAAAACGCTCTGTTTGAAAAATTTGAAGGTTTTGAAGATGTTCGCGGTGTCCATCCCGTTAGAGACAGGGAACGCTTCGCCGGTTAGACGAATCGTTATCTGTCATTATTATTTTTAACAAATAAGGCATGGTTTATGTAATTGAGGCGTTCCCGTAGCGAAGCGGTCTCTAACGGGACACATTTCATTTGAATTATAACACGGCTTGCCTGGTAGTAGTTCTGCGACAATACCCACCGCAATTCGGAACGATTTTTCATTGCCTGTTACGACAAAATAGCAAACAAGGAGAACTCGTGCAGCGATAACTATACAATCCGAATTACAATCGCAGAACCACTACCGGGCTTGATTTTCCGCGCTTTTTAGTGCAACAATGTAGCAACCAGATATGTTCTTGGATAAACTAATTGACTTAATTTTTCCGTCTAACTGTCTCGGCTGCGGAAAAACGATGGGAAGCGGTGCGGCAATCTGCGGAGAGTGCCTCACAAAAATAAACGTCAATAACACCCTCTTTTGCGGTAAGTGCAGCGCGCGTCTTGCCGAAGGAAAAAGAATGTGCCATCTGGATTTTCCTTACGCGCTCGGCGCGGCGACCGATTATACCGACGAGATAGTGAAAAATCTCGTCCACCTTCTGAAATTCAAATATGTAAAATCTGCTGCCGAACCGCTCGCGCGGCTTCTCGTCCGCTACGCGGAAAATCTGCGGATTCCTATCGCGGAATATCTCGTAATGCCAATCCCCCTCTCCGGCAGGCGCTCGCGCGAGAGAGGCTTCAACCAGTCGGAGCTGATCGCAGAAATTTTCGCTGCGCATTTCGGACTCCTATTAGAAACAAAAAATTTCCTGCGCACGAAGAACACTAAGGCGCAAAGCGAAACGAAAAACCTGAGCGAACGCAGTGAAAACGTCAAGAATTGCTTCGGCATCAAAAACCCGGAACTGTTCCGCGGCAAAAAAATAATCTTGATAGATGACGTCACGACATCGGGTGCAACATTTTTGGAAGCCGCGCTGGCCCTGAAATCCGCCGACGCGAAGAAAATTATCGCCCTCGCTGTCGCAAGGGCATAGAACGAACACTTTGCGGCTATCACCAACCCGTTAACGAGTTAACGGGTTTTAAGTTTTCAGCTTCAGCTTTTTTGTTCTATAATTAGTATATGAATCCATTTGAACTGAAATGGCGCGCGCCGGAATTTGAATACCGGCCGAAAGGCGTTTCCTGGTACTGGATTTCCATCATCATTGCGGCCGTAATCGTTGGGATTTCCGTCTGGCAAAAAAATTTCCTTTTCGGATTCCTGATAGTCGTCGCGGAAATTCTCGTGCTCGTCTGGGCAAATCGCGAACCGCCGCTCGTTGAATTCACCATAAATGAAAGGGGGTTTGATATCGGCGGCCATAAGTTTTACGCCTGGAGCGAAATGGAAAGTTTCAGCGTGGACGAATATCTCCAAACCGATTGGCCAAATACTTATTTCCAATTCAGGGCGCGCCTCAAAACTCCGCTCAAGATCAAAATGCCAAAGGAGCGAACGGCGGAAATCCAGAAAATACTGCAAACTATCCTCCCGCAGGTAAAGCACGAACGTTCCCTCCTGGAAACACTGGAGGAACTCATCGGTTTCTAAAAACCAATCCGGGCACGGAATTGGGAAAGAAAAAAGGCGCGGCCTCAAAGCACGCCTCTCTTTATTTATCTACCGCAATGAACCAAACGTATGGCAAAGTTGGCTTCATAGCTATCGGAATTCGCCGCCCGGAGTCGGCGGATGCCATACTCACCACCTTCTTTGTAGTTACTTTATTCCCATTATTATCTGCCTCGTGAGTGAGCCAAAGTATCCGGTTGGGGGAAGGCCGTGTACCTCCTGGAACTTAGCTAGAGCGGCGGCGGTCTTCACTCCGAAATAGGCGGATTCGTTGCCTGGAGAGCCGATACCGGTGCTGGCGATGGGATAACCGTTGATGTTCAAGAACGTCTGAAGAACGCGAACGGTATCTCCCGACGACCCTATGGTAAGATCGCGAGTAAATTGCGACTTCAATTTAGAGTTCAGTTGTGCGAGTAAGATTTGCAGCTTTTCCAGCAAAGACCGGAGTGTGGCATTCGGGTCCACTGCGGCGTTTTGAGTTGACGCCGGAGATTGGGTTGGCTCGGTAGGAGAAATATATCCTCCGCCACCACCTCCTCCTCCGCCACCACCGCCGCCTCCACCCCCTCCGCCACCGCCGCTGACCGTAGCACTACCCACGCCGCTACTCGCCGGCGAAG
The DNA here is from genome assembly GCA_963844965.1 of uncultured bacterium. Classification (GTDB taxonomy): domain Bacteria; phylum Patescibacteriota; class Minisyncoccia; order UBA6257; family 2-01-FULL-56-20; genus REEB91. The sequence continues at coordinate 16,145 of CAWJQC010000001.1, read as the reverse complement.
TTGTCGTTCCGGTGAATTCATCGCTTACAGTTTCGGGAGAGCCATGGGAAACAGCACGGAAGTAGTAAGTCGTGCCAGCCGCAAGACCGGAGACAGTCACGCTGTGGCTCGTAAGAAGCGTGGAGTCCTCATCCGTGGAATAGGCGTATCCGTAGTTCGGCGCCGCTCCCAAAGTTGGATGCGACACGGTGTCGTAGATCACGCGGCTCGTCGCCGGATGGTCCGTGGTCCAGGTTACGGTGATGGAATCAGTGGTCGGGTTAGACGAACCCTGTTGTGAGATAAGGGGCAAGAATGTTTCCGTGAATGAACAGTTTACTGAATTGCCGGCGGGCGCGGTGGTGCCAGCGCAACTACCGTTATTAGCGGAAGAATAATCATTCAGCGAAGAAATATTCACGCTGTAGGTAGTATTCTCATCAACGGTCACAGTAGTGCCTGAAGCGTTTCCCGGGAAGGTGGATGTGCTCGGATTGCTTGCATAAACGCTGACCGTGAAGTCGGAGGGGGTTGCCAAGCCGCCCTGCGAATTGTCAACCAACACTGTAACGTTCAATGTGCTCGTCGCGGGCACAGGTGCCGCATTTACCGTAATTGAGACGTCCTTACTATCAGAGCCACCGGTGCTGCCGGTTGCAGTCACTGAGAAGGTGTATGTGCCAGGTGTGACTCCGGTTGTGTTCCACGAGAACGCACCAGATGATGCGTCAATTGTTGCACCGGAAGGAGCGCCGGTAAGGCCGTATGAAACGGTGCCGCTGGCATCAGAGTCCGTTGCGTTTGCAGTGAAGGCGGCAGTGTCTCCAACCGTGACGGTTGGCCCAGTAATCGCAGAAAGTGTGACAGTTGTTGAAGCACTACCTCCGCCGCTGTCACCGCCGCTACTCGCTGCCGAAGTTGTCGCGCTCACAGAGGTTGAGGTTGCCGAGTTGTTGCCGGCTGCGTCATAGGCAGAGACGGCATAGGAATATGTAGTTGAGGCCGTAAGACCGGTATCTGTGAAAGAGGTCGAGGTGGAAGTTCCGGTCTGCGTGCCGTTGCGGTAGATCTCGTATCCCGTGACACCGACATTGTCCGTAGAGGCGGTCCAAGTGAGCGACACCGAACTCAACGTGGTCGTTGAAACAGCAAGTCCTGACGGTACGGAGGGAGGCGTCGTGTCGGAAAGAGACTGGGTCGTGGCGTTTATCGCCGATGACTGCGCGGAAACGTTTCCGGCGTTGTCATAGGCACTGACCGTATATGCGTAGGTCGTGGACGCTGTAAGGGCGGTGTCGGTGAAGGTCGCGCTTGGAGCCGTAGAGGTTCCCACCTGCGTGCCGTCCCTGTATATCTTGTATCCCGCAAGTCCGCTGCCACCGGAATCGGTAGAAGCGGTCCAGGACAAGGAAATGGTGGAAGTGGTCGTTCCGGTAGCCATGAGTCCTGTGGGGACGGAAGGAGGAGTGGTGTCGCCCCCGGAAACAGTAATGGAGAACGTCGCGCGGTCAAAGAACGAGCCTGTGGAGAATGCGTCGTCGGCCTCAACCACAAAGACGGACGTTGTCGCGACCGTCGGCGCTCCCGATATCGCGCCCGTAGAAGCGTTCAGAGAAAGTCCCGGCGGCAGACTGCCGCTCGCGATTGCAAAGCTCAGCGTTCCCTGCGACTGCGAAGCCGTGATTGTCGCAGAATAAGCTGCCCCGACCGTGCCGCCGGGCAGGGACGCAGCATTGACCCTCACCAATGAAAAGACTGTGACGCGATTATCGGGGCCGTCTACCGCAAAAAGTCTGTTACTCGCGGTATCATCTGCGAGCGAATTGTCAGAATTGACCGAACTCTGCGACGTGCCGCCTCCAACCGAGACAAAATCCGCTGTTCCCAAAACGTTTGACGCATTCTCTCCGTCGGCCAGCGCGGAAACTATCGCGTTGAACACGAGAATGCGGCTGTTGTTGACGTCCGCGACGTAGAGCTGTCCTCTCGTCGCGTCGTACGCAAGTCCGTAAGGGCCGCTCAATCCCCCTTGGGTTGTGTTGACATTGGATGCCGTGAAATCAGCCTGACCCAAAACGTGCGCGGCATTTTTGCCGTTCGCCATCGTGGATGTTGAAACATTAAAAATCATGATGCGGTTATTTATCTGATCGGCCACGAAAAGGCGGCTCGTTGAGGAGTCATAAGCAAGGTCGGCGGGGCCGGAGAGCCCGCTTTGGCTTGCGGCGGAATTGGATGTCACAAAGTCGCTCTGACCGAGCTCAAAAGCGGCGTTCGCTCCGTTCGCGATGGTATTGAAGACCATTACGCGCTGGTTACTGTTATCCGCTACGAAGAGGCGGCCGTTCGACGGATCGTAGACAAGACCATAGGGAGCATTGAGGCCGTTCTGGGTGACGGCGGGATCCGAAGTCGTGTAAGAAGATTGTCCCAAAACCACCGAAGCGTTCTCGCCGTTCGCGATCGTTCCCGGAGCGACATTGAACACCAGGACGCGGTTGTTGCTGGTATCGGACACGAACAGACGGTTATTCGCCGCGTCATATGCCAAACCATGTGGAGCGCTGAGACCGCCCTGTGAAGTTGACGGGGACGAACCAGTGAAGCTGCTCTGACCCAGAACATAGGAGGCGGTGGTGGCTGAAATATTATTGTTTGAATCCAAAGCAAAAACCAGGACGCGGTTGTTCGTCTGATCGGAAACAAAAAGACGATGATTCACGGCATCAAGCGTGGTTCCGTAAGGATAATTAAACCCCTGAGCGCTCGGGCCGTTGTTCGGTTCGCCTATGGTATACAATGGATTCCCGTTTTGGTCCGTGTGGCCAAACAAACCGGAAGCGTTTTCACCGTTAGAGATGGTTGAGGTAGCCGCGTTAAAAAGCATAATGCGACTGTTCGTTTGGTCCGCGACGAAAAGCCGGCTGTTCGCGGAACTATAGGCAAGACCATATGGAGCGCTCAAGCCGTTCTGTGAAATATTGGCGGCGGCCGCAGTAAAAGAAGTCTGTCCCAGAACATATGACGCATTCATCCCGCTCGTGAAATTCCCCGTTCCCACGGAGAACACCATTATGCGGTTGTTGCCGTCATCCGCGACGAAAAGACGGTTGGACTTGGAATCGTAAGCCAGGCCTTGCGGAGCGGAAAGACCAGATTGTGTCGTGGCCGCGGCCGATGTGGTAAAACTAGTTCCTTGTCCCAAAACCCTCGTTGCCGCTTTGCCGTTCGTAATGGATGAAACGCTATAATATAAAACTCTGTTGTTCCCGCTATCGGCGACGAATAAGCGGCTATTGCCGTCCACCATGACACCATACGGCGTATTCAAGCCGCTGCTCTTAGTGGCTGCGGCTGATGATGTAAAATTAGCTTGCCCCAGGACATACGATGCGTTCATTCCGTTGGACATGGAAGAAACCGCCACATTGAACACCAGAACGCGGTTGTTCGTCTGGTCCGAAACGAAAAGGCGCGTCGTTGTGGCGTCATAGGCAAGTCCGTAAGGAGTACTAAGACCATTTTGGGTCGTGTTGGCAGAGTTAGAAGAAAAATTTCCTTGACCAAGAACATAAGAGGCGTTCTCGCCGTTCGCGATCGTTCCCGGAGCGACATTGAACACCAGGACGCGGTTATTAACCTGATCGGAAACGAAAAGCCGGCTGTTCGCGGAATCATAGGCGAGGCCTACGGGATACGCTAGCCGGTTTTGCGACACGGTCGCCGCGTCAGCCGATACGAAATCGCTTTGCCCTATCACATAAGAAGGAGTTACGGAGGAAATGCCATCCGCAGAGGTCAGAGAAAAAACCAGAACGCGGGCGTTGTTGGTGTCCACCACGAAAAGCCGGTGATTTACCGCATCGAGTGCCGTATCGGCCGGAACATACAAACCCTTGGCGTTCGGTCCGTTGTTCATTCCGCCGGACGTGTATATGGGATTTCCGCTTTGGTCTATGTGTCCAAGGAGGCCGCTCGCATTGTAAATCGCGGCGTGAACAGGGATAAAACCCAAAAACACAGCAAGCGCCGCAAGGAATAGTGTAGCGGTGAACCTTGACAAAATGGCTTTGTAAATGTGTTGATAAGTCATAAGATTCCTATATAATAACATACTGTTTAAAAAAGTCAAGTGCCCATAGCACTTGACATATATCTTAATTTAGAGTACACTGGGGGCAGTTTTCTTCACAAAGCCTTATATTTCCTCTTTGAAAGGGGGTCGGATTAGATGAGAAAAGCAGGGACTATTGCCATTCTTTTGGTATTGTTTCTGGCCGTTTTGTTTCCGACAAGATTGCTAGGCAATGCCGGGACAATCGCGGTTACGCCGACGAGCAACAATTTCGGCAATGTCAACTTGGGAAGCAAAGGCCAAAAGTCGTTCACAATAACGAATTCAGGGAGCGTCAGCGTTACCATCCAGTCGTTGCCGATAACCGGCAACACCACATTCAGCGTAAGCGGCATAACACTTCCCAAAGCGCTGGCTGCGAAAGCAACGACGACATTCGTAGTAACCTTCGCGCCAACTGCAGGCGGTGCCGTAACCGGAACCTTGACTATCAACAGTACGGCGACGAACGCGCTGGCGATTTCGTTGTCCGGAAACGGGACTGGCAATGCAGCCGTAGCCAGTCTTTCTCCAACCAGTTTAGCCTTTGCAAGCCAGTCTGTGGGCACAACCAGTTCGGCTCAGACCGTCACCCTGATTAACAGCGGCAATGCCGCATTGACTATCACCAGTCTGGGGTTGACGGGCACGAACGCCAGTGACTTTTCGCAGAGCAACAATTGCGGGAGTTCGGTCGGGGCAGGAGGGAACTGCACGATCAGCGTCATGTTCACACCATCGGCCAGTGGCAGCCGTGCGGCTTCGCTGAGCATTGCTGACAACGCCAGCAATAGCCCACAGACAGTGAGCCTATCTGGGACTGGCACCGCGCCTGTGGCCAGTTTCTCCTCCGCCAGCCTGGCCTTCGGCAACCAACCCGTCGACATTACGAGCTCGGTTCAGACCGTCACCCTGACCAACACTGGCAACGCGGCCCTGAGTATTACCAGCCTCGCAATCACGGGCACCAATGCCGGCGACTTTGCTGAGATAGCAGACACCTGCGGCGGTTCGGTTGCGGCGGGCGGCAACTGTACGATCGGAATCGCCTTCACGCCTTCCGCCGTGGGACAGCGTGCAGCCACGCTCAGTCTCACAGACAATGCCAGCGGCAGCCCGCAGACCGTGAGTCTCTCCGGCGCAGGAACGCACGACGTGATTCTATCCTGGACCGCCAGCACGACTCCCGGCGTAGTTGGGTACGATGTTTACCGTGGCACTGCCTCGGGCGGAGAGAGCACAATGCCATTGAATTCCTCGCCTGTAAACGGAACCACGTACTGCGACGCGATTGTGCAGGCAGGGCAAACGTACTACTATGTGGTTACAGCCGTAGCTTCGAATGATGTTACACAGAGTGCGGACTCGAACGAGGTACAGGCGACGGTACCTTGATCATCCCATCCAATTCTTTGCTGTCCCCACTACGCGCGCAGTTACCTGCGCGCGGTTTTTTTTATCAAATCTTTACGAGAAAACAATTCAATTTAGGAACCCCCGCCCAGGATTCGAACCAGAATTTTCAGAGTTGAGCATGGGTTTTTCAATACTTTTTCCTCAGACCCCTCAAAAACGCTTTGGGGTTTGAACGGCAAGGGTTCAAGACGGCTCTTCTTGCCTAAATTCATCGTTTGATCTGCATTCAAAAAACTACCGTAAAATCCATGCGCCCCGGCCTCTTGAACTGGCGCTCAAGTCTATGCACAGGAGTGGACAATATTCGAACGATGTTGACGTTTAATAAAATAAAGGGGACCTGATTGTGCAGACCCAGGCCCGAGCGAGGTTCAGATAAGGCTTAGTAAATCTTGCGGAGTTTTTAATATGAAATTCGCAGAGGAAAAATCGTGACTCTTCGTATATTTATTTGGTATGACCGCACAGCGCAATCCTGCCGCTTTTGCGGCCTCTAATCCAACATTGCTATCCTCAACGGCAAGAACGACATCCGGAGGTAAGTGAAGTTCTTCTAATGCTTTAAGGTATACCTCGGGGTCGGGCTTCCTTCTGGTTACCCGTTTATTGTCTACGATTACCGAAAAGACGTCTTCCAGTTTAAACTGCTTCAGGAAGGCGTCTACTCTTGATTGCCTGTTATTCGTCGCAAGAGCCAAGACAATATTCTTTTGCTTTAAAATATGCAGCGTCTTTTCAATGGCAGGCATCGCCTGCACACCGCCGCTCCACAGATCCTCGAATATATCCCGATAACGCTCTACCGCCTGTTCTTCTTGGACGTTGATGTCTTTGATTTTTATAAAATGGGGCACGGTGTCTTTTGAATGTTTCCCAACGATAAAGCCTTTATCTTCATCGTTTAACTCGTACCCCAGCTCTCTGAATGTACGAATTCCACTTTCGATATTTACATGCTCTGAATCAGCGAGTACGCCGTCGAAATCAAAAATAATAGCTTTTATCATAATGTTAATAATAACACCGTGCCCCCGCGAGGAATCGAACCTCGATTACAAGATCCGCAATCTTGCGTCCTATCCGTTGAACGACGAGGGCCTGAGCACGCAGTCATTATAACAGAAAAATACCGTTCGGTGAAGCTACCGCTTGGGCGGTTTTTTTGTTATTCTTGTTATATATGCCACGGCAAGCGCCTCCCTGGAAAAAATCGTGGCTTTCGCAGAAAAAAATAAAATTCCGCAATCATTAATTGGCGACTCCATTTCCGTGAAGTCTTTCGCTCTTACAATTTCTTTGGTCGTAGCGGTTTGTCTCATAACAATTTTCGTTCTTTCCGAAAGCGCGCGTCTTCAAATACTAAACTCTTTCTACCAATTGATCCCGAAATTCGCGACGAGCACCACGCCAGCGGGTAATGCCGGCGTAACGAAAACAGGAACCGACTCCTCTTCTTCGGCTTCCGGTTCCGAAACATCGATCCCGTCATCGCCAACCAATTCAGGAACGTCAACAAAATGGGTCCCTCCCGGTTTCAAGGGTCCGACCGGTCCGCCGCGCATAACCGGTCCGTCGGGTCCGCCGCCGAACTATTGACGAAAAGAGCAAGAAAATAGAAAATGGAATCTAGAAAGTAGAAGGTGAAAGTCAACTAATTCAATCTTGGTTTTCTTTATTCTATTCTCTACTTTCTAATTTCTAGATTCTGGATATTCGCGGGATTAGTATAGTGGTAGTACGTCACCTTGCCAAGGTGATGGCGCCGGTTCGATTCCGGTATCCCGCTCCGTGCGGAATAAAATACAACTCAGGACATGGTAACCATTTCCCACGTCACAAAAGCATACAAAAAAGGCGAGAAGGTGGTGGACGATTTCTCCTTGAACGTTGACGTTCCGGTTTTCGGGTTCCTCGGCCAGAACGGCGCCGGGAAAACCACGATCATGAAGATGATTGTGGGGCTGCTCGCGCCGACAAGCGGGAAGATAGAAATTGACGGCGAGCCCGCGGCGACGGAAGCGTCAAAGAAGAAGACCGGCTACATGCCGGAAACGCCATATTTTTACGAGCGGATGACGGGCATGGAATTCATCCGCTTCTGCGATGAACTTGACGGAAGCCGTGGCCGCGAGCGGCGGGGGCATTATGAGGAACTTCTGCGACGGGTCGGCATTTATGATGCGAGAAACGACGAGGTGAGAACATATTCCAAGGGCATGCGCCAGCGCTTAGGCTTCGCGCAGGCCTTGGTCAATAACCCGAAATATCTTTTCTTGGACGAACCGTTTGACGGGCTTGATCCCCTGGGCCGCCACGAAATGAAGAAAGTGGTGCTGGAACTCAAAAAGGAAGGGAAAAAAATATTCCTGAACACGCACATTCTCTACGACGTGGAGGAGGTTTGTGACGAAGTGGGCATCATTCACAGAGGAAAACTTCTTTACGGCGGCTCCGTGAAAAAGTTCTGTGGCGGCAAGCCTCTCGAGGAACGATTCACAGAAACAGTGGAAAAGCACGAGAAAACAAGGCAACAGATGACATGAGAAACATTTTCATCATCGCGAAAAACACTTTCAAGCTGGAGATCCGCGACAAGATCCTCTACGGCATCATAATTTTCGCACTGCTTTACGTCGGAGCCCAGATATTTCTCGGGGATCTGGTCTTTAAGGAACTGCCGATGGTAAAAAGTTTCGGACTCGCCGGCATTTACTTTTTCAACGCCATTGTCGCGCTGTTTCTCGGCACAACATCGTTTTTCAAGGACGTGGACAGAAAAATCGTCTATTTCATACTTTCAAAACCGGTATCCCGCGCGCAATTTCTTCTCGGAAAGTTTTTCGGCCTGTGCGCCGTCGTTCTCTTGGCGACGCTCGTCCTCACGATTGCCTACCTCGGATTCGTGCTTTATGTCGGCGGCGGCTTTGACGGAGCGGGAATTCTCGCCATTTCTATGCAATATCTTGAAATGGCGTTGTTCCTGGCATTCGCCATCTTCGTCTCCACCTTTTCAAATTCACTCTTGTCCATCGTCTTCACGTCGGGCGTGTTCTTCGTCGGACACGTCGTGAGCGCGCTGCTCACGGACGCGAAGGCAATGGGCATTACCGGACTTAAGTATTGGCTGATTGAAATGTTATATTATATCCTTCCCAACCTTGAAAAATTTGACATCAGGAACATCGCCGTGCACAACGTTCCAATATCGCCGGTCTCTTTGGCGCTGGCTTTGGCGTACGCGACCATATATGTCGTTTTCCTGCTTTCCATGGCGAATCTGGATCTTCAATAAAAAAGAAATTTAACCGGCCATTATAAATGGGAACGCGATTGAGTATGTCTTTGGGCGCAACCGGAAAGTTCATAATTATAATCGTTCTCCTTTGCGGAGTTGTCGCCCTCCAGTACGGATACGACGCGTCAGCCGGGCCCTCGTCCCCGTTATCCGTTTCTTCGTTCACGCCAGGCATTATCCGGCTCATTGATATGGGTTTCACTCCACCGTAGCGTCCTTCCTCTGGGTAAGCACCATGCCGGAAATACTTGATCTTTATTTCAACGGCAGCCCGAAATATATCGCGGACCTGTCGTTCCTCAACAACGTTGACCCGAAGCTGAGCTATCCATACGCCTTCTCGGTGCTCACGCTGCCATACGCGGAAAAAAATTTCCCGGACGCCGTGAGCTACAGCTTCACGATAGGCGAAGCGGGAATGCGCAACGCCGATCCTGACTGGCGCATCCCCTACTACCTCGGAATAAACTACTATCTTCTGCTTAAGGACACGAGGAGTGCAGCCCAGTATTTCGCGTCTGCCGCACAAACGCCGGGCATCCCGTCATACGCCAAAAGTTTCGCCATGAATTTCGGCATCCTGAGGAGGGAACGGGACAAGGTCCGCGATCTCTGGAAAACAATCTACCAAAGCACGAATGATCCGTCCACGAAGGAGCGCGCGGCGGCGTACATAGAACGATTTGACGATCTTGATTATCTTGAAGCGGCGGCCAAAGTGTACAAAGAACGCTTCGGCGCGTATCCGACCTCAACCGACGAACTCGTGCAAAAAAATATAATCCCGGCGGTCCCGCAAGATCCGTTTGAATTCTTATTCATTATAAATCCGGACGGCTCCGCGGGCGTCAACACCCTGAAGCCCCCGCCTTACCTGTCCGCCCCGCAAAAATAACCGCCAAAAAGGCGATACGCCATTACCCGACCTCAAATCGTATAATCCGTAAGCCGTTTGACCCGGCGATTCTAAAAAACCGCCAGACCCCTGTTCCGGGGTATTTCCACCCCGCCTACGGTCAATTTTTTGACTAAACCCCCAAAAAAGAGCATCATTTATGGAGGGGTGAAACCCCTATTTTAGGTCCGTAACCAATCTCTACGTAATCCGTTTTCTATGTTAGATGGCGAAGAAAAGTTAATTAAAAGTGCCATCAAGGGGCAGGCCTCGGCTTTCGGCTCCCTTTATGACTACTACCAACCGGCGATATACCGGTTTGTACTGATTAAAGTGGGCCGTCGTGAGGAAGCCGAGGACCTGACCCATGAGGTTTTCATGTCGGCCTGGAAGAACGTGGAGGCCTACAAGAACCTTGGTTTCCCCTTCTCAAGCTGGCTCTATAAAATAGCGAGGAACGAAGTAGCTGACTATTACAGGACGAAGAAGGGCGAAGTGAGCCTGGAAAATGTTGACCCGAAGTATTTCGTGGCTCCGGCATCAGCGCAAATAGATCTCGGCGAGAAAATGGAGATGGAGAAAGTGCGACTTGCCGTCTCCAGATTGAAACCAGAATATCAGGACATTATAATCATGCGATTCGTAGAAGACATCTCGCTCAAAGAAACAGCGGCGGCGCTGGAAAAGAGCGAGGGCGCCGTGAAACTCTTGCAGCACAGAGCAATAAAAGAACTGAAAAAAATATTGGTTTAAAATTTCAATGGACCCGTTAAATACGCTTAAAAAATTTAAAAACATCCAACCGGACAGAAGCTACACTGAAAAGTCGCGCGGCTTGATTTTGAGCGCAAGGCGGGAAGCCAGACTCAATGTCTGGAACCTGATCCTGAAAAATGTTGAACTTGGGGCAACCTTCGCGATAGCCGGCATTTTGATACTCCTTATAATCGGCGGCTTCCCGTCCTGGAAGGGCACTACCCCCCTCCGGATATCCAACCTTGACCCGGCTGGGCTCAAAGCCGAAGCCACCGCCATTGACATGCAGATACAACTTATGAATCTGAACTATGTGAGCGCCGCCGGCGCAAAAGCCCCAGAGTCCACCCCGCCACTCGGCCAAACCGCCAACAAAACGACTCCAGCTACGACAGCAGCAAACGCCACATCCACCAATGCCGCGACCTCAACTTCGCTGTCCGTTGACGAAGCTTTTTCAAAACTTTCCGAATGATAATTTTCCCGCAAATCATCGCGAGAAAAATGCCCATGAAAATTATCGGAACGATGGGCATGTTTTTTTGGGTCTTCGCGGCGATCATCTCCAAGCCCGTTCTTGCCGCAGACGCCCCTCAGCAATGTACATTGAGCCAAGATAAATTTGACGAACTTGCCGCCATTCAGAACGATTCCTCTCTCGACTACCTCACGGAAATGAAAAAGGAGCTCGCGGTAAGAAAAGAACTGCTTGGAGAAACGATGGATTGCGCCATAGAAGAGGTCACTAGCGTGAAAACAGATTTGAGCGGCGTAACTGTAAGCGACCCCGCCATACAGCATCTTGAAAGCCAACTCATGAGCCAGCTTGATAATGCCGAGAATTACTTGACGCTCCAGAAATCAAAAATAAACGATCTTGGGCTTCAAGGCAGCAAGGATTTCGCCAAAGTTATCGGCGAGTGGCGTGACGGAAACTACAAACCGGCGGCCCAAAACGCGAACAATCTCATTATCTGGGCCAACAATCAGGCGTTGTTCCAATCAGCCCAGACGAGGATAAATCAAGTTTCAGCGACGATGGCGCTGTTGAAGATAGTGGACAACGACGAAATACAAAATCTTTGGAATGAGGCGCAAGTCAACTTCGGCAGCGCTCTCAAGGAAAACGAAACTGCCGAAACTGATCTCGGCACATTTGCCCCGCCGGATGAATCTTCTAATCACATAAAATCTTCGCTTGATTTTTTGTCCTCAACCTACAAGAATCTCCTAGATATCTCAGGAATGATCAGTAAATCATCTTAGAACCCATCTCGAAAATACCTTCGGTCGCGATACTGGCAAATCGTGCGCAGAACAAGGAGTAAGGACGAAGGTGTACCCTCTGCGGTACTCCGAGTCCGAAGCGACACGGTGCTGCGCACGATTTACCGCATCCCGAAGGGTTGCGGAGATTTTCTCGTCCCGCTGCGTTACGGCTCGGTCGCAGTGCATCAAGCACAGCTCCCTCGCCAAGCCTTGCGAATACGAGAAAATCTCTCGCAACGCGACCTGAAAGTATTTTTGAGATGGGTTCTAGACAAATTCCCCCGACTTGGATCGGGGGAATTGCTTTTTGCCGGTGCTCCAAAGGCGAGAAACTGCAGACGCCGAACGCAAGCCGGGGAACATCTTATTTAACAGCTTCTTTCAGAACCTTGCCGGCGCGGAATTTGGGTTTTACCGAAGCCGCGATCTGAATCGTCTCGCCTGTTTTTGGATTCCTTCCTTGGCGAGCGGCGAGCTTGGCAACCCGAAAAGTACCGAAGCCCGTTATGGCGACTTCCTCGCCGCGGCTCATGGTTTTCACAATCGTGTCGAAAACCGTGTCAACGCACCTCTCGGCGGCCACCTTGGTTTCAATGCCAGCCGCTTTCATCACGGCCTCCACTAATTCTGCTTTTGTCATAATAATTGCTTACAGCAAATCGTGAAGCGGATCGATCCGCCGTTCGCGCTTCGCGCTTTGCTTTATGTCGCGTCGACCTTTGTTGGTTTCAAGTATGTTTATTATAGCAAAATCGGGAATCTCCGGCGAAACCACCCAATCAGCCGCCGGCTAATCGATTAATAATTTATTCCCAACTGGTTCAGAATCGGCTTGAATTCGGCGAACTCGGGACTGCTTCTGAAGTTGAATCTTGTCGCCGCCTTACTCAAGTAATCGCGCGCGTCGGTAAAGTCATTTTTGAAATAATAGGCAACTCCGAGTTTTATCTGCGTTTCCAAATCGTCAGGTTGCATGGAAAGCGCCGTTTTATAAAGGTCTATAGCCTCATCCAAATGTTTCGGAGGGTCAAAATCGCCGAAAAATCCGGCAATCGTTCTCGGTTCGTAAAAGTTTTTCCACTCTCTTCCCAAAGAGATCGCTTCCTTCACTTCCGCATAGCCATCGGCTTGATCTCCAGTCGAGAACAGAAGCACGCCGTAGTAGAAATGGGCGTCGGGAACCTTCGGGTCCAAATCCAAGGCGCGCTTCGCGAGTTCAAGTGCCGCCTTGTCGTCGCCCTCGATATGTTTCGTCTTCGCGAGAGAAAAATAAACTTCCTGCCGGTTCGGGCTCAAAGCGAGCGCCGTTGCCGCTTCTTTCTCCGCTAAAGCCGTGTATTTTGCGATGTCAATGTCCGAAACCTCATTGTACATGTCAACGAGCGCATAGTGATTATAAGCATCAAGAGGATGCTCATCCCGCGCTTCTTCCATAGCGCTCAAAGCGAGAAGCGCCTCGTTGTCGGACACCGCGCCTTGATTGTAAAAATAAGCCATTATAACGTTCGCGGCGAAATCCCTGCCGAAATTCCATCTATACGGACTCCAAATACTCAAAGTGGTCTTGAAATCCTCTATGGCATTCTGCTGTTTCCCTCCGAAAAAATCATTAAAAGCACGCCACTCATAATAAGACGCCTCAACGGTCAGGAAATTAAACTGATACGCAAAAACCAGAGCGACAAGCGCGCACACCGCAAGCATAAGCCCGCTGACCTTTGTCGGTATCCGTGTTTGCGCTTCCTTTTCCGGCCTTTCCTCGCTGCTTTTGGCATAATAACCGTCCATGTATCCGAAAAGCGCGAAAAACATGAGTGCCGGACCGAGCGTGTCAAAAAGGAACAGGTTCTGGACCAAGTAGGCGACAATCGCCGCCAAAAATAGCGGGTAAAAAAGTTTTTCTTTGTGCCGCCGCGCCTCGTATATCAAAATGCCGAGCATAACCAAAAATCCGAGCGCGAGGAGAACGCCTCCGGCAACCAAATATTCCATGAAAAAATTGTGCGGCTTATCAAATCTCGTTTCTTCATAGTTGAACTCCAAAGACCGCGGGTCGTAATACTTATTGAACACAATATTGAAATTCTCCCATCCCCAACCCAGGAACGGCTTGTCCAAAAATCCGCGCCAAGCCGCGCTAAGGGCGATGACTCTGGGCAAAGTGTCGCCGCCGGTGAGGGAAATATTGCGGAATCTCCCGAGTCCGGGAACTTGCGCCCAAACCGCGCTGTCGCGCGTGAACCAAAACAGTGCGCCGCCCAAAACGATGACCGCGATGACGGCGGCGTAGAACCACTTTTTTTTCAAAAAACCCGGCAGCCATTCGTTATCTGGCGGCCGAAAGGCAAAGAACAAAAATAGAACAAAAAAGCCGGCAACCAAAGCCAAAATGGCTGCGCGCGTCTGCGTTATAAAAATGGTGACGACGTTCAATACGAGAATAACAAAAAGAACAATGCCTATCCAAAGATTCTTGGACGAGCGCTGCCCACCGGCTCGGAGATCCTCTCCTCTCTTCAAAGTAAATAGAACATAGAGACAAAGGAAAACATGGAACAAAACGTAACCGGCCAGAAACGACGGATTATCAAACGTGGAGCCGGCTCTGTTAATCGCACCCTCATTGAGCAATAAGGCCGGCTTCCATAATTGCAAGGCGGCGATGATGTCAACGATCGCGCAGGTCACAATCGAAGAATAAGCAAGTTTCTTCCAGGGAATTTCCGACCAAATCGCGGAAAGAACAAGGGCCAGTGCCCCTAAATGCAAAAAAGTAACAACTCCGAACGTCCGCTCATATGTTGACCAGAAACTGCGCCAAGGGTCGAGGCCTAGAGCCGCCGTGAAAACCAAAACGGCAAGAAACGCCGCGAGACCCAGAAGGGCCGGCGTCCGGCGCGGGCGATATTTTTTGTCGGAAATCGCTCGTCCTCCCAAATTTTTGCCGACAAAACTTGGGAGGACGAGCGCAAGCCAAAGGAAAAATATAAACTCCACAAGCGACTGAAAAAAAGCCATCTTGGAGATGGTGAAGGGGAAAACGGTTTGTTTTACATAAAAAAACGGCGTTCCAATTACAACGACGAAAATAAGAATTTTTATAATTCTAAGCAATGACTTTGAGGACATGGTAATAAAGTAATTCAGTAGTAATTCGGTAGTAATTCAATGGTAATAGTAACTCTGTGGTAATTATTTACTCAATTGACGCCGCGTGGAAACGATAAGGTTGTTTAGTTTGACGGCTAAATTATTAAGTTTATGGTCCAAGGAATCAAATTGTTTCTTGGTTATTAAATTCCTTTTAAAGAGTGAACTCGTCCAGTGCTTTGATTCAAATAGCGAACCGCGTGCGTTATAGTTAAATTTATTTTTGTCCAGGTAATGAAAACGGCCGAAGCCCTCAGCTATGTTGGCGGCAATAGAATCCACGGCGCGGATAAACTGATCTCCTATAATTTTCCTGTCGCGCCAATTTAACTTTTCGTAAATCAACCATGACTCGTCGGAAATTTCTCCGGCCAGTTTATAAACTTCAAGATCGTCGAGTTTCATTACTCAATTCTACTGAATTACTATGGAATTACAACTGAATTACCACTGAATTGAATCACCACTGAATTACAATCGTATTACCATTGAATTATTAATTACTATTACCACCGAATTACAATTGAATTACGGGATTGTTGGCGAGCAACGCAAAGCCCCCGCGCAAGGCGGGGGTTTTGCTGCTCGCAAATAATCTCAAGTTACTTGCTCGCGATCAGACAATCACTACGTTCCCTGCGCGTACGAAACCGACTGGATAGACACTGGAATAGTGCTTGCCTGGATATTCAGGTTAGAAGCAGCTGAGCTATCCAAGGCGTCTGTCCAGGTGATGTTGCTGGCGGAAGAGATCGTCGCGGCTAAAGTAACCGAGACGCCGCTGCCAGCAGATACAGTACCACCGGTTGAGTTCAAACGAAGGTTGAAGCTCTTGGATGTGCCGGCAGAGACCGTGTAGCCGTTAAGGTTGAAGGACAGGTAGCTTCCAGCAACACCAGTGATGTTCACATACGTCATCGCCAGACCAGCGAGCGTTGCACCACCGGTAACGGTGATGTTGCTTGTTGACGGCGTATTTTGCGCCAACGTAATTACGTTGTTTGATGCGGACGCAGTAACGCCGAGAGCTGTGGTTGACGCGTTAATGGCGGCGGCGATGTCCGAGCTATGACCGCTGCGGTAGTACCGCTCGCAATCGCCGTTGTCGTAGCGACAGCCAAACTGTTGATGGTTACCGGGAATGTACTGGTCGCAGTGGACGTCGCGGACGTGGACGCACCAACGGTTATAGAACCGCTGCTGCTGCCGTTCGCAAGCGAATAGTATGACGTGCCGTTCTGAGGATCGTAGAGCTGAACGATGCAGTTCAC